>NZ_CP113065.1:3277500-3577500 GCF_026625825.1 Pseudoxanthomonas sp. SL93 | reverse complement strand
ATGATCTCGATCACCAGGTTCATTCCACGATATCCCGCCGGATCACGTACTTGCTCAGTACCACCGTGCTGACGAAACCCAGCAGCGCGATGATCAGGGCCGCCTCGAAATAGATCGCGGTGCCCAGGTGCATGCCGAACAGCATCAGCTCCGCGATGGCCGCGATGTTCAGCGTGTCCAGCGCCAGGATGCGGTCGGGGACGGTGGGGCCACGCAGCACGCGGTACAGCGCCATCAGCATGGACACGCCCACCACCATCATCGAACCGGTGATCGCGTACTCGATCATGGGAATATCTCCATCAGCGGGGCCTCGTAGCGACGCTTGATCTCATCGATCGTCGCCTGCGCGTCCTTCAGGTTGAAGCAGTGCACCAGCAGGTAGCGGCGGTCAGGCGACAGTTCCGCCGAGACCGTCCCCGGCGTCAGCGTGATGATGCTGGTCAGCACCGCGATGCCGTGGATGTTGCGGATGTCCAGCGGCACCCAGATGAAGCCCGGCGTGATCGCGGATTCGGGGCCCAGGATGCGGCGCGCCACCTCCACGTTGGACAGCACGATGTCCCACGCCACCACCCACAGCATGCGCGGCACCGGCTTCAACGTGCCGATGCGGGCGAACTCGCGGTCCAGGCGTGCGCCGAAGAGGGGCACCACCACGCCGAGCAGCGCCGCCATCACCAGGTTGCCCGGTGTCACGCTGTCGGCCATCAGCAGCCAGAACAGGAAGATCAGCACGGCGAACGGCACCGACGGGAACAGCTTGCGTGCGAACGAACTCATGGCGATGGGCTCCGCTTCACCGGCGTGGTACCGCGCACGTGTTCGATCGCCGCGGCGGGTTCCCTCAGCTGCTTCGCCGCGGCCTGCACGTAGCCCATCACCGTGTCGGCCCTGACCATCAGCACCACGCCCAGCGCCAGCAGCACGACGACGGCCGCCGTCTCGATCCGGCGGATGGGCGCGGGCTCGAGCACCGACACCTCGTCGATCCGCCAGAAGATGCGGCTGCCCGCACGCGCCAGCCCCACCAGCACCATGAAACTGCTCAGCAGCAGCACCGTCCACACCAGCGCGGTGCGCCCCGGCGGCACCACCTGCATCAGCATGACCTTGCCCAGGAAGCCCGGCAGCGGCGGCAGCCCGGCCACGGAAATCGCCGCCAGCAGGAACAGGATGCCCAACCCGGTCCTGCGCGGCATCGGCGCGACCAGGTCGAGGCGGTCGCCTGCCTCGCCACGCCGGCGGCCGATCAGGTCGGCGATCAGGAACAGCGCGGCGCCCACCAGCGTGCTGTGCACCAGGTAGTACAGGCCCGCGCCGATCGCGTTCGCGCTGTCCAGCGAGAATGCGATGAACAGCGTGGCCGCCGACACCAGCACCAGGTACGCCACCATCATGCGCAGCCGCACCGCCGCCAGCACGCCGAGCGCGGCGAGCAGCAGCGTGGCCAGCCCCAGGTAGAGCAGGCCGTCCCACGCGAAGCCAGCCAGTGCACCGGCCGCACTGCCGAACAGCAGCGTGCCGACCCGCAGCACGGCATACAGGCCCACCTTGGTCATGATGGCGAACAGCGCCGCCACCGCCGCAGGGGTGCGTGCGTACGCATCGGGCAGCCAGAAGTACAACGGCAGCAGGGCCGCCTTCGCACAGAAGACCACCAGCATCAGGCCGCCGGCCGCCTGCACCAGCCGCACGTTCTCCGCGGGCAGGCTGCCGATGCGCAATGCCATCTCGGCCATGTTCAAGGTCCCCAGCAGCCCGTACAGCAGGCCGAGGGAAATCAGGAACAACGTGGACGCCGCGATGTTGAAGGTGACGTAATGCAGGCCCGCGCGCATGCGCTCATCGCGCCCGCCACTGAGCATCAGGCCGTACGACGCGATCAGCATGACCTCGAAGAACACGAACAGGTTGAACACGTCGCCGGTCAGGAAAGCGCCATTCAGGCCCATCAGCTGGAACTGGAACAGCGCATGGAAGTGCGGTGCACGACGGTCCCAGCCGGCACTGGCGTACAGCAGACATGCCGCCGCCAGCAGGTTGCTGGCCACCAGCATCAGCACGGCCAGCCGGTCCGCGACCAGCGCGATGCCCAGACGGGCCGGCCAGTCGCCCAGCAGATAGACCGGCACTTCACCGGCCGACGCCCGCGACAGCAGCAGCCAGACCACCACCAGCAGAGCCACCATCCCCGCGCCCGACAACGCACGCTGCACGCCACGGCCGCGACGCTCCAGCAGCAGGATCAGCGCACCGGTGAACAGCGGCAGCAGGACCGGCAGGACAGGCAGGTGCGTCACGCCGCGTCCTCCTGCCGATGCGCTTCCCGTCCATCCGGGGGTGTCGGCAAGGGTTCGGCGTCCAGCCTGGCGTCGACGTGGTCGCTATGGTTGTCCGAACGGCTGCGCATCGCGACCACGATGGTCACCGCCGTCATCGCGAAAGCGATGACGATCGCGGTCAGCACCAGCGCCTGGGGGAGCGGATCGATGTAGTTCTGCAGCGTGGCCGGCACGCCATCGCGCAGCACCGGGGCACGCCCCACCGACAGGCGACCACCGGAAAAGATCAGCAGGTTGGTGGCGTAGGAAAGCAGCGTCAGGCCGAGAATGACGTCGAAGCTGCGCGCGCGCAGCAGCAGGTAGATGCCGGCGGCGGTCAGGATGCCGATGGCGCTGGCCAGTGCGATTTCCATCAGCGCAGCTCCGCGGTCAGGGGCGAACGCTTCGCCGGATCGATGGTGCCGCGACGCGACGCGCGACGGCGGGCGGGTTCGATGGTGCCCATCATGGACAGGATGAGCATGGCCCCACCGAAGACCACCAGGTACACGCCGATGTCGAAGCCGATGGCGCTGGCCAGCGCGACCTCGCCGATCCACGGCAGCACCGGTTCGGCATGGCCACTGGTCAGGAACGGCAGGCCGGACAGCATCGGCACCACGCCGGTGATCCCGGCCGCGAGCAGGCCGATGCCGATGCAGGCCACGTAGTTGAAACCGAAGCGCGATTCCACCGACGCCGCGCCCTGCACCACGTACTGCATCAGCAACGGGACCGCCAGCACGAGACCGGCGATGAAGCCGCCGCCGGGTGCGTTGTGCCCGCGCAGGAACAGGTAAACGGACACCGTCAGCGCCATCGGGAACAGCAGCTGGGTCAGGTCGGCAGGCACCGGCAGGTCCACCGGACCGCCGGGCATGCGCTTCTCCGGCGCCATCCGTACCTTTCGCAGCAGCGCGTGCACCACCAGCGCGGCGATGCCGAACACGGTGATCTCGCCGAAGGTATCGAAGCCACGGAAGTCCACCAGGATCACGTTGACCACGTTGCTGCCGTAAGCCTCCGGCAACGACCGCGCCAGCAGCTCGCCGGCGATCGTGTCGGCCGGCCGGGTCATCACCGCATAGGCCAGCACCGCCACCCCCGTGCCCGCCACCAGTGCGATGGCGGCATCGCGGACGCGACGCAGGGTGCTGCGTTCGACCGGTGATGCGGAAGGCAGGTAGTTCATCGCCAGCAGGATCAGCGCCAGCGTCACCATTTCCACCAGCAGCTGCGTCAGTGCCAGGTCCGGCGCCGACAGGAATGCGAACGCCAGGCTCACCATCAGCCCGGCCACGCCGACCACGATCACTGCCAGCAGGCGCTGCCGGTACAGCACGACGGTCATGACCGTGGCGGCCACCAGGCCCAGCCAGAGCAGCCAGCCGAAGGCCGGCATCGCATGCAGTCGAGGCGTGGGGAGGCGAAGGTCGGCCGCGAACGGCAGCGTTCCCGCCACCAGCGCGGCCACCACCAGCCACACGAGGCTGCGCTGCTGGCTGCCGTTGGCCAACATGCCGGTGAAGCGCGCCGCCAACCGGAAGGCCGCCTCCAGGTTGAACTGGAAGAGCGCACGCCCGACCGATCGCCGCATCAGCGCATGCAGGTCCAGCAACCTGCGCAAGCCGAAATACAGCGCGACGCCACCGATCATGCCGCCCACGCTCATCAGCAGCGGCAGGTTGAAGCCGTGCCACACCGCCAGGCTGTACGCCGGCATGCGCTCGCCCAGCAACGACAGCGCGGCGGCGTGCAGCGCGGGCGCGATGGTCCAGGCCGGCACGACGCCTACCGCCAGGCACGCCACCACCAGCACTTCCACCGGAATCTTCATCCAGCGCGGCGGCTCATGCGGAACGCGGTCCAGCGCGCGCGGCCCCGTGCCGAAGAACGTCTCGTAGACGAAGCGAAGGCTGTACGCCACGCCGAACACGCCGGCCAGGAAGGCGGCGACGATCATCGCCACGCGCACGGGGCCCTGCTGGTCGATCTCCAGCGCTTCGGCGAAGAACATCTCTTTCGACAGGAAGCCGTTGAGCAGCGGAATGCCGGCCATCGCGAGCGACGCGATGATCGCCAGCGCGCTGGTGAACGGCATCGAACGACGCAGGTTGCCCAGCCGGCGGATGTCGCGGGTGCCGGTCTCGTGGTCGATGATGCCCGCGGCCATGAACAACGACGCCTTGAACGTGGCGTGGTTGAGGATGTGGAACAGCGCCGCCACCACCGCCATCGGCTTGGACAGGCCGAACAGCAGCGTGATCAGCCCCAGGTGCGAGATGGTGGAATACGCCAGCATGCCCTTCAGGTCGTGCTGGAAGATCGCGTTCCACGCGCCGATCAGCAACGTCAGCGCGCCCACCGTGCTGACCACGTAGAAGAACAGATCCGTGCCGGCCAGCGCGGGATGCAGCCGTGCCAGCAGGAATACGCCCGCCTTCACCATCGTCGCCGAATGCAGGTAGGCCGACACCGGCGTGGGCGCCGCCATCGCATGCGGCAGCCAGAAGTGGAACGGGAACTGCGCGCTCTTGGTGAACACGCCCGCCAGCACCAGGACCAACGCCCACGGGTAGAGCGCGCTCGCGCGGATCTGGTCGGCGGCCGCGTAGACCGCATCGATCTCGTAGCTGCCCACGATGCGACCGATCAGCACCACGCCACCCAGCAGGGCCAGCCCGCCGCCCCCCGTGATGACCAGCGCCATGCGTGCGCCTTCGCGCGCTTCCTTCTGGTGCGACCAGAACCCGATCAGCAGGAACGAGCTGATGCTGGTCAGTTCCCAGAACACCACCAGCAGCAGCAGGTTGCCCGCCAGCACCATGCCCAGCATCGCGCCCATGAACAGCAGCAGGTAGGCGTAGAAGCGTGGCGCGCTGTCGTTGCGGCCCAGGTAGTAGTGCGCGTACATCACCACCAGCGCACCGATGGCCAGCACCATGCCGGCGAACATCCATGCCAGCCCGTCGAGCCGCAACGAGAAGGCCAGGCCGATCTGCGGCAGCCATGCATGCTCGCCCCGGACCGTGTGGTCGGCCAGCACGGCAGGCGTCAGCCAGGCCAGGATCAGCAGGCCCAGCACCGGCGCGGACGCCGCCAGCCAGGCTGTCGTGCCACGCGATACGCCGCGCGCCAACGCCACCACCAGCGCCAACACGAACGGCAGGGCCAGCAGGATTTCAAGGAAAGGGATCATCAACCGCCTTGCGTTGCAGGGAATTCGTCATTCGCGAGCAATGCCCGAGTTTAACAGGCCCGCACGCCTCCCTGCCCGCATCGGGCGATCAAGGCCACACGACGTTGCGATCAGCGCAGCAGCGCGATCTCCAGCAGCACCCAGCCGACGAACGCCGCCACGAGGATCCCGCCCTCGGCGCGACTGACCTTCAGGTCGCCACGCAACATGGGATACAGCACCAGCACGAAGGCGATGGCGGCGGGAAGTTCCAGCCGCACGAACGACTCCGGAAGCGGCAACGGCCGGAAGGCCGCCATGCCACCGACCACGACCAGCAGATTGAACAGGCTCGAGCCGATGACATGCCCGGCCACCATGTCGCCCTGCCCGCGCCGCGCGGCCATCACCGCCGCCGCCACTTCCGGCAGCGCCGTGCCGATCGCGACGGGCAGCAGGCCGGTCAGCAGCGGCGACAGACCCCAGTGCGCGCCGATCATCGGTGCACCCTGCACCACGTAGCGTGCGCCGTAATACAGCAGGACCGCGGCCACCACGAAGCGCAGCAGGTTCATCCACAACACCACGCGGGTGTTGGCGAACGCTTCGACTTCGGCACGGATCTCCTGCGACTCACGCGGTGCGCGCGCCAGCACGAACGCCAGCATCGCCACGAAACCCAGCAGCAATGCGGCGCCCTCGCCCCGGCTGACCACGCCGTCCAGGCCGAACACGATCAGCGCCAGCGTCGCCACCGCCAGCAGCACCAGTAGCGGCGACAGCACGCGCATGCGGATCAGCACCGGCGCCACCAGCGCGGCCAGCCCCAGGGTCAGGCCGAGGTTGACGATGTTGCTGCCCACCGCATTGCCCAGCGCCAGTTCCTGCGCGCCCACCCAGGCCGCGCGCGCGTTGACCGCGAGCTCGGGCAGCGAGGTGCCGAAGGCGATCAGCAGCAGGCCCGCCACGAACGGCGAGGCGCCGACGCGCTGCGCCAGCCCGGATGCGCCCTTGACGATGGAATCGCCGCCCAACGCCAGCAGCAGCAGGCCCAGTGCGAAGTATCCCCAGGCTTCCGTCATCGCCGTCCCCTTCCCGTGTGGTGTGCGGCGATTCTATGCCCGCGTGCGACGGCAGGGCCAGCGCCCTGCCTGGTCGCCAACGGCGGATCGGCTCAGGAGCAGCCTTCCACGTAGTCCACCTGGGGCGACAGGCCGACCCGCCACGACGTGATCTTGCCCACGGCATCGGCTTCGAACACCAGCCGCGTCGGCGCCACGTCGCCCGCGTCGAGCGACAGGTACTGGCCACCCTGCGTGTACTTGTGCGGCGCTGACTTCAGCGCATCGCCGTAGAGCTTCTTCAACTCGTCGGCGCTCATGCCGACCTTGCCGCCACCGGGTGCGGTTTCCTTGTCGGTGCCGACGTCGTAGCGGACGAACTTGCCTTCTTCCATCATGAAAGCGAATTCGGAAGGACGGCTGATCCATTTCGGCCACAGGTAATGGCAGGTGGTGCCTTCCATCGGTGCCCCGTTCAATTCGCCGCCCCACGCGGTGCGCGCCTCCTCGATGGTGCTGCCCAGCTTCATGTCGCCGTAGCCCAGGAAGCTGGCCTGGCTGACCGGACCGGCCGGAGCGGCGGTGTCCGTGGCCGCCGGTGCCGGCGCAGGCGTGGCGGCGACCGGCGAACTGGCGGCCGTGGACAGCGGGGCGGTCACCGGTTCCACCGGCGCCTCCGGCTGCTTGCACGCGGTCACGAGCAACGCACTGGTCATCACCAACACCATCGGCAGCATCGACTTCATGGGCATCTCTCCGTAGGGGTAACCGGGAAGACTAACGACACGGCGTTAACCCTTTGCGAAGCGGCCCGCCCCCATGTTGCGGCCTGTCACCGGGGTTTCATCCGCTGCCGCTAGCGTGGGCGGCCGATCCCGCTGGCACGCCCCCATGCGACCGCAAAAGACCGACCTGGCCCGACAGACGCTGCAGTCGCATCGCGGCTCGCTGGGCATGCGCGAACGCCGTGCACTGATCCTGTGCGACGGCCAGCGCGATGTGGCGGAACTGGTCGGCATGCTGGGCGCCGACGCGGCGACGCTGCTGCAGCGTCTTGAAGAAGGCGGCTACCTGACCGGCACCATCCCTGCACCCGCCCCCGCGCCGCCGGAACCGAAGGCGCCCCCCAGCACGCCCCGCCGCTCGCTGGTTGCCGCGCGCGTCTATCTGGCCGGCATGCTGGAACTGCAACGCGACGACGAGGCCGCCGCCTATCGCCGGCAGCTGCAGTCCTGTCCCGATGACGCCACCACGGTGTCGGCACTGGCCGCGGCGCTGCAGTTCCTGCAGTCGCGTGTCGCGGTCTCGCTGGCACACCGCATCCGCGAACGCCTGGGCGAGGTGCTGCCGCAGGAATACCTGCACGCGTTGGGTGCGAGCGCGCCGGCGGAAACCGAAGCGGCGCTCGATTGAACGCCGCGTGCGCCGCTCAGCCGGCCGGCGGCACGAAGTGCTTGCGCAGGCCCGACCAGCAGGCCTGGTAATCGCGCTGCCGGTGCGCGGCCTGGACGGCTTGTGCCGTGGGCCGGATCACCGCTCGCGTCTCGAACATGAAGGCCATCGTGCCGGTGATGACGTCGGGCTTCGACAGGTCGGCGGCCGACGCTTTCTCGAAGGTCGCCGCGTCCGGGCCATGGCCGGTCATGCAGTTGTGCAGGGAGGCACCGCCGGGCGCGAAGCCTTCGGCCTTGGCATCGTAGACGCCATGGATGAGCCCCATGAATTCACTGGCGATGTTGCGGTGGAACCACGGCGGCCGGAAGGTGTCCTGCGCCACCAGCCAGCGCGGCGGGAAGATCACGAAATCCATGTTGCCCACGCCCGGCGTATCGCTGGGCGAGGTCAGCACCAGGAAGATCGACGGATCCGGGTGGTCGTGGCTGATCGAGCCGATCGTGTTGAAACGGCGCAGGTCGTAACGGTACGGCGCGTAATTGCCATGCCAGCCCACCACGTCCAGCGGCGAATGCCCGATGTCGGCGCGCCACAGGTGGCCCTGGAATTTCGCCACCAGTTCGAACGCGCCTTCAAGGTCTTCGTAGGCGGCGACCGGCGTCTCGAAGTCGCGCGGATTGGCCAGGCCGTTGGAGCCGATCGGCCCCAGGTCAGGCAGGCGCAGCGGTGCGCCGAAGTTCTCGCACACATAACCGCGTGAGGCCCCGTCCGGCAGGTCGACGCGGAAACGCACGCCCCGCGGGATCACCGCGATCTGCTGCGGTTCGATGTCCAGCACGCCCAGTTCGGTCGCGATGTGCAGCCGCCCCTGCTGGGGCACGATCAGCAATTCGCCATCGGCATCGTAGAAGTAGCGGCCTTGCATGGACCGGTTGGCCGCGTACAGGTGGATGCCCACGCCATGCATGGCTTCCGGCGCCCCGTTGCCGGCCATCGTGTACAGGCCATCGACGAAGTCCGTCGGCGCCTCCGGCACCGGCAGCGGCGACCAGCGCATCTGGTCGGGCGATACCGGGCCTGCGCTGAAGTCGCTGTGCAGCCGCTGCTGCCCGTACGGGGCGAACGTACCGTGCATCGCCGCCGGACGGATGCGGTACAGCCAGCTGCGCCGGTTCTCGCTGCGCGGCGCGGTGAACGCGGTGCCGCTCAACTGTTCGGCATACAGCCCATGCGCCACGCGCTGCGGCGAGTTGCGGCCCTCCGGCAGCGTGCCGGGGATCGCCTCGGTGGCGAAGTGGTTGGCGAAGCCGGTCATGTAACCGTAGTCTGTGGAGGTCTTCATTCTCGAATGCCTTTAAAGCCCCTCTCCCGACGGGAGAGGGGTTGGGGTAAGGGGCGATGGTGAGACGGTCCGGCAGATCGCCTCGACCACCGCTTCAATCTGCATCAGTACGTCGTTGTCCCAGAAGCGCAGGACAGTGAAACCCTTCGACTCAAGAAACCGGGTCCGCGCGCGATCAGATTCTTCCGAGTGTTGCGATCCGTCGACTTCAACCACCAGATCGGCCGACAAACAGCAGAAGTCGACCGTGTAGGGCGGGATGGGATGCTGTCGGCGGAATTTCAGCCCGTCGATGTTGCCTCCACGCAGGACAGACCAGAGCTTGCGCTCTGCATCCGTCGAACCGCCGCGCAGTTCCCGCGCACGATCGAGGGATCGGGTCGCCATGGGAGGTCTGCGGTGGTTCGTCATCGTGATGCTCCTGCCCCTCACCCCAACCCCCTCTCCCGCCGGGAGAGGGGCTTCAGGCACGAGCCTACAGCACCCCGCGCTTCATCTGGTCGCGTTCGATGCTCTCGAACAGCGCCTGGAAGTTGCCCTCGCCGAAGCCTTCGTTGCCCTTGCGCTGGATGATCTCGAAGAAGATCGGGCCCAGCGCATTCTGGGTGAAGATCTGCAACAGCTTGCGCTGCTTGGTCTCCACGTCGGCATCGATCAGGATGCCATTCTTGGCCAGACGCGCGACGTCCTCGCCATGGTCGGGGATGCGCTGGTCGATCACTTCGAAGTAGGTCTCGGGCGTATCCAGGAAGGCGACGCCGGCTTCGCGCATCTTTTCCACCGTGGTGTAGATGTCGTCGGTGAAGCAGGCGATGTGCTGGATGCCTTCACCCTTGTAGGCGTCCAGGTATTCGTTGATCTGCGATTTCGGATCGCTGGACTCGTTCAGCGGGATGCGCACCATGCCGTCCGGCGCCGTCATCGCCTTGGAGAGCAGGCCGGTTTTCGCGCCCTTGATGTCGAAATAGCGGATCTCGCGGAAGTTGAACAGCCGCTCGTAGTAGTCCGCCCACTTGGCCATGTTGCCGTGGTAGAGGTTGTGGGTCAGGTGGTCGATGAAGGTCAGGCCGAAGCCCTTCGGCAGCAGGTCCACACCCGGCAGGTACTCGTAGTCCGGGTCGTGGATGGTGCCCTTGTCGTCGTAGCGGTCGACGATGTACAGCATGCAGCCACCGATGCCCTTGATGACCGGGGCGGCCACGGCCTTGGTCAGTTCGTCGGCGGTCTCGAACGATTCGGCACCGTTCTTCAGCGCCTGCACGCGGGCCCATTCGGCCAGCTTGTTGACGCGGATCGCGAAACCGCAGGCGCTGGGGCCGTGCTCGGCGGCGAAACGCGCCGCGAAGGAGTCGGGGTCTTCGTTGATCAGGAACGTGCAGTCGCCCTGCCGGTACGTGCTGATGGCGCGGGTCTTGTGGCGCGCGACCTGGACGAAACCGAGCTTGGCGAAATAATCGTGCAGGTGGCCGGCCTGGCCTGCCGGTGCGGCAAACTCGACGAACTCGAAGCCGTCGATGCCCATCGGGTTGTCGAAGGTGACGGCTTGCATGCCCTGCTGGGGATATGCGCTCATGGAGGTTCTCCTACAATCGTGGGCGGTCCGCCGGGAAGCCGGCACAGCGAACGGATGTCGCGCCTCCCTTTATAGTTTCAATTGAAACCAACCACAAGTAGCAACGCAGCATGAGCCAGCCAGCCAGCCCCGCCCTCCATGCCGAATTCGACCTCGACCGGCTTTTCTCCTACCGGCTCAGCGTGCTGTCCAACCGGATCAGCAGCGCGATCTCCCGGGAATACCACCGTCGCTTCGGCCTGGCCATCACCGAATGGCGGGTGATGGCGGTGCTGGGGCGCTTCCCGGGCCTGTCCGCGGGTGAGGTCGCCACGCGTACCGCGATGGACAAGGTGGCAGTCAGCCGGGCGGTGGCCCGCCTGCTGGAACGCGCGCTGATCCAGCGCGAGATCCACGGCGACGACCGCCGCCGCTCGGTGCTGGCGCTGACCGACGAGGGCTACCGCGTCTACGACGAGGTTGCGCCGATGGTCATCGAATACCACCAGCGCATGCTGGAGCCGCTCACCAGTGAAGAGCGCGCGATGCTGGACCAGCTGATCGACAAGCTGGCCGGGGAAGGCGTCAAGCGCATCGAGGGCTGACGCGCCCATCTGCAACGAAAAACGGCGGCCATGGGCCGCCGTTTTTCCTGTGAATCCCGGCCGGTGCCGGGACGCCTGGCGTCACTTCACGCCGTGCATCAGCTTCTGGATCAGCGGCGCGATCAGGAACAGCAGCACGCCCGGGATCACCAGCGCCCAGAAGCCGAAGGTGTAACCGGACAGCGCCGACTGCACGTTCATGCCGCCCTCGCCACTCACGTGGCTGGCGAAGATGCCGGACAGGTTGTTGCCGATGCCGGTGGACAGGAACCAGCCACCCATGCCGAAGCCGACCAGGCGCAGCGGTGCCAGCTTGGTGACCATCGACAGGCCGATCGGCGACAGGCACAGCTCACCGATGGACTGGATCCAGTACACCGCGAACAGCGTCCAGAACGGGATCTTGCCGAAGCCGTCCACCAGCGTGGACAGCGCGAACATCAGCAGCAGGAACGCCAGGCCATTGAAGATCAGGCCCAGGCCGAACTTGCGCGGGATCGACGGATTGGCGCGTCCCATCTTCACCCACAGCCACGCCATGATCGGCGCCAGCGTGATGATGGCCACCGAGTTGACGGACTGGAACCAGCCCACCGGGAAGATCCAGCCGCCGAAATCGCGGTTGACGATCTTGTCCGCCAGGAAGCTGAAGGAGCTGCCCGCCTGTTCGAAGAAACACCAGAACAGCACGTTGAACGCGAAGATGATCAGCATGGCGATGACCATGTCGCGCTGCTTGGGTCCGTTGCGGATGCCTTCCACCAGCAACAGGATGCCCAGGCCGACGAACATCGCCGTCAGCACCCACTGCAGCGTGCTCGCGCCAAGGCGCAGCAGGAAGTAGATGACCGGGATGGCCAGCACCGCGCCGATCGCGGTCATCAGCACGCGACCCTTGCCTTCACCGCCGGCAGGCGGCGCGCCCACGCCCTTGAGCTGGGTGCGACCGAACCAGAACCACACCAGGCTCACCAGCATGCCGATGCCCGAGGTGATGAACACCACCTTGTACGCCGGCATGCCTTCCGCGCCGAAGACCTTCTCGGCCAACCAGCCGGTCAGCAGCGGCGAGACCATCGCACCCAGGTTGATGCCCATGTAGAACAGGGTGAAGCCGGAATCGCGACGTTCGTCGGTGACGGTGTAGAGCTTGCCGACCATCGTCGAGATGTTGGGCTTGAACAGGCCGTTGCCGGCGATGATCGTGGCCAGGCCCAGCTGGAAGATGTTCTCGTCGGGCACCGCGATCATGAACAGACCCGCTGCCATGATCACCGCGCCCACCAGGATGGAGCGCTGATAGCCGATCACGCGGTCCGCCACGTAGCCGCCGAAGATCGCCGCGGCATACACCAGCGCCAGGTAGGCGCCGTAGATCTGGTTGGCCGGGGCTTCGCCCGTGCCGCTGCCGCCATGGAACTGCGCGACGATGTACAGCACCAGCGCCCAGCGGATGCCGTAGAAGGCGAAGCGTTCCCAGAACTCGGTCATGAACAGCATCCAGAGCGGACGCGGGTGGCCCATGACCTGGGCGTATTCGGGCACGTGCCCCGGCGTTTGCGTATCGACGGCTCCGCTCATGCGGGCTCCCCCTTCAAATGATTCAGGAATGACAAGACCGTGCGAAACGCACGGGACCCGGGAGGATTACCGACCCGCCGGGGCCGCGTCAAATGGCTGAAACATCGTTGTGCTGGCGTCCGGCGCAGGGCGGCCACCCGGTAACCCGCTGAATTCGCCGGGATTTCCCGGGCTGAACAGGGCGGCCTCAATAGGCCTGCGAAGACCCCGGCTGGCCGTCGATGGTGGTGCGCACCTCGAACAATTCCGGGAAGAAGGTCAGTTCCAGCGCCTGCCGCAGGAAGCCCACGCCACTGGAGCCCCCGGTGCCGCGCTTGAAACCGATGATGCGCATCACCGTGCGCATGTGGCGGAAGCGCCACAGCTGGAACTGCGTTTCCAGGTCCACCAGGTCTTCGCAAAGCGAATACTCGCGCCAGTAGCGGTCGGTGTCCTCGTAGATGGCTTCGAACACCGGCAGCAGCGCCGCGTCGGACGCATGCGCCTGCCGCCAGTCGCGTTGCAGGTGCTGCGCGGGGATGGCGTGGCCGAAGCGCGCCAGGTACTTCAGGAATTCGTCGTACAGGCTGGGCGCGTCCAGCACCGCTTCCAGTCCCGCGTGCCCCGCCGGGTCGTGCGAGAACACCTTGAGCATGGCGGCGTTCTTGTTGCCCAGCAGAAACTCGATGGTGCGGTACTGCAGCGACTGGAAGCCGGAGGACGGGCCCAGCAGGTCGCGGAAGCCCATGTATTCCGAAGGCGTCAGCGTTTCCAGCACCGACCATTGCTCGGTCAGCTGGCGCAGCACCTGCTTGCTGCGCGCCAGCACCTTGCGGCATTGCCAGACCTGGTCGCGCTGCAGGAAGTCGATGGCCGCGCGCAGCTCGTGGATCATCAGCTTCATCCACAGCTCGGACACCTGGTGCTGCACGATGAACAGCATCTCGTCGTGGTGCATCGGGTCCGACACCGGCTGCTGCGCGGACAGCAGCTGGTCCAGCCGCAGGTAGCCGCCGTAGCTCATCCGGCCAGAAAGATCGGTGTGGATGCCGGCTTCCAGCGGGCGTTCGTTCTTCTCGACAGGCATCAGGCGGTTCGGGGGAGCGCTGCGGTCGCAGCAATGGCCGAAGCGTAACCGATTGCGCTCGGCGGGCTTCCTGCTTGCCGGCAAAGCCCAACAAAAACCGCCACGTATGTCATGGCCCTGCAATGCACCGGGCCGACCCTTCGGCTACAGTGCGTCGGCCGGTGGCGGGTTCGCCATCGACAGGGGGCGGCGTCCACACCACAGAGGGAGAGTCTGTTCCATGGAAATGCCACGCGGCCGCATCGCGGCCTTGCTCTTTTCCCTGGCGAGCCTGCTTGCGGCCACATCGGCGCACGCGCAGGTCGTCATCAGCCAGGTCTATGGCGGCGGCGGAAACTCGGGCGCCACCCTCAGGAATGACTTCATCGAACTGCGCAACAACGGGCCGACCGCCGTCGACCTGGGCGGCTGGAGCGTGCAGTACGCCTCGTCCGCCGGCAGCACCTGGAGCCGCACCAACCTGAGCGGGACCATCCCGGCCGGCGGCTTCTATCTGATCCAGCAGGCGCAGGGCGCCGGCGGCACCGTCGACCTTCCCACGCCCGACGCCACGGGCACGATCGCCATGGCGGGCACGGCGGGCAAGGTCGCGTTGAGCCGCAGCACCACCGCGCTGACCGGCACCTGCCCCACCGCCGATGCGAATGTCGCCGACTTCGTCGGCTTCGGCAGCGCGGCCAACTGTTCCGAAGGCAACGTGCCGACCGCCACGCTCAGCAACACCACCGCCGCGCTGCGCAATGGCGACGGCAGCATCGACACCAACGTCAACGGCGCCGACTTCGCCGTCGGTGCGCCGAACCCGCGCAACAGCGGCGCCGCGCCGCCGGATCCGCCGGATCCGCCGCTGGCGCTGACCATCGCGCAGATCCAGGGCATTGGCCTGCTGTCGCCGCATGACGGCAAGCGCGTGGTCACCGAAGGCATCGTCACCGCGTTGAAGTTCAACAACGGCTTCTTCCTGCAGGCCGCCAACGATGACGGCAACCCCGCCACGTCGGAAGGCATCTTCGTCTTCACCAGCAGCGCGCCCCCGGCCACGGCCGCCGTGGGCAACCGCGTGCGCGTCACCGGCACCGTGGACGAGTTCACGCCCTCCTCCAACCCGCACCAGCTGGCGATCACCGAGATCGTCACGCCGAGCGTGGAACTGCTGGAAACCGGCGTGGCCCTGCCGGCATCGGTCGAACTGACCGCCGCCGACCTCGGCGCCGGCGCGCTGCCCGGCACGCTGGAACGGTTGGAAGGCATGCGCGTCAGCGTGGCCCGGGCGGTGGTGATCGCGCCGTCGGGTGGCAGCATCGACGAGAACGACGCCAATGCTTCCACCGATGGCGTCTTCCACGTCGCACTGCCGGACGTGGCGCGCCCGTTCCGCGAAACCGGCATCGGCGTACTGGATGTCACGCCGATCCCCGCGGGCAAGAACCCGCCGCGCTTCGACACCAACCAGGAACGCCTGATGGTGCGCAGCCGCGGCCAGGTGGGTGCACTCCCGATCCCGGTGGACACCGGCGCCAACGTGGCCGGCCTGGTCGGTGCGCTGGATTACTTCGCGGGCACCTGGGCGTTGCTGCCCGACACGGCCACGCCGCCGTCGGTCAGTGGCGGCATCGCGCCGCGCGCCGTCGAAGACGCGCGTTACGACGAAGTCACCATCGGCAGCTTCAACCTGCTGCGGCTGTTCGACGAGATCAACGACAGCAACGGTGCGGTGACGCTGACGCCGCAGGCGCTGGACAAGCGTCTTGCCAAGGCTTCGCTGGCGATCTGCGACTCGCTGAAGGCGCCCGACATCCTGGGCGTGGTGGAAGTTGAAAACCTGCGCGTGCTGCAGTTGCTGTCCGAGCGCATCGACGCCACCTGCGCCCGCCGTCCCGGCTATGTCCCGTACCTGGAGCCCGGCAACGACGTCGGCGGCATCAACGTGGGTTTCCTGGTCAGCACACGCGCCACCGCCGGCGGCGTCGCCCGCGTCGAAGTGCTGGACGTGGCGCAGTTCGGCAAGACCACCACGCTGGACAACCCGG
The DNA here is from genome assembly GCF_026625825.1 of Pseudoxanthomonas sp. SL93. NCBI lineage: Bacteria > Pseudomonadati > Pseudomonadota > Gammaproteobacteria > Lysobacterales > Lysobacteraceae > Pseudoxanthomonas > Pseudoxanthomonas sp. SL93. Next base: position 3,561,366 of record NZ_CP113065.1, on the reverse strand, counting down.
ATGGCAGCACCAGCCTGTTGAACGATCGTCCGCCGCTGCGCCTGCGCGCCCGCGTGCACCAGGACGCCAGCAGCAGCTACCCCGTCACCGTCATCGTCAACCACCTGCGTTCGCTCAACGACATCAACGACACCCTGCCCGGCAGCAGCGGCTGGGCCACCGGTGGCGAACGCGTCCGGGTGAAGCGCGGCGTGCAGGCGGCCTACCTGGCCGGCCTGGTGGAGCAGATGCAGGTGGCGAACCCGGGCGAGAAGATCGTGCTGGTCGGCGACTTCAACGCCTTCGAGTTCAACGACGGCTACGTTGACGTGATGGGCGTGATCCGCGGCGACGAAGCGCCCGCGGACCAGGTGCTGACCTTCATCGACAGTCCGCTGACCACGCCGCTGGTGGACGGATCGCAGCTGATCGCCGATCCCGCGCAACGCTACTCGTACGTTTTCGAGGGCAATGCGCAGACGCTGGACCACGTGCTGGTCAACGAGGCGCTGGTGATGGACGCGGCGCTGCGCGTGGACCACGCGCGCATCAACGCGGACTTCGGCGTGGACAACTTCGGCGATGCGACCATCCCGGTACGCTCGTCCGACCACGACCCGGTGCGCCTGAGCATCCGCGTGCCCGGCTTCGCCCGCGCCGACCTGTCGGTGGTGGCCTCGGCCGACCGCAGCAGCGCCAGCGTCGGCGATACCGTGCGTTACACCGCCACGGTGCGCAACGCCGGTCCGGGCAATGCCGCGCCGGCCGCGGTGGCGTTCGTGTTCGCGGCGGAACTGCTGCCGGTGATGACGACCATCGCGCCGGGCTGGACCTGCGACGCACCTGCACAGTCGGCAGGCACCACCCGCATCACCTGCACCACCCCATCGCTGGCCGTCAATGCGGACGCCCTGTTCGCCGTCGACGCCATCGTCCCCGCCAGCACGGCCGGCGCCACGCTGGGGCTGGGTGTATCGGCGAACTCGCCGGTGCTGGACCCGGCCAACGCCGACAACACCACGGCGGTGGCCATCGACGTGGCGGCACTGCCGGTCAGCAAGGCGGACCTGTCGGTGCAACTGCTGGGCGGCGCGCTGCCGCTGCGCCGCGGCACCATGGCGACGCTGCTGGTCCCGGTGCGCAATGCCGGGCCGGATGCAGCCGAACAGGTCAAGGTGGTACTGACCAGCAACGTGGATGCCAGCTACGCCGCCGTCGCCGCACCCACGGGCTGGAGCTGCACGCGGGTACGCGACACTCCCGAGGGATCGACGGCGGAATGCACGCGTCGCGGCGCGATGCCGCGCAGCGTGCAGACCCTGGCGTTCGCCATGGTGGTACCTGGCAAGCCCAAACGCGGGACGATGTTCGAGTTCGAAGCCGTCGTCAGCAGCAACACGCCCGACCCGGACGCAGGCAACAACCGCGACCGGCTGACACAGCGCATCCGCTGAACGTCCACCGCAGGATGCGGTCGACAAGGGCGCGGTCATCCGCGCCCTTGTTCGTTTCCGCGCGTGCCCACGGCGCAGCGCGGGATGCGCATCACGCTCCCTGCCCTGTTCACGTCCGCGGCGCTGACACCGCACGACACATGGCAAGCGTCTGTTTTCACGCCATTTTCCCGTGGACGGGTATGCCATGCGCCATCGTCTTGCTGCAATGCACGAAGGCTGCGACGCCGGCATTCCCTAAAATTACATCTGAAACCATTTCCGACGGCCGACAAGCGAACCGTACCCGATGACCATCGCCGCAACCTTCGAGATCGAATACCTGCAGTACCTGGGGCCGGACGGCACCCTCGTGCGCAACGACCTGCCCGAATCCGGGCGCGACATCCCGCGCCTGCGCGAGCTGTTCAAGCAGATGCTGTTCGTGCGCACCTTCGACACCAAGGCCATCGCGCTGCAGCGCACCGGCAAGCTGGGCACCTATGCCAGTTGCCTGGGCCACGAGGCCACCCACGTCGGCATCGGCGCGTCGATGAAGCCGGAAGACGTCTTCGCCCCCAGTTACCGCGAGTACGGCGCGCAGTTCATGCGCGGCGTGGAGCCGCGTGACGTGCTGATGTACTGGGGCGGTGACGAACGCGGCAACGACTTCAAGGTGGCCAGGCACGACTTCGCCTGGAGCGTGCCGATCTCCACCCAGTGCCTGCATGCGGCCGGGGCGGCGCTGGCATTCAAGCTGCGCAAGCAGCCTTACATGGCGGTGACCACCTGTGGCGATGGCGGTTCGTCGAAGACGGACTTCTACGCCGCGCTCAATTCCGCCGGTGCGTACGAACTGCCGCTGGTGCTGTGCGTGATCAACAACGGCTGGGCCATTTCCGTGCCGCGCAAGGCGCAGACCGGCGCGCAGACGCTCGCGCAGAAAGGCCTGGCGGGCGGGCTGCACTGCCTGCAGGTGGACGGCAACGACCTGATCGCCGTGCTGGAAGGCATGCGCCGCGCCGCCGAGCGCGCCCGCAAGGGCCAGGGCGGCACGGTGATCGAGTTCGTCACCTATCGCCTGTCCGACCATACGACCGCGGACGATGCGCGCCGCTACCGCGACGATGCCGAAGTGAAGGCAGGCTGGGAGCGGGAACCGGTGACGCGCCTGCGCACCTGGCTGACCGCGCAGGGCGCATGGAGCGAAACCGAGGAAGCCGCCTGGAAGGAAGAATGCGGCCTGCGCGTGGACGAGGAAGTCAACGCCTACCTCAATACGCCGGTGCAGCCGGTCGAAGCGATGTTCGACTATCTCTACGCCGATCCGCCACCGGAACTGCTGCAGCAGCGCGCCGCCGCGCTGGCCGCGGAGGGCCGCTCATGAGTGCCGTGATGGAGAACAAGACCGTGGCAACCCACAAGGCCACCGATGCCGTCGCCACCCCGACCGCCATCACCCTGATCGAGGCCATCACCCAGGCGCTGGCCTGGGAGATCGCGCACGATGACACCGTGATGGTGCTGGGCGAGGACGTGGGCGTGAACGGTGGCGTGTTCCGCGCCACCGCCGGCCTGCAGCAGCGCTTCGGCGCCGACCGCGTGCTGGACACGCCGCTGGACGAGACCACCATCGCCGGCCTTACCGTCGGCCTGGCCGTGCAGGGCATGAAGCCGGTGGCCGAAGCGCAGTTCGACGGTTTCGTCTATCCGATGGTCGACCACATCATCTGCCATGCCGCGCGCATGCGCTACCGCACGCGCGGCCGTCTGCACTGCCCGATGGTGCTGCGCGTGCCGTGGGGTGGCGGCATCCGCGCGCCGGAACACCATTCCGAAGCCAACGAATCCATCTTCACCAACGTGCCCGGCCTGCGCGTGGTGATGCCGTCCTCGCCGCAGCGCGCCTACGGTCTGTTGCTGGCGGCGATCCGCGATCCGGATCCGGTCATCTACATGGAGCCCAAGCGCATCTACCGCCAGTACAAGGAAGTGGTGGCCGACGACGGCGAAGCGCTGCCGCTGGACGTGTGCTTCGTGTTGCGCGACGGCACCGACGTGACCTTGGTCACCTGGGGTGCGCAGGTCAAGGAAACGCTGGAAGCGGCGGACAAGCTGGCCGCCGACGGTATCAGCGCGGAAGTGATCGACGTGGCCACGCTCAAGCCGCTGGACTTCGACACCATCGCCGAGTCGGTCAGCAAGACCGGGCGCTGCGTGATCGTGCACGAAGCGCCGCGCACCGCGGGCTTCGGCGCCGAGATCGCCGCGCGCCTGGCCGAACATTCGATGTACGACCTGCTCTCGCCGGTCGAGCGCGTGACCGGCTTCGACACCCACATCCCGCTGTTCCGCCTGGAGATGAAGTACCTGCCCAGCGTCGACAAGATCGTCGCGGCGGCCAAGCGCGCACTGGCCAACGGGTGATGAAACGCGCGCGGGTCATCGTGACGCACCGCGCGCCGGACCGCCCGGCCATCCGCGTCGTGGCCGGCGACACGGTGACGCTGGGCGACCGCGACATCGACTGGCCGCATTTCGTCTGGGCCACGTTGGCCAGCGGACTGGGCGGCTGGATGCCGGCGGCGATGTTCGATGCCGAACGTGGCGCGGCCAGAGCCCGTGACGATTACGACACGCGCGAGCTGGATGCGGAGGCCGGCGAAGTGCTGGTGCTGCACCACGAGATCGCGCACTGGTGGTGGGCCGAGAATGTCCTGGGCACCACCGGCTGGATCCCCGCGCGCAACCTGGAACCCTTCACGGCATCCCCTCCCGCAGAATCCCCTACAGAACCGCCTTCAGAAGAGAAACCCGCATGAGCGACAGCAAGACCTTCCATCTTCCCGACCTGGGTGAAGGCCTCCCGGACGCGACCATCGTCGAATGGTTCGTCAAGGAGGGCGACGTGATCCGGCTCGACGAACCGCTGGTGTCGATGGAAACCGCCAAGGCCGTCGTCGAAGTGCCTTCGCCTGTCTCCGGCAAGGTGGTGAGGCTCGCGGGTGGCGCGGGTGACGTGGTCGTCACCGGCAGCATGTTGGCCGTGTTCGAACCCGACCCCACCCTGCCGCAGCGCGCGGAAGGCCAGGACACCGGCCACCACCACGGACCGCCGAAGGACACCGCGGCACCGGTGTCGGCGGTGGCCGTCGAGGCCACGCCCGCCAAGGCCGAGACCGAACGCGATGACGCCGGCACCGTGGTCGGCGCCATGCAGTCTTCCAACGCCATCCACACCGAGCAGGCGGTCGCAGTCGGCGGCATCAAGGCGATGCCGGCGGTGCGCGCGACGGCGAAAAAGCTGGGCGTGGACCTGACCCGCGTGCGCGCCACCGGTGCCGACGGCGCGGTGACGATGCAGGACGTGAAACAGGCGGCAGCCCAGGGTTCTGCGCGCGCCGGTGTGTCCAGTGCGCAGGTGTCGGTGCGCGCGGCGAACGCTGACACCGCGTCGGCCGTGGCGCCACAGCGCACCGCGCTGTCGGCCTCCGGCAAGCCGATGCGCACACAGCCCCCGGGCGTATCCGCCAGCGGCCAGCCGGAACAGCTCAAGGGCGTCCGCCGCAACATGGCGCGGGTGATGGCCGACGCGCATGCCAAGGTGGTGCCCACCACGTTGAGCGACGACGCCGACGTGCATGCCTGGCAGCCCGGCAACGACATGACCGTGCGCCTGGTGCGCGCCATCGTGCGCGCCTGCAAGGCGGTGCCCGCGATGAACGCGTGGTTCGACGGCGACAAGCTCACCCGCACGCTGCACCCGCAGGTGGACATCGGCGTCGCCGTGGACACCGACGACGGCCTGTTCGTGCCGGCGCTGCGTAATGCCGACATCATGGACGCACAAGGCGTGCGCGAAGGCATCAACCGGCTGCGCACGCAGGTGGCCGACCGCAGCATTCCCGCCTCGGAGCTGAGCGGCTACACCATTTCGCTGTCCAACTTCGGCATGTTCGCCGGGCGTTACGCGACGCCCGTGGTGGTGCCGCCGTGCGTGGCCATCGTGGCCGCGGGCCGCGCGCGCCACCAGGTCACCCCGGTGATGGGCGGGTTCGAATCGCACAAGGTGGTCCCGCTGTCGGTGACCTTCGACCACCGGGCCTGCACGGGTGGCGAAGCCGCGCGCTTCCTGAAGGCCTTGATCGACGATCTCGCCCTGCCGGCGTGATCGCGGGCGCCGTCGCCTGCGCGCTGACCGCAGGCACGGCTATGCTGGATGCATCCGGAGAACGGCGGGTGACACCCGCCCGCAAGGTGTCCCATGACCCATCGCAGCCGATTGGCGGGTTTCATCATCGACTGCCAGGGTGATGACCACGATGCCGCCGCCACGTTCTGGAGCCGCGCACTCGGCCTGGCGCAGGGCGAGACCTACGAGGACGGTGAGGCACGCTACGCCGAACTGGAAAACGCACCGGGCGGCCTGCATGTCGAAGTCCAGCGCGTCAGCCATGCCTCGCGCGTGCACCTGGACATCGAAAGCGATGATATCGATGCCGAAGCGGACCGCCTCGAAGCGCTGGGCGCGAAGCGCATCGGCTTCGTCAAGCGCTGGTGGGTGATGGAAGCCCCGACAGGGCACCGTTTCTGCATCGTGCGCCTGCGTGACCGTGCCGGCGCCGCCGAACCCAACGTCTGGGACTGACCGCACCTTTCCACTGCCCGGAGCACACCATGGCCCATCGCAGCCGCCTTGCCGGTTTCATCATCGACAGCCAGGTCGACGACCTGCCCGCCGCTTCCGCGTTCTGGAGCGCCGCGCTCGGGTTGAAGGTCACCCATCCCGACGACGGCGGTCTGGGCATCTACGACAAGTTCGAACCCGGCCCCGGCGGGCTGCACATCGAGGTGCAGAAGGTGGCGCACGCATCACGCCTGCACCTGGACATCGAGACCGACGACATCGAGGCCGAGGTGGCCCGCCTGGAAGCGCTGGGCGCCAAGCGCATCCAGCACGTGCGCGACCGCTGGTGGGTGATGGAAGCCCCCACCGGCCACCGCTTCTGCGTGGTGCCGATGGACGAATCGAGCAAGCGCGGGAAACCGAACCGCTGGGCGTGACCCGGCGACGACGTCAGGCGGCGGTATGCGTGGCCTGGTTCCAGAATGCCAGCAGGTGTCCCAGGCCGGGCGATGCTGCTTCTTCGTCCTCGAGCCAGGGCACGGTGCGCGTCCATTGTTCGTGGCTCAGTTTCTGCAGCAGGCTGTCCGGTGCCCGCGCGAAGCCCATGTGCCAACGCTGGAAATGACGGAGGGGCGTGGGACCGTGCTGCAGCGTTTCGATCCCTGCGTGCTGGTTTGCGCGCTGGATGCGGGCGAAGACATGCGCCACGCCATGCGACGGCCCCTCCAGATACTGGAGGAAGGCCTGCCCGTGATGGAGCAGCGCACCGGTCACGTCCACCATCTGGTTGTTCGCGCGGGCATCGAGCAGCAGGGCATCCATATCACCCGTGTCGAGCGGGCGCGTCGCCCGGCTGCGATAGACCAGTGAAACCAGCGTTTCCATGGGGTGTCCTGCTCCTTCGGGCGCCCAGCTTACCGTTCCCCGTGCCGCGCCGCGTAAAGGCGAAGCCTTCACGCGCGGCATCCGCGGCGAAGAGAGCGGCCGTAATCGTCAGTTCCGTGGCAACCGCCGCGCAGCCTCGCTTTGTTCGCGCACCGCCTTGAACTCCGACCCCTCCTGCCACTCGGGCCAGCCCGCGTCGTTGGCGATGCCGTGGCCCAGGTCGTACAGCAACGTCACGTCCTGTGCCTGCCCGGTGGCATTCCACGCCGGCGTCCATGCATCGCACGGCTGGTGGTAGCAGTTGGCGAAGTAGGTGTCGCGCAGCGCCTTGCCGCGCTGCAGCCCACCGTCGCGACGGTCCAGGCCGGCCCCGGCGGTGATCGCCGGCACGCCGACGCGCGCGAACGCGAAGTGGTCCGCGCGGTAGAAGAAACCCGCTTCCAGGTTGGGGTCGGGCGAATACGTGCGTCCGCGCGCTTCGGCCACGCGCTTCAGGTCCTGCTCCAGCGAGACACGACCGTTGCCCCACGAGGCAATGTCGCGGTTCGGGCCGTCCGGGCTCAGCATCTCGATGTTGATGACAGCGGCCGTTTTGTCCAGCGAAACCGACGGATTGGCGGCGAAGTAGGTGGCCCCCTGCAGCCCCTTCTCTTCCGCCGTCAACGCCATGAACAGCAGGCTGCGCCGGGGGCGAGGTCCGGCGGCGAACACGCGCGCCAGTTCCAGCACCGCGGCCACGCCGGTGGCGTTGTCCACGGCGCCATGGCGGATGCGATCGCCGTCAGCGGCCGGCTGGCCCACGCCGAACGCATCCCAGTGCGCGGAATAGATGACCGTCTCGTCCGGCCGTTCGGTGCCTTCCAGCTTGCCGATGACGTTGTGCGTGACCACCTGGTCGCGCTTCACGCCGAAGGCCGCCGACAGCGTCGCGTCGCCCAGCGGCACGGGCTTGAACTGCGCGGTCTGCGCCTTCTTCTTCTCGGCCTCGAAATCCAGGCCAGCGCGCTGGAACAGCGACACCGCCAGTTCGCGCTGCATCCATCCGCGCAGCAGCGTGTGATGGCGCGCCGCATCCTTGCGCGGGATATCGAACAACGGAGAAAGCCCCGAACTCTTCACCGTGGCCCAGCCGTACGCGGCCGGCGCGGTCTCGTGCACGATCAGCACGCCGGTGGCGCCCTGTCGCGCAAGCTCCTCGTACTTGTAGGTCCACCGGCCGTAATACGTCACTGCGCGCCCATCGAACGCACCCGGCTGCGGTGTCTCGAAATCCGGGTCGTTGACCAGCACCACCGCGATCTTGCCGCGCAGGTCGGCGCCCTTGTAATCATCCCAGCCGCGCTCGGGCGCGCTCACGCCATAGCCGACGAACACCAGCGGTGCCGCCTCCACCTGCACGCGCTCCACCGGCACCAGGCTCTGCAGCACCAGGTCTTCGCCATTCACCAGCGACTGCGACTTGCCACCCACGCGCAGCGTCGCCTGTACCGGACCCTCGACCTGCGCGCGCACCAACGGCACCGCCTGCGTCCATCCGCCATTGTCGCCGCCGGGCTGGACGCCCGCGGTCTTCAGTGCGTCGATCAGATAGGCGACCGTCTTCTCTTCGCCCGGCGTGGCCGGTGCGCGGCCCTCGAACGCATCCGAGGCCAGCACCTGCACATGGCGCGAAAGATGCTCCGCGCTGATGCCGCCACCCGGCAGGTCGGCGGCCGCTGCAGGCAACCCGTACAAGGACATCCACAGCAACGGAATCGCGTATTTCATCGCACAGCCTGCTTCACTCGACATGACGGCGGGAGTCTACGGGATTCCCGCCGGGGCGACGTGAGACGCGATCGCGCCTGGATGGTGGGCTGTGCAGGAGGATCTACCGTCCGCTGTCGCGACTCACGTCGCCCCCACCGTCAGAAAGAAGGTGACGCCGCTCAGGGCCGGCCGCGATCCAGCCACACGCCCAGGCCCTGTGCGTTCAGCTCGATATCCATCGCCAGTATCCGCTGCACGTCCTCGTCGGATTGCGGCACGCCAAGCGCATGCGCGCGTTCCAGGTACAGCGCCGTCAGCCCTGTGACCAGGCAGCGGTGGCGATCGGGACGACCGTCGCAGGCATCCGCGATGGCCACCATCGCATCGATCTGCTCATGCAGCGCCTGCGCCAGGCGCGTGACGTCGCCCACACGCCCGTAATGCGTCAGGTACATCGCATCGGGCGCGTACGTCAGCATCCGCGTGATGCTGGCTTTCAGGGCCTCCGGCTCGAACTGCACGGGCGTGGAGGTGGGCAGGATGTATGCACCCTGCGGACCATCCAGCTCCCGGTAGGACAGGCCGAAGGTGTCGCCGGTGAACCAGCTGCGGCTGCGTTCATCCCAGATGCAATGGTGGTGGCGCGCGTGGCCCGGCGTATCGATGCATTCCAGCCGCCGCCCCGCCAGCGCGATGACCTCGCGATCCTGCATCACGCGCACGCGCGCCTCGGGCACCGGCAGGATCTGGCCGTAGCTGCGCTGCATTTCCGCTTCGCCATACACGGCGGTCGCGCCGGCGATCAGCTTGGCGGGATCCACCAGATGCGGCGCGGCGCGCGGGTGCGCCACCAGCGTGGCCGTCGGCAGCTGCTGCATCAGCAGGCCGGCGCCGCCGGCATGATCCAGGTGCACGTGGGTGACGATCAGCCAGTCGACATCGGCGGGTTGCAATCCCGCCGCCTGCAACGCGGCCATGAGATGCGGTACCGAGTGGTTGGTGCCGCAATCGACGAAGGCACCACGCCCGTTCTCGACGATCAGGTACGCCGCATCGAAATGGTCACGCTGGAAAGCGGTATCGATGGTGTGGATGCCGTGCGCGTTCATCCGGTGGCCTCGTCGCTGCGGATACCCGATTCTATGCGGGCCACGCATACCGCACGACCCGTCTTTGGTCGGATGCGCGCCGCGGGGGCGGCCTCAACGGCGCGACAGCCACCAGCCACGCAGCGGCACGGCCATCGTCAGCACGAACAGGAAGGCACCGTAGGCCACCAAGGTAGCCAGTACCTGCTTCCAGATCGCACCGGTGCCCGCGTCCGCCAGGCCCAGCGCATAGCCCCACTGCATGCCGACGAAACTCAGCACGAAGGCGACGGCGAGCGTGGCGATATCGAAGGCCTTGCGACGTGCGTTGCGGGGCTGGCGCGGGAACAGCCAGAACAGCGACCCCAGCAGCAGGAACCACGGCAGGAAAAGGATGACGGCGAGGTACGGCATCAGGCATCGACCTCGCGCAGTGCGGCCAGCGCCGACAGCACCTCGTCGGCCGGCACCTGCAGGACGATCTCCGGCGTTGCCATCGCATCGGCATGTTCGGCCTGTTTCAGCACGCCGATCAGCTTGCCCGCATCCTTCGGGGAGTCGAACCCGTTGCTCTGCACCAGTACGTTGCCGTCCGCATCGACCAGCTTGAAGTAGAAGCGCCCGTCGGTCTCGCGGTACTGCTTGAACTGCGGTAGCGCGGCCTTGCCGGCGCTCGCCTTCTCCACCGTGGCCTGCTGCGAGAGATCGCGCAGGCCGACGGCGTGGCGCAACTCGGCGACGAAGGGCGTGGCATAGCGCGCACGCAGCCGCTGCGCGCCGTCGCGCAGGATCGCCTCGATCTCGGCTGGCCTGGCCATCAATGCTTCGTACTTCTCGCGCAGCGGCGCGACCTCGGCATCGATGCGGTCGAACAACGCCTGCTTGGCGTCACCCCAGCCGATGCCGTCGGCGAAGGCCTGGCGCATGCGGCTGGTTTCTTCCTGCGAGGCGAAAGCCTGGTACAGCTGGAAGACGTGCGAGCCATCCGCGTCCTTCGCCTCACCCGGCGCCTTCGAGTCGGTGACGATGGAGGCGATGAGCTTCTTCAGCTCGTTGCGGGGCGCGAACAGCGGGATCGTGTTGTCGTAGCTCTTGCTCATCTTGCGGCCATCCAGGCCGGGCAAGGTCGCCACGTTCTCTTCGATGGCCGCTTCCGGCAGCGCGAAGTACTCCTTGCCGAACAGATGGTTGAAGCGCTGGCCGAAGTCGCGCGCCATCTCGATGTGCTGGATCTGGTCGCGCCCCACCGGCACCTTGTCGGCGTTGAAGATCAGGATGTCCGCCGCCATCAGCACCGGGTACATGAAGAGGCCCGCGGTGATGCCCGCGTCATCGTCCTCGCCGTCGGCGCGGTTCTTGTCCACGGCCGCCTTGTAGGCATGCGCGCGGTTGAGGATGCCCTTGCCGGCCACGCAGGTCAGCAGCCAGGTCAGCTCCGGGATCTCGGGAATGTCGCTCTGGCGGTAGAACCACACCTTGTCCGGCTCCAGCCCGCAGGCCAGCCACGTCGCGGCGATCTCCAGCGTGGAGCGCTGCACGCGCGCGGGCTCCTGCACCTTGATCAGCGCATGGTAGTCGGCCAGGAAATAGAAGCTCTCCACGCCGGCGGCGCGGCTGGCCGCCACGGCCGGGCGGATCGCGCCGACATAGTTGCCCAGGTGGGGCGTGCCGGAAGTGGTGATGCCGGTCAGGATGCGGGTGGTCATGCGTGTGCGGCAGGGAATGCGGAAAGACCGCCAGTCTACCGGCTGGGGCCATCGACTGCTGCCGGCGCCCCTGCGACACGGCGTCGCAGGCGCCGATCCCGTCTGCCGCATGAACCGGGGCGGCGCCGTCCGGCAACCCACGACCCCGCATTGCCGGCTCGCCCGTTTCTGGCATCGTCCCAACCCGGAGAACGGCCATGCTGCAACGAATCCTTGCCTCTTTCGCGCTGCTCGGCCTGCTGGCCGCGTGCGTACCTCTCGACGCCCGTCCGCTGGTGGACGTCAGCGTGGTCGACCGCGACACCGGCGAATGGCTGCCCCGCCACCCGCACCGCGGCGACACCTGGGTGGCGGGAACCCCCGGGCATCGCTACAGCGTTCGCCTGGCCAACACCACCGGCGAACGCGTGCTGGTGGTGCTGTCGGTGGATGGCGTGAACGCGATCACCGGGCAGACCGCGCATCCAAGCCAGGCAGGGTACGTGCTGGAGCCGTGGCAGAGCACCGAGATTTCCGGTTGGCGGAAGTCGATGGATGACGTGGCCCAGTTCGTCTTCACCGATCTGGGCGATAGTTACGCCGCGCGCACGGGACGTCCCCGCAACGTGGGCGTGATCGGTGTTGCCGTGTTCCGCCAGGCGCCCTACCACCACGGGCCACGATATTCGCCGCCCCCGATCACGCGTCCCCATGCGGAGAAGCGTCGCAGCGAAGCGGGCGCGCCGGCGGCCGCCGCGAGTGAAGCCATGGCGGACAGCACAGCGCGGCAGCAGAGCATCGGCACAGGCCACGGCCAGCGCGAATGGGCGCCCACCACGCACACCGGCTTCCAGCGCGCGAGCCGGCAGCCGGAGCAGGTCAGCGAACTGCGCTATGACGAACGCCGCCGTCTGGTCGCGATGGGCGTGCTGCCACGCCATCAGGGGCCCCACTGGCGGGAGACATCGCCGCGTGCCTTCCCGGATGGGTTCGTCGCCGATCCGCCGGGTTACCGCTAAGGTCGGGCGCGAGCTGCAAGGTCAGCGCGCAGGTTCCGCCGTCACAACTAGAAGCGGGCCGCCCCAAGGACGGCCCGCGTGGTGTCGCTGATTCCTTCGATCAGTGCCTGAAGCTGCTGTCGGAGCGCAGCGTGCGCTGGAAGTCCTCGACTTCGCTGTGCGCGCGGTCGCGGTCGTAGCCGTAGCGTTCCTGCAACTTGCCTTCGAGGTATTCGGCATTGCCCTGCGCGACCTTGAAATCGTCGTCGGTCAGGTCGCCCCATTTGGCCTGCATCTTGCCCTTCAGCTGCTTCCAGTTGCCGGCGATGATGTCCTGATTCATGGTATTTCCTCGCTAATTGAGCGGCAGGGGGCGCCGCGGGAACAGCATCGCAGGCGATGCGTTCCCATCCGATCAAGCGCGCGTCAACACGCCATTAGGAAATGCTGAATCGTTCAGTGGCATGAGGATCCGTTCGCACGGATGAATGCGTGCATGCTCTTCGCGCAGCCACCTCTATCGCGCCAAGTTGGTATCAACTTGCTGTCCGCCTTCCGCAAAGAAAAACGGGCCGCATTCCGGCGGCCCGTTCTTCATGCCCTGGCATCTCCGGACTTACTTGCCCGAAGAATCCTCGACCTTTTCGCCCACCTTCTGCACGTCCTTGCCGAACCCCTTGACGGTGTTGCAGCCGGACAGCACGCCGATGGAGAACAGGGACAACAACATCAATGCGACGACACGCTTCATACACGACTCCTGTGGACGGTTCCCATTGCCGGGAAGGCATCCCGGACCGGCGAGGTCCGTCCTGCTTCCCACCCCAACAGTCTGATTTAAGCACGCTGGCTGGCGCCTGACCAAGGCACCGGAAAGCAGGAAGGGCCGGTCGCCCGGCCCTTCCTTCAGCTCACACCACGGAGGGTGCTCAGCGGGTGAAGCGCATCAGCACTTGCCGTCCTTGCAGTCCTGGGCCTTGTCTTCGACCTTTTCGCCGACCTTCTGCACATCCTGGCCGGCACCGGCCATGGTGTTGCAGCCCGACAGAACGGCAGTGGAAAACATCGCCAACATCAACAGGGCCATCGTACGCTTCATGTGTCGCTCCTCGTCTGGAATGGGCCGCCGCAAGGTACGGGAGACGCTGCGGTGGCGGGTGGCACCACCTTCGACGGCGCGACGTATAGAACGCGTGAAACCCCCGGGGACCCGTTCAGTCACGCATCAGCGTGGACTTGCCGAACAGGCTTTCCACCAGGTCCACCGTCAGCTTGGCGGTCCGGTTGCGGCGGTCCAGCACGGGGTTCAGTTCCACGATGTCCAGCGAGCCCATCAGGCGCGTATCGGCGATCATTTCCATCACCAGCTGCGCCTCGCGGTAGTTGGGGCCACCCGGCACCGTGGTGCCCACGCCCGGCGCGATGCTGGGGTCCAGGAAGTCGACGTCGAAGCTGACATGCAGGTGGGTGTCGGCATCCAGGCCTTCCAGCGCGGCTTCCAGCGTGCGCTTCATGCCGACCTCGTCGATGTAGCGCATGTCGTAGACATCGACTGCGTGGTCCTTGATGAGCTTCTTCTCTTCCGGATCCACGGAACGGATGCCGATCTGCCGGACCATGGCCGGCGTGATGGCCGGTGCGTCGCCGCCCAGCCGGGTCAGTGCCTCCGGCCCGATGCCGCACAGGCATGCCACCGGCATGCCGTGGATGTTGCCGGAAGGCGTCACGTCGCTGGTGTTGAAGTCCGAATGCGCGTCCAGCCAGAGCACCCGCAGCTTCTTGCCGGCTTGTCGGCAGTGGCGCGCGACCGCGGTGATGGAACCGACCGCCAGGCAATGGTCGCCGCCCATCATGATCGGCAGCCGGCCCTTCTGCAGCTCGGCGGCAGTCGCCTCCATGACGGCGCGGTTCCAGGCCACGACTTCATCCAGGTGGCGGTAGCCCTTCACCGGATCGGTCCAGGGATTGCGCGGGCCATCCACGTTGCCCGTGTCCACCACGTCCACGCCGCGCGCCGCCAGCGCCTCGCCCAGGCCGGCGATACGCAGCGCATCCGGTCCCATGCGCGCACCGCGGTGGCCCGCACCCACGTCCGTGGGTACGCCGATCAGGGAAACGGGAGGAAACGCACGACTCATGGCAGGTCCAGATGCGGAAACAGGACCGGCAGTCTATCCCCGCCAAGGTGATGACGTTATGGCGTTGCAGCACGGGAGGGAAATGGTGCCGCTTATCCGAATCGAACGGATGACCTACCGCTTACAAGGCGGTTGCTCTACCAGCTGAGCTAAAGCGGCACGAGGCGGACCGGCGGTGGCCGGCGCAACGGCAATTCTACCGCAGTGCCGTGCATTCCAGCGCGAGCGGGCTGCCGGTGGAGGCCGTGCGCGCCAATCCCGCGAGATCCACGCCCTCGGCGACGCCCGCATCGATCCACCACTGCGAAGGCGCGGTGCGGCGATGCGGCCCACCGGCGCCAGCCGTGCCGGGAATCCCGCGGCCTGCAACGCGGACTGGCGGCGTTCCGCCGCCTCGCGGCTGCGATAGCGGCCCAACGCGATGCCGTGGGTGTTTTCTCCTTGGTTGATCACCAGGAAATCGTCGAAGCCGGCCGCACCGATCCGCGCGGCCGTCGCCTGCGCTTCCTCGCGGCTGGGTGCGGGCGGCATCAGCACCTCGTAGCCGCTGGCGCTGGGCGCTGGCACCTCGCGCAACCGCGCGCGCAGCAACTGCGGCTGCAAGCCGTTCTGCGCCAGGATGGCGCTGGCCTCACTGGTGAAAGGCCCCAGGCTGAAGCATCGGGCGGGCTCCACACTGCCGGCGGGAAGCGACGCCGGTGCCGACGGCTCGGCTACCGCACCGGTCGATGGGGTGGAGGCAGCAGTGGCCGGCGCTGGCTCGTCCACCAGTTGCAGGCGGGCGACGCCCGAAGGGAGTTCCGGCGGAGGCGGGGGCAGTGGTTCCTGCCGTGTCAGCCACCAGGCGGCGACCCCGAGGTTCAACACGATCAACAGGACAATCAAGGCGCGGATCAGCATGCGGGGATTCTAGCCACAGGCCTTCATGCGCGGATACCGGCGCGGGCCCAGAGCGCGAGCCCTTCCAGCACCAGCGCGGACGCCATCACGCTTTCCGGCAACAGGGACTGCAGTGCGGCGGCCCCGCCCCCATGCAGCAGCAGCGCTGGCGTCTCGCCCAATTGCGTGCGCGCCTGCTGCAGGCTGCGCTCGATCAGACCTGCCGCCGCGCCCTCGCAACCGGATGCGAGCGCGTCGGCCGTATCGGTCGCGAACTCCAGGTAGTCGCCGCCGCTCGCCGGAAGCTGCACGGCGGCGCGATGCAGCGCGTCCCGCATCAATCGGGGAGAAGGGCCGATGCGCCCACCCCGATGCTGGCCATCCGCCGCCAGCAGGTCGATGGTCACTGCGGTCCCCACGCCCACCACCAGCCACGCGTGGCGCGCACGCGCATGCGCCGCCAGCAACGCGAGGAAGCGGTCCACCCCCAGGCGTTCCGGTGCGGCATAGGCGATCCGCACGCCCGCCATCGCCGATTGCGTGCGTGCCAGGGAAATGCAGGCGAAGCGCGTGGTCAGTGCGTCCACCACGCCCGCGGTCAACGCCGGCGAAGCAACACTGGCCAGGCAGGCCGATGCCGCTGCAAGTTCCCCGCGGGACGGCAGTGCCGTCTCCAGTGCAGCGACCAGATCACGGTCGCCATGGTCCAGTGCGACCACCTCGCCCAGCGAGCCGTCCTCGCGCAGGTGGGCGAACTTCAGTCGCGAATTTCCCAGATCGAACAGCCAGTGGCTCATGGAGTCCTCACGCTCACTTCCCCTGCATGCACGTACTGCATGGCATCGCCGACGCGCACGCGCAGCGCCCCGTCACCGCCGATGCCTTCCGCCATGCCATGTGTTTCGCCGCCCGCGGTGGCATGCAACGTAACGTCGCACCCGGCTAGCGCATCCAGCGCGGCGAAGCGCGGCAGGAAGGGCGCCAGTCCGTCGCGGTCGAATTGGTCCAGCGCCGGCAGCAGCGCGGACACCAGCTGTGCCGCGATCGCATTGCGCGACAGCGCAGCCGGTGACAGCGTCGCCAGATCCACCCAGGGCTGGTCGATCTGCGCGGCCGTCGTGGCAGGCATGCGGACATTCACGCCGATGCCCACGACCGCGCGCACCGGCCCTCCGTGCTCGCCCCCCCCTTCCACCAGCACGCCACCCAGTTTGCGTCCATCCACCACCAGGTCGTTCGGCCACTTCAACGCCACCTGCGGATAGCCGGCCTGGTGCAGGGCCTCGGCAACGGCGATGCCGGCCACCAGACTCAGGCCACCCAGTCGCGCCAGGCCTCCCGAGAATTGCCGGGAGAACGAGACGTACAGGTTGGTCGCCATCGGGGAGGCCCACTGCCGTCCCCGCCGGCCACGGCCGACGGTCTGCTGTTCCGCCAGCAGCACCGCGACCCCGGCATCG
Organism: Pseudoxanthomonas sp. SL93; assembly: GCF_026625825.1. Lineage (NCBI taxonomy): Bacteria > Pseudomonadati > Pseudomonadota > Gammaproteobacteria > Lysobacterales > Lysobacteraceae > Pseudoxanthomonas > Pseudoxanthomonas sp. SL93. The sequence continues at coordinate 3,544,445 of NZ_CP113065.1, read as the reverse complement.
GGCGCGGCGCGGCGCAGCAGTTCGCTGTTGGTCGAATCCAGCGACCACGCGACATCGAGTCGAGCCAGGTGAACGCGCGCGGCCGCATCGATGCGTGCGCGGATGTCGGCCGGGTCCAGCAGTTCAATCGGCGTCGCAAGCGCGTAGCCCCGTCCCGGACGTGCCTCGATCTGCACGCCGCCGTCGCGAAGCGCCTCGATGCGCTTCCACATCGCGGCGCGCGTCAATCCGGCATCACGCGCCAGCGCATCCCCGGAGACCGGCCCCTCGATCAGCCGCTGCAGCAGTTCGCGCTCCCCGCTCATGCGCGACGGCGCCAGAAGCGCACGCGCTCGAAACGCGACTCGGTGCCGGCAAGCAGGCGCCGCACGTTGGCGCGATGGGTGAAGACCACCAGCAGCGGGGCCGCGACGGAAAACACCTGGGCTGGCAGGTCCACCTTCGTCCACACGGCCAACGGAACCAGGCATGCGGTGGCGATGATGGAGGCCAGCCCGACATACCCGCTGGCCACCAGCACGCAGACCCACACGAGGAACAGCGGCAGCAACGCCAGCGGCCACAACACCACCAGGCCGCCCAGCAAGGTGCCGACCCCCTTGCCGCCGCGGAAGCCGTGCCACAACGGCCATACATGGCCCATCGCCGCCACGAATGCCGCCGCGAAACCCAGCGCGCGTGGTGCCCAGGGGCCGTCCGCCGGCGCGAACGTCAACGCCAGCCAGGTGGCCAGCACCCCCTTGCCGATGTCGATGACCACCACGCCCAGCGCGAACTTCCAGCCCAGCGTGCGCAACGCATTCGTGCCGCCGGCATTGCCACTGCCCCGGGTACGGATGTCGACGCCACGGAACCGGCCCAGCAGCAGGCTGCCGGAGACGGAACCCAGCAGGTAGGCGAAGAGCAGCAGGACGAGCGTGGTCGGCATGGCGCCATTATGGGCCAGGCCGCGCGCGCCTCAGCCTTCCGGTGCCGGCTGCACCGCCACGATCAATGCACCGGGCCCTGCATGTGCACCGATCGCCGCACCGGTTTCGACCAGATGGTCCTCGTGGATGGACACACGCTGGCGCAACGCGGCCAGCAGGCGTTCGGCCTGCGGTCGCGCATCGCAATGCCCCACGATCACGCGCCAGCGCGTGCCTGCCGCCAGCTTGCCGGCCACCCGCCGCGCGAACGCTTCCGGCGCCCGCTCACGGGTGAACAGCACGCCCGCCACCGCCATGCGGCCTTCGGCATTCATGCGTGCCATCGGCGTCAGCGCGGTGAAGCGCGCGATGGGGGCGGCCCAGCGCGGAATGCGACCGCCGCGCACCGCATGGGAAATATCCGGCGCGGTGGCCCACATGCGTGTCAGCGGGCGCAGGCGTTCCAGTTCGGCGACCACGTCGGCTTCACTGCGTCCCTGTTCCGCCAGCTCGGCCGCGCGCCAGACCAGCAGTGCCTGTCCGCAGGCGGCGTTGATGGTGTCGAACACGTGCACGCGCCGGCCTTCGTCACGCGCGGCGGCGTGTTCGCCCGACTGCAGCGTGCCCGACAGGGCCCGCGACAGGCCCACGTACATCACGCGCGCATGGTGTGCCAGCGACAACTCGAACTGCCGGCGGAAATCCCCCGGCGGCGGCTGGCTGGTGCGCGGCAACTGCTTCGACACGGCCATGCGCCGGTAGAACTCCGCCGTCGACAGGCCCACCTTGTCCAGGTAATCGCGGCCGTCCAGGTCCACGCGGGCCGGCACCACGCCGATGCCGTAGCGCTCACCGATCTCATCGGGCAGGTCGGCGGCGCTGTCCGTCACGATGACCAGCTTCTGCGGCAGGCTGGCGCTGTGCTGCTGTCGCACCATGTCGTCCGCCTTCATGCCTTCGACCTGGCCTTGCCGCGCGCATGCATCGAACAGCGCCTGCGGACTGCCGGTATGCGCGTGCACGCGCAGCCGGGTGGGTCCGCCCGCGATGACGATGGAATCGGCGCCCTCGGCTTCCAGTGCGGCGCGCAGTCGCGCGCGATCAAGCCCTTCGCCCAGCAGCAGGCATTCGGTGCACCAGCGCCGATGCGGATCGATGTCGTGGCCGTGCGCGTCCAGCTCGACGGCTTCGTTTGCCGCGGCCGGCACGTTGCCGCGCATGCGCACCGCGCGCGGTCCGCCTTCGACGAACTCGGCGATGCCCTCCAGCAGGTCGACGAATCCCTGCGCACCGGCGTCCACCACGCCCGCGCGTTGCAGCAATGCCATCTGTCGTGGCGTATCGGCCAGGGCGCGCCGCGCGCGTAACAGCGCGCGCGCAAAGCCGCTGCGCGCATCGGCAGAGGCGGTACCCGGGGCCGCGGTGGCTTCCAGTTCGTCGGCGAATGCGCTGATGACGCTGAGGATGGTGCCTTCGACCGGTTGCGCCAGGGCCAGGCGCGCGCTGGTGGCACCTTGGCGGACGGCCGCCGCCAGCGAGCGCGCGTCGAGTTCCGGCAGGTTGCGGACGTGTTCGGCCACGCCGTAGAGGAACTGCGCCAGGATCGCGCCGGAGTTGCCGCGTGCGCCATCGATGGCGTCGTTGCCGACGCGCTTGAGCAGGTCGCCGGCATGGCGGCTGGGCTGGCTGAGTGCGCCGTTGAGCACGCTGCCCAGCGTGGATGCGAGATTGTTGCCGGTGTCGCCGTCGGCCACCGGGAACACGTTGATGCGGTTCAGACCGTCGCGGGCGGCAATGACCCGGCGGGCGCCGGCGATCAGCGCCAGGCGCAGGGCGGGGGCGGTCAGGGGACGCTCGGGCACGGTCGGCATGGAACGAGTCTGCCGCAACCCGGGGCGCAGGCCTGCTGCGCCGCAGCAGCCATGCCGGGCTTCCCCACGATCCGTCGCCGCCTGCGGGCGTTTCGTCGCAGAAGGCCTGCCCATTCAGCCCTGCGGGGCGCTTTCCCGCTATAGTCCGCTGCGTTCCCTGGCCGCTGTACCCCGACAGACAGGAGTCTTCCGATGCTTCGCGCCAGCCTTGCCCTGCTCCTCCTCGGTGCCTCGGCCGCCGTGCTTGCCCAGAACGGGCGCACTGCCCCGGGCAATGCCACGACCTGCCAGGACATCGCGGACAGGATCAGTGCCGACCGCGTCGTCCCTGATCGTGCCGGCGATGCGGTGCCCGCGGTCACCGAGGGCCGCCGCGCACGCGCCACGGCCGTACGCAGCAAGTACGCCGGCCAGGCGACGGGGTTGCCGTCGACCTCGCGCGGCGGAGGGGACGACGACGATTCCCCGTTGCCGCGCAGCCGCGGCTCGAAGTGGCACAGCTTCCTGCCCGGCATGTTCCGTTGAACCACGGGCCGTGATCCAACCGCTCCTTGTCCGGTGATAGGGCTGCTGCGACGGTTCCGTCGCCCCGCTCCGTTCGTTGAAGACGCCCTGTGGCAAACCGCCAGTGCGACGACGCCGTGGGTAGACAGGCTTGCGCCACCGCGCGCGCAGGCATTGCGTGCACTGACAGCCCGCTTCCTGCACCAGAAGACCATCACCCCCGTCGCCGGCCTGGCGCTGGACGATGCACAGCGCGTGCAGCTGGCGGCGCTGTGCTGCCTGCCGCTGCTGGAGTTCGGTGAAGGTGGCCTGCGTGGCTGGTCGCAGTTGATCGTGTACCCCGATGCGTTCCGCGTGCATCGCACGCACACCGATGCCGCCGGCGTGCTGCACGAATGGGATGACGAACTGGCCGGCGAAGCCTGGGGTGCGGGCCCGCTGATCCTGTCGTGGGCGGACGTGCAGGCGGACCTGGCCGAGCCCGATGCCGGCTTCTGCGTGGCCGTGCACGAGATGGCGCACAAGCTGGACGTGCTGGACGGCGAAATGGATGGCACGCCGCCGCTGCCACGCGACTGGCACCGCCAGTGGGCGCGCGACTTCCAGCGCGCCTACGACGACTTCTGCATGCAGGTGGACCTGGAAACGGAAACGGCGATCGATCCGTATGCCGCGGAGGCGCCGGAGGAATTCTTCGCGGTGACCACGGAATACCACTTTTCCGCACCGGACCTGCTTGCCGACGCGATGCCCATCGTCGCGGGCCACCTTCGCCGCTTCTACGGGGTTTCGCCCTTCGCGCCATCGCCGTAGCGGCAGTACTGGCCGCTACAGGCCCGGCGGCAACGTCACTTCAAAGCGTGCACCGCCCAGTTCTTCCGAACGCAGTACCTGCAGTTCGCCGCGGTAGTCGCGGATCAGGTCCTGCACGATGGACAGGCCGATGCCATGGCCCTGCACGCGCTCGTCGCCGCGCACGCCACGCTGGAGCACCTTGGCGACATCCTCTTCCGCGATGCCGGGGCCGTCGTCGTCCACCGCCAGGTACAGCCCGGGCCTGCGCTGCGGCGCAGTGGCGCCGAGCCTGACCGTCAGCAGCACGCGCGAACGCGCCCACTTGAAGGCATTTTCCAGCAGGTTGCCCATCAGCTCCTGCAGGTCGCCCGGCTCACCGTGGAAGCGCGCCCGGGGATCGATCTCGAATTCGCACAGCACGCCCTTGGCGGCGTAGACCTTCTCCAGCCCGCGCACGATCTCTTCCGCATGCGGCTCGATCGCCACCGGCGCGGAGAACAGCTTGTGGCCGCTGGAGGCCGCGCGCGCCAGCTGGTACGACACCAGGTTGTTCATGCGCTTGAGCTGCACGTCCAGCTCCTCGCGCATTTCGGTCGGGTCGTTCTGGTGGTCAAGCTGGGTGCGCAGCACGGCCAGCGGGGTCTTCAGGCTGTGCGCCAGGTCCGCCAAGGTGTTGCGCTGGCGCTCCAGGTTTTCGCGCTCGCTTTCGATGAAGGCATTGATGCTGTCGGTCAGCGGTTCGAGTTCGCGCGGATGGCGCTCGGTCATGCCCGACAGCTCGCCGCGCTGCACGCGCGTCAGTTCCGAGATCACCCGGCGCAACGGACGCAGGCTCCAGCGGAGCACCAGCATCTGCAGCAGCAGCAGGATCAGTCCCGCGCCGCCCAGGTAGACCCACAGCGAGCCGCGGAACACGCGGATCTGCGTGGTCAGCGACTGCGCGTCTTCCAGCACATAGATGCTGTAGGGAATCTCCGCATGCTGGCTGGTACCCGGCCAGACGTAGCCGACGCCATAGCGATAGACCTCGGCCGGCGTGCCGTCGGCGCGGGTGATCGGCAAGGGGCCTTCGAACGATTCCTGCAGGGCGCCGAGCATGGGCGGCTCCGGCAGCCGGGGACCGAGCGTGGAGTTGGAACCCCAGGGTCCCCCGGGCAACAGCACCTGCGCATACAGGCCACTGTCGGGCATGTCGAAACGCGGATCGGGTGTGTTGTACGGCGGCACCAGCAGGCCGTTGCGGGTGAACTCGACGTCGTCGGTGTACTTCAGCGCGTAGCTTTTCAGGCGCTGGCGCAGGTTGTCCTGCGCGGTATCCACGAAGGCGCGGTCCAGCGCGTAGCCGGCCAGTGCGAGGAAGGCCAGCAGGGCCAGGCTCGCGGCAAGCAGCTGGCGCGCGCGCAACGAGCGCGGGCGCCAGCCGTCGAAGCGGTCACGGCCGGCCGGCGCGTGCCCGGTGTGGGAGGGCGTCGCCGCGCCGGCACCCGGCGCGGGCATCAGCGTTCAATGCAGCCGGGGCCGCGCATCAGGCGTCGCCGGTGCGCGGGATGGCGAAGCGGTAGCCGCGTCCGCGCACGGTCTCGATGGGCTTGAGTTCGCCTTCGGGATCCAGCTTCTTGCGCAGGCGGCCGATGAAGACTTCCAGCACGTTGGAATCGCGGTCGAAATCCTGCTGGTAGATGTGCTCGGTAAGGTCGGCTTTAGAGACCAGCTCGCCGGCGTGCATCATCAGGTACTCGAGCACCTTGTACTCGTAGCTGGTCAGGTCGACATTGCTGCCGTTGACGCTGACCGTCTGCGCCGCCAGGTCCAGTGCGACCGGTCCGCACTCCAGCGTGGGCTTGCTCCAGCCGGCGGCGCGGCGCAGCAGCGCGTTGACGCGGGCCAGCAGCTCTTCCACGTGGAAAGGCTTGACCAGGTAATCGTCGGCGCCCTGCTTCAGGCCTTCCACCTTGTCCTGCCAGCTGGAACGGGCAGTCAGGATCAGCACCGGAAACTTCTTGCCCTCGTCGCGCAGGGCCTTGATCAGCTCCATGCCCGACATCTTGGGCAGGCCGAGATCGATGATGCCGACGTCGAACGGCACTTCGCGCCCCATGTACAGGCCTTCCTCGCCGTCCTGCGCTGCATCCACCGCAAAGCCTTCGCGCTTCAGGCGCGCGGCCAGGGTTTCGCGCAGGGGGGCTTCGTCTTCGACCAGCAGGATACGCATGGAATCTCCTTGATGATGCAGGCGGCGCGTGCCGCGGCTATTCAACGTGACCCGGTAAAACGTCGACCGGGATTCTACGTAAGACTACGGGCGGGAGGGGTTATCACCGCGTGCAGGCTGGGAACGCGGGAACTCGCGCGACGGCCGGATGCGTGAATCGCTGCGCCGGACACCCGCGGCATCATCCATCGTGCGCACGCGGCCATTCTCGTCCACGTACTTGACCCGGTTCACGTCGCGGCCGTCGTACTGCATGCGCTCGACGCTCAGCACCTGGCCACCGGTTTCGTTGCGCACGCGGCGCACCGAATCGGACATCGAGCTGCGGTGCCCCCGGTCTTCATTACGCGGGAAACCGCGGTCGCGCGGCGGTGGTGCATCGCTGCGTTCCTGCCCGTCCTGGGCGTGCACGGTGGCGATGCCCCCCATGCAGGCGAGCAGGCCCGCGAGGACCATGAAACGGGAAAATGAACGAAGGCTCGGCATAACGGAATCGTAACGGATCTGGGGGCGCGAAACTGAACGTAGCCCCAAACCACCTGCTGGGAATGGAAGCGAAGTCTTGGCCCGGCGCAGTGAATCCGATCTGAACTTATCCACAGCATGATGCCGCCAGTTCAGGCTGCTGAACAGCTAGAAAACCTCGGCCACACAACACCTTAGCGAACCCCCGCCCGCTTCGATGGCCTGCAGGGGCATGCTGTGCACGCGCAGCCCGGCTGTGTGTTCCAGGGCGTGGCGGGTGGCGGCCGACAGCGCCTGGTCGGCCCGCCGGCTCATCCAGACCGCGTCGCCAGCCAGGGCGATGGCATTGCCGGCGAAGGCGGCATGTTCCGCGGCGGACAGCATCACCGCCTGTGGCCCGTACAGCGCGCCCAGCATGTCGACCACGGCGGGATCGGCGAAGCCCCCCGCACAGACGAGTGCCGCGCGACCGGCAAGCACCGCCAGCACCACATTGGTGTGGTACTCGCCGGGCGCGAGGTCGAACATCAACGTGGCGCGCAGGCCGAAGGCCGCGTGCATCAGTGCCGCACCGGCCTCGTCGCACCGCTCCGACAGCCCGCAGAAACCCAGCCCGCGTGCGCGGTCGATGACCAGCGCGCCGGTCAGCTCGCAAGGATGGTGCTGTGCTGAGAGGTCGACTTCGGCGTAACCCAGCACGTCGCGGAAAAAACCACGGATGTCCGGTCGCCGCGCCTCGCGCTGACGCACCTCGTGGCGCATGCGGCCCACGATCAGCCGGCCCGCCACGGTCGCGAACACGTTGTTCGGAAACACCGCATCCGGCGTGTCTTCGCGGCCGGGGAAGCAGATCACCGGCAGGTGCGCCGCCAGCGCGCGATGCAGCTCGTGGTGTTCGCGCAATGCCGCGTCGCCATCGAAGGCCTCCGCGTCCGCCATATAGTGGTTGTCCTGCGCCGACTGCTCGGCCCGCAGGAAGCCATCCGGCGACACCAGGAAAGCCGCGCGCGCGGTGGCCGGGCCGAAATCCGGCGCCAGCGTGCGGGCGCAGGCAAGGAACTGCTGCGGGTCGCGCGTCAGCATGCGCGCCTCAGGCAGCCGGTCGCAGTTCGCGGGAGGTGGCATCCAGCGCCCGTTCCACCAGCGACCAGTCGGCGCCGGGCTTGTGTGCGCCCTCGCTGAGGATCTGGCGGAAGGCGCGGCCGCCCGGCTGCGCATGGAAGAGACCCAGCACATGGCGGGTCAGGTGCTTCAGCGCCACGCCCCTGCCCAGCTGCGCTTCCACATACGGACGCCAGCCGCGCAGCAGGTCGGCGCGCGCGCGCAGCTCGCCGCCGAACATGGCGACATCCATGCGGTGCAGCTCGTAGGGCTCGTGGTAGGCGGTGCGGCCGATCATCGCGCCGTCGGTGTGCTGCAGGTGCTCGCGCACCTGTTCCGCCGTGGTGATGCCACCGTTGATGGCCACGGTCAGTTCCGGGCGCTCGCGCTTGAGCCGGTAGGCCCAGTCGTAGCGCAGCGGCGGGATCTCGCGGTTCTCCTTCGGCGACAGGCCCTGCAGCCAGGCCTTGCGTGCATGCACGAAGAACACCCGGCAACCGGCGGCGGAGACCTGGTCGATGAAGGCATGGAACAGGTCATAGTCTTCCTGTTCGTCCACGCCCAGCCGGCACTTCACCGTCACCGGCACGTCGACGGCGGCGATCATCGCCGCCACGCAGTCGGCGACCAGCGCGGGCTCCTTCATCAGGCACGCGCCGAAGCGGCCCGCCTGCACCCGGTCCGACGGACACCCCACATTGAGATTGACTTCGTCGTAGCCCCAGTCCTGCGCGATGCGCGCGGCCTGCGCCAGGTCCTGCGGTTCGCTGCCACCCAGCTGCACCGCCACCGGATGCTCGACCGTGTCGAACCCCAGCAGCCGATCGCGATCCCCATGGATCACCGCCTGCGCATGCACCATCTCGGTATACAACCGCGCATGCGGCGCCAGCTGACGGTGGAACACCCGGCAGTGCGAATCGGTCCAGTCCATCATCGGGGCGACGGACAGGCGCAGGGCTTCGTGGGGAATCGCGGGGGACGTCATGCGGCCATTGTAGCGTGGCGGCTTTCGCTTCCCGTCCGGCGCGGCGGTCGCTAGCCGCCGGGGACGAACCTCAACCCAACCCCCGGCTCCGTCGCGATGTACCGCGGCGCCGTCGCATCGTCATGCAGTTTCTGCCGCAGCTTGCCCACCAGGATGCGCAGGTAGTGGGTGTCGTGCTGGTGGCTGGGGCCCCACAGTTCGCGCAGGATCTGCGGTTGCGTCACCACGCGGCCGGCATGCTGAAGCAGCAGCGCCAGCAGGGCGAACTCCTTGCGACTCAGCACCACCGGTTCGCCGTCCAGCGTCACTTCGCGGCGGCCCAGATCCACATGCAGGTGGCCGTCGTCGAACCGCGGCATGCCGGCGTCGGCCGCGGTGGCGTGCGTGCGCAGCAGGCCGCGGATGCGCGCCATCAGTTCCTGCACGCCGAACGGCTTGGTGACGTAGTCGTTGGCACCGCCATCCAGCGCGGCGACTTTCTCGCCTTCGCCGCTGCGCACGGTCAGCATGATCACCGGCACCTGCGACCACTGACGGAGTTCGCGCAGCACCTCATGGCCATCCAGGTCGGGCAGGCCGATGTCCAGCACGACCAGGTCGGCGCCGTGCGCGGCCAGTTCCGCCAGCCCGGCGTGCCCACTGTCGGCCAGCGCCACGCGGTAGCCCTGCGCACGCAGGCTGATGTCGAGGAACCGGCGGATCTGCGGTTCGTCGTCGATGACCAGCACGCGCGCCGGCGGCGCGGAAGCAGTGGGCGGTGGTGCGGTGTAGGTCAAACCGGTTCCTGCGGCGTGGGCGTCAGCAGCGGCAGGGTAATCCGGATCACCGTGCCGCGGCCATCCAGCCCCGGCAGCGCCTGCACGCTGCCGCCATGCGCGCCCACCATGCCCTGGCAGATCGCCAGGCCAAGCCCGGTGCCGTGGCGGCCGCGGTCGCCACGTTCCACGCTGTAGAACATGTCGAAGATGCGCGCGCGTTCCTCTTCCGGAATGCCCGGGCCACGGTCGCGCACATCGATGCGCAGCGCACCATCGACGAGCTTCGCGTCGAGCTGCACCGGTTCGCCGGGCGGCGAGAACTTCGCCGCGTTCTCCAGCACGTTGAACACCGCCTGCTCGATCAGCGCCGGGTGCACCCAGATCGCCGGCACGTCCGCGGCGACCGTGGTCTGCACGCGTACGTCCGGCTGGTAACGCTGCAGGCGCGATACCGCCGAGCCCAGCAGTTCGTCCACGCCGATCCAGTCGCGGTTGAGGGTGAGGCCGCTGTGGCCCAGCCGCGTCATGTCGAGCAGGTTCTGGATGTAGCGGTCCAGCCGCTCGCCTTCCTGCTGGATGGTGTCCAGCAGCGCGCGCCGGTCGTCGCCGCCCATCGCGTCCCAGTAACTGGCCAGGCTGCTGGCCGAGCCGATCATCGAGGCCAATGGCGAGCGCAGGTCGTGCGAGACCGACGACAGCAGCGCCGATCGCAGGCGCTCGGTCTCGCCCCCGACGCGCGCGTCTTCCAGTTCGGCCACCAGCCGCGTGCGCACGACCGCCTGGGCGATGTCGTCGGCCATCGCCTCGGCCAGGCGGCGCTGCTCCGGCAGCAGGCGCACGTCGTCGTCGAAGCGCAGGCCCAGCACCCCCAGGCTGCCCCGATCGCCCCGCAGCGGCAGGAACCAGCGTCCCGCGCCGGCCAGCGTGTCGGTGTGGCGCCCGGTGGGCTGGCCATGCTGCTGCGCCCAGTCGGCCGCGGCGCGGTCGATCTCGCTCAGCGCGATGCCATCCGGCGCCTCACGCCCCTGCACGCGCAGCCACGCCTCGGCGGACAACGCGCGCGCCAGCGCCTTGCGACCCGCGGCCAGCACCTGGCCCAGGTCCGCCGCGCCGGCCAGGTCGCGGGCCAGCGCCTGCAGCGCGATGGCCTGCGCGTTCGCCGCGCGCAACGCGACCACCTGCATGCGCAGCCGCGAGGCCAGGCGCCCGGCGACCAGCGCGGCCACCAGGAACAGGAACACCGTGGTCACGCCCTGGCGCGCGCCGATGTTGAAGGTGAAGCGCGGCTCGATGAAGAAGAAGTTGTAGGCCAGGAAGCTCAGCAGCGCGGCCACCACCGCGGCGGTCATGCGCGTGCGCGCGGCCACCAGCACCACCGCCACGATGAACACCATCGACAGGTCGTCCAGCCCCACCCAGCGTTCGGCCAGCGCGGCCACGCCGACGGCCAGCACCGAGGCCACCGCGGCGAAGGCCAGGTCGTGCCGGCCCAGCAGCTCCGACAGGCGGGCCCCGCCGCGACGCGAGCGCGCACGCGCCTCCGGGGTGCTGATGATGACCAGTTCGTAGTGCGCGCCGCGTTGCAGCAGCTGCTGGGTCAGCGTGCGGTTGAACATGCGCGCCACCGGCCGCTCGCGCGTGCGCCCCAGTACCAGCGTGGAAACGCCGCCCTGGGTGGCGTGGTCGAGCAGCGCATCGGCGATGCGCGTGCCGCGCAGCACATCGGTGTCCGCACCCAGCCGGCGCGCCAGCGCGAATGCCTGGTCGATCTCGCGCTGGCGGGCCTCGTCCACGGCATCGGAGACCTGCACCGTCACCACGCTCCACGGCGCATCGCGGCGTTCGGCGATGCGGCGCGCGGCGCGCACCAGGTATTCGGACTGGCCACGGCCGTCGATCGCCACCAGCACACGCCGCCGCAGCGGCATGCCGGGCAGGCCGCGTGCCGCCTGGTCTTCGCGCAGGTCGGCGTCGACGCGGTCGGCCGCGGTCTGCATGGCCAGTTCGCGCAGCGCGATCAGGTTGGACGGCGAAAAGAACGCCTGCAGCGCCTGCGAGGCCTGTTCCGGCAGGTAGACCTTGCCCTGGTGCAGCCGTTCGATCAGCTCGCGCGGTGGCAGGTCCACCAGCACGATGTCGCGCAGGCGATCAAACACGGCGTCCGGCACGGTTTCGCTGACGCGCACGCCGGTGATCCGGTGGACGACATCATTGAGGCTTTCGAGGTGCTGGATGTTGATCGTGGTGTGCACGTCGATGCCGGCGTCGAGCAGTTCGATCACGTCCTGCCAGCGGCGCTCGTGGCGGCTGCCGGGGGCGTTGCGATGCGCCAGCTCGTCCACCAGCGCGACCTGCGGGCGGCGCGCGAGCAGCGCGTCCAGGTCCATCTCTTCCAGCCAGCGGCCTTGGTAGGCCACGCGCTTGCGGGGCAGGATGTCCAACCCTTCGGTCAGCGCGGCGGTCTCGCCCCGGCCGTGCGTCTCCACGATGCCCACCACCACGTCACGGCCCTGGCGGCGCAGTTCGCGCGCGCGCGACAGCATGGTGTAGGTCTTGCCCACCCCCGGCGCCGCGCCCAGGAAGATCGTCAGCCGCCCGCCCTGCTCGCGCTGCAGATGGTCGATCAGGGCATCGGCCTGGCGATGGCGGGGGTCGGTCATGGGGATAGTGTGCTCTCAACTGTTATGTGAAAACAGAAACGCAGGCGGGCGAGCGACGTCCGTCGCGACCCGGGAGCCGCCGTTGGCATCAGCGCCTTCGCCCCTTGGCGCCGGACATCGCCGCCGAGGAAATTTTCCCCGACGTCAAGGCAATTTTCCTTGGCCGTGAGGCTTTCATGTTCCATGAAGAACCTTCGTGCTTCGTCGTCTCACCTATCTGCCTCGGCGTCGCACCTTTCTGGTTCGGTGGCGGGCTTTTTTTCCTCGTCAACTCACCCGAAAACGTTGCGTGGGCAGAAATATGCCTCGTCGTCTCACATATCCGCCTCGATGCCGCACCTTTCTGGTCCGCGAGCGAGGAAATTTTCCTCGTCGCCGACGCTTTGAACCTCGACGCCAGGGAAATCTGCTCCGTCACCTCACCTTTCTGCCTCGATGCCACACCTTTCTGGTTCACGCGCGAGGGTTCTTCCTGTGTTGTCTCACCGAAGAAGCTCGCAAGCAGGGCGATTCTCCTCGTCGCATCACCCTTGCTCGTAGCAAGCACACCCATGCCTTCTCCCCGCCTGTGGGGAGAAGGTGCCCAGCGGGCGGATGAGGGGCGAGCGGAGGCTGGGATCTGTGCGGTCACGAAGCATCTCCACGTGCGTGCGTGTCGTTTCCCGACACTCGATCCGCCTTGCAATGCCAACGACCGCGGCTCCGTCCACCCCCTCACCCGCCTTCGGCACCCTCTCCCCGCAGGCGGGGAGAGGGAAACTGCCGATCCACATCGCCACGAAACACCTTCTCTCCACTTGCGTGGAGCGGCGCAGCCCGGGCAAGCACAGCACCCCCGGGGCACCGGGACCTGTCGGCACCCCGGTCCCCCGGAGGCGGCCGCTGGCCTTATCCGGGCTACGCAGGCTGCAGCGGGTCAAAACACGAAACCCGCTCTGTGGGAGCGACGCAAGTCGCGAGGGATTCTGCGACGATGTCGTCGCGACCTACGTCGCTCCCACCGCCATCCCCTCGCGCGGATCAGCGCGCATCCAGCGCCAGATTCAGTTCCAGCACGTTGATCCGCGGCGCGCCCAGCACGCCGAACTGCGGAGCCTCGGTATGCGCGGCGACGAGGCGTTCGACTTCCGCCGCCTCGATGCCGCGCGCACGCGCGACGCGGGCGATCTGGATGCGCACCGCCGCCGGCGACAGGTGCGGATCAATGCCGCCGCCGGACTGGGTGACCAGGTCGCCGGGCACGTCGGCCGGCGCCACCCCCTCGCGTGCGGCGACGGCGGCGCGTGCCTCGTCGATGCGGCGGCGCAGATCCGGATTCGTGCGGGCCTGGTTGCTGCCGGCCAGCGCCATCACGTCGTAGCTTGCGGCGGACGGGCGCGACTGGAAGTAGCGGTCATCGGCGAACGGCTGGGCGACCAGCGACGAGCCGACCACCCTGCCCTCGCGTTCGATCAGGCTGCCGGTGGCCTGGTGCGGGAACAGCATGCGGCCCAGGCCGGTGCCGGCCAGCGAGTACAGCAGGCCGAAGCCGAGCAGCGTGACCAGCGCCAGCACCAGCGAGGCGCGCCATACCGGGGTGGAAGCAGTCGTTGAAACGTTCATGGGAGTTCCTCAGGCGCCAATGACGGCGGCCAGCAACAGGTCGATGAGCTTGATCGCGGCGAACGGCAGCAGCACGCCGCCCACGCCGTAGACCAGCATGTTCCGGCGCAGCAGCGCGGTGGCGCCGGCCGGGCGGAAGCGCACGCCGCGCAACGCCAGCGGGATCAGCAGCGGGATGATGATGGCGTTGAAGATCAACGCGGCCAGCACCGCGTTCGTCGGGCTGGACAGCTGCATCACGTCGAGCGCGCTCATCGACGGGATGGCGGCGGCGAACAGCGCCGGCAGGATCGCGAAATACTTCGACACGTCGTTGGCCAGCGAAAACGTGGTCAGCGCGCCACGCGTGATCAGCTGCTGCTTGCCGACTTCCACCACCTCCAGCAACTTGGCCGGATCGGAGTCCAGGTCGACCATGTTGCCGGCCTCCTTCGCCGCCTGCGTGCCGGAGTTCATCGCCAGGCCGACGTCGGCCTGCGCCAGCGCGGGGGCGTCGTTGGTGCCGTCGCCGACCATGGCGACCAGGCGGCCGCCGGCCTGTTCCTGGCGGATGCGCGCCAGCTTGTCCTCGGGACGCGCCTCGGCGATGTAGTCGTCCACGCCGGCTTCGGCGGCGATGGCGGCGGCGGTCAGCGGGTTGTCGCCGGTGATCATCACCGTGCGGATGCCCATGGCGCGCATGTGGGCGAACTTCTCCTTGATGCCGTGCTTGACCACGTCGGAGAGTTCGACCACGCCGAGCACGTGGTTGCCGTCGCTGACCACCAGCGGCGTAGCACCGTTGCGGGCGACCTGCTCGACGCGGGCGGTGAGTTCGGCCGGCGCGCTGCCGCCGCCCGCCTTCACGTGCGCGAGGATCGCGTCCGACGCACCCTTGCGGATGACGCGCGCGTGGCCGCGGCCATCGTCCGGCAGGTCCACGCCGGACATGCGGGTCTGCGCGGTGAAGGCGACGAACTGCGCACGTTCGGGATCGGCCAGCGTGGCGCCCTGCTCGCGCGCCAGCTTCACGATCGACTTGCCCTCGGGCGTGGGGTCGGCCAACGAGCCGAGCATGGCCGCATCGCGCAGTTGCTCGCGGTCGATGCCGGCCAAGGGATGGAACAGCGTGGCCTGGCGGTCGCCATGGGTGATGGTGCCGGTCTTGTCGAGCAGCAGCACGTCGACATCGCCGGCCACTTCCACCGCCTTGCCCGACTTGGCCAGCACGTTGGCGGCCAGCGCACGGTTCATGCCGGCGATGCCGATGGCCGGCAGCAGGCCGCCGATGGTGGTCGGGATGAGGCAGACCAGCAGCGCGACGAGCAGCAGCGGGTCGAGCTTCGCGCCGACGAAACCGGCGATGAAGGGCAGCGTGACCACGACGATCAGGAACGTCAGCGTCATCGTCATGAGCAGCAGGCCCAGCGCGATCTCGTTCGGCGTCTTCTGCCGGTTGGCGCCTTCGACCAGCGCGATCATGCGGTCGAGGAAGCTGTGCCCGGGCTCGGCGGTGATCTTCACCACGATCTCGTCGGACAGCACCTTGGTGCCGCCGATCACGCCGCTGCGATCGGTGCCGGCCTCGCGCAGCACGGGGGCGGATTCGCCGGTGACCGCGGATTCGTTGATCGTCGCCAACCCTCTGATGATCTCGCCGTCGGCGGGAATCTGTTCGCCCGCCGAGACGATGACGTAGTCGCCGGGCCTCAGGTCCGCCGCGGGCATGCGCCGTTCCGCACCGCCGAGGGGCGTGTCGACGCGACGCGCGACCAGGTCCTTGCGGGCCCGCCGCAGCGAGGCGGCCTGGCCGCGGCCGCGCGCTTCGGCGATGGCTTCGGCGAAGTTGGCGAACAGCACGGTGACGAACAGCAACGCGGTCACCGCCCAGCCGATGCCGGGCGTGGTGGTGCCGGCCAGGGTCAGGCCGGCGGTGAGCAGCGTGCCCAGCCAGACCACGGCCATGACCGGGTTCTTGAAGGCGTGCTGCGGGGCCAGCTTGGTGAAGGCACCGAAGACGGCGGCGCGGAGACCTGCGCGGTCGAGCAGGGCCGTTGCACGGGCGTGGCGCGGGGAAACGGTTGAAGGGGTCATGTCGATGTTCTCAGAGCGCGCTCAGGGCCAGGTGGTCGGCGATCGGGCCGAGGACCAGCACGGGCATGAACTGCAGCAGGGTCAGGATGACGACCACGGCGATCAGGGTGAGCGCGAAGGTCGGCGTTTCCACCTGGAGGGTGCCGGGGCCTTCGGGCGTGGCGCGCTTGCGCGCGAGCGAAGCGGCGATGGCCAGCGGGATGATCAGCGCCGGGTAGCGGCCGAGCAGCAGCATCAGCGTGGTGCTGAGGTTCCACCAATAGGTCGCATCGCCCAGCCCTTCGAAACCGGAACCGTTGTTGGCGAACGCCGAGGTGTACTCGTAGAACACCTGGCTGATGCCATGGAAGGACGGATTGGAGTTGCCGGTGAGCGACGGTACGGCCAGCGTGATGGCGGTGAAGGCCAGCAGCGCCAGCGGCTGCAGCAGCACCAGCGCGGCCAGCAGCTTCACTTCGTGCGCTTCGATCTTGCGGCCGAACAGTTCCGGCGTGCGGCCGGTCATCAGGCCGGCGAGGAACACGCTGAGCAGCAGGTAGACGAGGAACTGCTGCAGGCCGCAGCCGATGCCGCCCCAGATGGCGTTCACCAGCATGTTGCCGAGCGTCACCAGGCCGGTCAGCGGTGCCAGCGAGTCGTGCATGGAATTGACGGAGCCGTTCGATGTCTGCGTGGTGACGGCGGCCCACAGTGCGGACGGCGCGGCGCCGAAGCGCACTTCCTTGCCTTCCATCAGCGCGATGTCGCCGGAGCTGCCGGACAGGCTTTCGGACCAGAGCGCCGCGCCCGTCGAGACCAGCGACATCGTCAGCATGGTGCCGAAAACGAGCGCGGTGAACTTCCGGCGGCCGGTGAAGCCGCCCACCATGAAGGCGATGCTGACCGGAATCAGGATGATGGCCAGCGTTTCCAGCAGGTTGGAGAACGGCGTGGGGTTTTCCAGCGGCACCGCGCTGTTGGGGCCGTACCAGCCACCGCCATTCGTGCCCAGTTGCTTGATGGCCACCATCGGTGCGACCGGGCCCAGCGGGATCTTCTGTTCGGCCATCTGCGCCGAGGCATCGATCGGCGTCGCGACCGGCCCGCCCTGCAGCGTCGACGGCACGCCCTGCCAGGTCAGCAGCAGCGACCACAGCAGGCACAGCGGCAGCATGACGCGCACGGCCGGGCGGATGACGTCGGCCCAGTAGTTGCCGACGTCGGGTTCGTTGTTCGCCGCGGTGCCGACAGCGTCCTTGCCGCGCCCGCCGAACAGCCCACGCAACGTCGCCACCACCAACGCCAGGCCCATCATCGGCGTGACCACCTGCAGGCCGACGATGCCCGTCATCTGCGCCAGGTACGACAGCTGCGCCTGGCCGGAATAGTGCTGCTGGTTGGTGTTGGTGAGGAACGACACCATGGTGTGCAGCGCCAGGTCCCAGCGCATGTTCGGCGCGTCGTTGGGGTTTAGCGGCAACCAGGCCTGGGTCATGAAGACGCCCCAGGCCAGCAGGCCCAGCACCAGGTTGCTCAGCAGGAAGGCCTTCGCATACGCCTTCCAGCCCATGCCCTGCGCCGGATCGACGCCGAGCATGCGATAGACGGGGCGCTCGATCACCCCGAACAGACGGTCGCCGCGCATCGGCGCACCGCGCATCACCGCGGCGAGGTAGCGGCCCAGTGGCCAACCCAGCGCGATGGCCAGCGCAAAGACGAGGAGGAATTCAGTCATGGGAGTCATCCATCGGCATGCGCGCACGCCGCGTGATCATCAGGAACAGGAGGCCGGCGCCGGCGAGCACGCCCACCAGGGCCAGCAGCAGGTGAAGGAAGTCGGTGACCATGGCGGTGCTCAGAACGCGGCTTGCAGTGCTGCTTCCACGCGCGAGCCCGCCAGCCCGGGGAACAGCGTCTTGGCGCTGCTGTCGGTGGCGTGCGCGGTGACGCGCAGTTCGAACGGGGCCCTGAATGCCCACACGGCGCCCAGCTGTGCGTGCGTGTAGCTGTCGTCGTAGGCGTCTTCCAGCCAGTAGTAGCCGGCAGCGGCTTCCAAGCGGACCTGTTCGCCCAGCGGAAGCTTCGCGCCGAGCTGCGCGTAGGCGCCGGCTTCGTCGGTGGCCAATGCTTCGGTGGAGTAGCCCAGCTGCGCCCAGTAGTTCTGCTTCCAGGTCAGCGTGCCGATGGCCTCGGTCCAGTCGAGGTCGACGGTGGTGGACGGGTAGCGGTAGTGGGTCAGGTTGACGTCGAGCGCCCAGTCGTCGGTCAGCGTGCCGCCCCAGCCGACGGTGACGTCGATTTCGCTGCTGGCCTTGGTTTCCGGTGCGAACTCGACATTCGAGCCCCACACCGCGCCGTAGAGACCATTGACGGCCGAGGCCTTGAAGCCGGCCTGCACGGCCGGGTCGCCCTGGGTCTGGGAGGTGCCGCGCCAGACATAGTCGGTGGTGAGCGCGCCGGAACCGTTGAAGGTCGCGGCCTGCGCGGTGCACGCCACCGCCAGCAGCAGGCCGGTGGCGACCGCGGAAACGACGGGACGCGCAGGCGACGCGCTGCGCGGGTGGAACGACGAGAAAGACATGGATGCGATCCTGGCGGGAGGAGTTCCGCCGACCGCGAAAGTCTGGTCTTCCCCCGCGTAAAGTCGCTATTCCGGCCCGCGCCGCCGCCGTAAATACTGCGTAAAGACAGAGACGCTCAGCGCTTCACGTCCAAGCTGTTTTCCCCAAGGAAGGCCTGCACTTCGGCCGCGCCCACCAGATTGAAATCGCCGGGGATGGAATGCTTGAGGCAGGCCGCCGCCACGCCGAAATGCAGCGCGTCCGCCGCCGGCATGCCGGTGAGATCACCGTGCAGCACACCGGCAGCGAAGGCATCACCGGTGCCGATGCGGTCGACGATCGGCGATACCTCATAGGCCGGCGTCGTGTGCAGCGAGCCGTCGCGCAGCGCGGTGATCGCGGACAGCGCGTGATGGTCCACGCTGCGCTGCACGCGCACGGTGGCGGCCATCTGCCGCAGGTGCGGGAACGCATGGAATGCCGCCGCCGCGCCCGCAGCGAAGCGTTCCTGCGGCGTGGCCTGGGGGAACTCCAGGCCCAGCACCACCTGCAGGTCGCGATGGCTGGCGAACAGCACGTCCGCTTCGGCCATCAGTCCACGCAGGATGGTCGGGGCGTCGCCGCCCCAGGCCTCCCACAACTTCGGGCGGAAGTTGCCATCGAACGAGACCTTGACGCCTGCGGCACGTGCGGCACGCACCGCCATCAGCGTGCCGTCGGCGGCCTGCTGGCCCAGCGCCGGCGTCACGCCGGACACGTGCAGCCAGTCAGCGCCCTGCAGCAGCGCGGGCCAGTCGTGTTTCCCGCCGCCGTCGCGTGCGAACGCGGAGTCGGCGCGGTCATAAAGCACTTCGCTAGGACGCTGGATGGCGCCCGGTGTCAGGAAGTACAGACCCATGCGTCCCGGCGCGCTCTGCACGCCGGACACATCGATGCGGTGCCGCCGCAGTTCGCCCAGCGCGGCTTCGCCCAGGGCGTTGTCCGCCACCAGGCCGACCATGCCGGCCTGGTGGCCGAAGCGGGCAAGCGACACCGCGACATTCGCTTCCGCGCCGCCCACATGCACGTCCAGCACGGGCGACTGCAGCAGCAGCTGGCGACCCGGCGCGCCCAGGCGCAGCAACAGTTCGCCGAAACAGATGACCTTCCCCACCATGACCTAGCTCCCGTGATGACCCGAATGGATGTCCCCGGACAGGCCGATCACCTTGTCCCGGGAGACACGATAAGCCGGTCCGAATGACAGTTGTTGCTGCACCGCACACTCTGTTAGCGTTCGTTTTGACCAGCGGTGTCATTTTACCGGTTGGCCCACAGAAGAAGGTGCCCCAGCACGATTTCGCAGTCAAATCAGTCGCCAGAGAGCGGCCATGGTCCCTTGAGGAGGGGAAAACATGCCAGTCCGTCATACCAACCGGAAGACACCGGTTACCTTGCTTGCCGTTTCGATCGGTCTCGCACTGCAGATGAATGCCGCTGCGTTCGCGCAGGACGCTGCCACGGCGCCCGCGCAGGCCACCGAACCCGCCAGCACCCCCGCCCCGGTCGATACGCTGGATACCGTCAGCGTCACCGGCTACCGCGCCAGCGTCGAGAAGGCACTGGACATCAAGCGTGGCGAGGCCGGCATCGTCGATGCCATCGTCGCCGAGGACATCGGCAAGTTCCCGGACCTCAACCTGGCCGAATCGCTGCAGCGCATCCCGGGCGTGGTCATCACCCGTGATGCCGGCGAAGGCCGCAACATCTCCGTCCGCGGCCTGGATTCCAACTTCACCCGCGTGCGCATCAATGGCATGGAAGCGCTGACCACCGTCGGTTCTTCCGACCAGAACGGCGGCTCCAACCGCGGCCGCGGTTTCGACTTCAACGTCTTCGCCTCGGACCTGTTCTCGCAGCTGATCGTGCGCAAGACCGCGCAGGCGGACGTCGAAGAAGGGTCGCTGGGCGCCACGGTCGACCTGCGCACCGCGCGCCCGTTCGACTACGACGGCTTCACCTTCGCGGCCAGCACGCAGCTGACCCATGGCGATATCGGCAGCAAGACCGATCCGCGCCTTGCCGCCCTGGTCTCCAACACCTGGGCCGATGGCAAGGTGGGCGCGCTGATGTCGGTCGCGTTCTCCGAGCGTCGCACGCTGGAAGAAGGCAGCGGCAGCGGGCGCTGGGCCGGTGGCACCAGCAACGGCAATTTCAACCCGGCCTCTCCCTTCGCACCCGCGCGCCTGGCCACGACCAACCACCCGCGCTTCCCGCGCTACACGCTGATGGAACATGACCAGCAGCGCCTGGGCGTGACCGGCTCGCTGCAGTTCAAGCCGACGGACCGGACCCAGTTCTCGCTGGACGCGCTGTATTCCAAGATCGACGCCGTGCGTGACGAGAAGTACATCGAGGCGATCTCGTTCAGCCGTGGCGGCAGTGGAAAGCCCCAAACGATCGTCCGTGATGGCGTGGTCGAGAACGGGGCACTGGTCTACGGGCTGTTCGACGATGTCGACATCCGCTCGGAAAGCCGCCATGACGAATGGAACACGGTCTTCACCCAGATCGGGCTGGAAGGCGAGCACGAGTTCACCGACAACTTCAAACTGTCCGGCAAGGTCGGCACCTCGAGCTCCAAGCATGAGAATCCGATCCAGACCACGATCATCATGGACAAGAACAACGTCGACAACTACAGCTACGACTACCGCGGCGACCCGTACAAGCCGGTACTCAACTACGGCATCGATCCGACCAGCGGCACCGGCTGGACGCTGGCCGAGATCCGCCTCCGCCCGCAGTACGTCCGCAACGACTTCGACATCGGGCAGCTGGATTTCAACTGGAACATCAGCCCCGGCTTCCGGCTGAAGGGCGGCGTGCAGGCGAAGGACTACTCGTTCTCGACACGCGAGCTGCGCCGCGCCTCGGAAGTGTCCGTGCCCGCGTTCCCCGGTGGCGGCACGATCGTGCCGTCTGACATGACCATGCTCGCCAGCCTGAGCAGCGTCAACGGCTCACCCGGCACCTGGGTGATCCCGAACTACCTGTCATTCGCCAACGTGTTCGACATCTACAGCAACACGGGCACCTTTGCCCTGACCGAGCGCGCCGTGAACACGCGCAACGTCGAGGAAGAGGACCGCGGCGTCTACCTGATGGGTGAGTTCTCGGTCGATCTCGGGCCGATCCCGCTCTCAGGCAACGTCGGCGTGCGTTACGTGCGTACCAAGCAGTCCTCCGTCGGTATCGCGACCGCCAGCGGCACGCCTGTGGCGGCGACGGCGGAGCGCGAATACAGCGACACGCTGCCGTCGATGAACCTGGTGGCTGAGATCACGCCGGACCTGCTGATCCGCCTGGGTGCGGCCAAGGTCATGACGCGTCCGGGCCTGGGCTTCCTGACCCCCGGCGTGACCGTCAACGTCAGCGGTGGGGCACGCACGGTCACCGGTGGCAATCCGAACCTGGATCCGATCCGCGCCGAGACGGTCGACCTGGGCGTGGAGTGGTACTTCGACGAAGGCGCGATGCTGGGCTTGGGCCTGTTCTACAAGGACATCGAGAGCTTCATCCAGAACACGCGCTTCGTGCAGCCCTACTCGGCCAGCGGCCTGCCCGCCAGCCTGCTGGATGGCACCGGCGCCACCGTCAACGATGACTTCACCTTCACCGCACCGCTCAACACGCCGGGCGGCGAGCTGACGGGCCTGGAAGCGAACTACACGCAGCCGTTCACCTTCCTGCCGGGCAAGTTCGCCAACCTCGGCGTGCAGATGAACTACACCTACGTGGATTCGCAGATCCAGTACCTGACCTCGACCGGTGCCAACTCGTTCAAGACCGATCTGACCGGCCTGTCCAAGCACTCGTGGAATGCGACGCTGTACTACGAAGGCGAGCGTTTCTCCGGCCGCGTCTCGGCCACCAACCGCGACGACTACCTGCTGCAGGTGCCGGGCACCGAGGCGGGCTTCGATGCGCACGGCCAGACCGGTACCACCACGGTGGACGCATCCGTGCGCTGGAAGCTCAACGAGAATCTGGAACTGAGCCTGGAAGGCATCAACCTGACCGACGAGGTGCAGGAATCGTGGGTGACCAATTCCGCCGGCCAACTGCCGCTGGACTACAGCGAAACCGGTCGCCAGTACCTGCTGGGCCTGCGCTACAAGTTCTGATCGCACCATGGAATACGCTGCGGCCACGCCGCAGCGGCACTCCGGAGCCCGGCCATTGGCCGGGCTTTTTTTTCGTCGTGCACGATGCAAGCGGATGCACGCTTCCAGTGCTCGCGTGGCAAACGAACGAAAGTAATCAGCGCTACGCCCGCGTGGTGGATATCGGCGGAAAATGCGCCATGTTGGTCGCCGATCGGCCGCCTGAAAGCGAATGTAATCGGTTACGCAAGGCGATTGTCCCCAAGCCATTTTCTCCAGCGGAATCAGGCATTTGTTGTTGCACCGCACACTCTGTTAGCGTTTTTGGCCAGCGGTGTCATCCAGGCGATACGCCACATCGGAATCGGGGGATTCCTGACACCTGCCAGTTCGCAAACCGCACCTCAGAGCGACATGAGCCCTTGGGAGGGGACGCCATGCAGACTCGTATCAGCCATCGCAAGACACCGGTTACCTTGCTCGCGTTTTCAATCGGCCTTGCACTGCACTTCAATGCGCAGGCCCAGGAAACCCCGGCACCCGCCACCCCGCCAGCAGCCACGGATCCGGTCACCGACCTGGACCGCGTGGAAGTGGTCGCGTCGTTCCGCGCGAGCCTGGAGAAGGCACTGGAAGACAAACGCTACAGCGCGGAACAGATCGATGCGGTGGTCGCCGAAGACATCGGCAAGTTCCCCGATCTGAACCTTGCGGAATCGCTGCAGCGCATCCCCGGTGTCGCCATTGATCGTGATGCCGGCGAAGGCCGTTCGATCACCGTGCGCGGCCTGGGCCAGGACTTCACCCGCGTGCGCATCAACGGGCTGGAAGCACTCGCCACCACGGGCGGCACCGACAGTTCGGGTGGCGCGAACCGCGGCCGCGGTTTCGACTTCAACGTGTTCGCGTCGGAACTCTTCAGCAAGCTGACGGTGCGCAAGACGCAGTCGGCGCAGGTCGATGAGGGCTCGCTCGGCGCCACGGTGGACCTGCGCGCCGCGCGCCCGTTCGACTACGAGGGGTTCACCGCCACGGTCACCTCGAAGATGGGCTACAACGAGTTGTCGGAACAGTGGGATCCGCGCTTCTCCACGCTGATCAGCAACACCTGGGCGGACGGGCGCTTCGGCGCACTGGTGTCGGCGTCGTACAGCGAACGCCACCTCTACGAAGAGGGCTACAGCGCCGTGCGCTGGGACAACGGGCCGGCGACCAACGGCTTCTGCAGCCCGGTCGGGTTCACGCCGCAGAACAACACCAACAACAGCGGTCGCGGCACCACCGCGTTGAACTGCTCCACCGGCAATCCCCGCCCCGCCAATACGCCCTCCAACAACGATGCGTACCGGCTGGCGTCCGCCGCGACCACGTTCCACCCGCGACTGCCCCGCTACGGTCGCCTGACCCATGACCAGGAGCGGTTGGGCGTGACGGCGTCACTGCAGTTCAAGCCGACCGACCGCACGCTGCTGAGTTTCGATGCGCTGTATTCCAAGCTGGATGCCACCCGCCAGGAGGACTTCCTGGAGACGATCTCCTTCAGCCGGTCCAATGCGCAGGGCGGCAAGTACGAAACGCACGTGCTGCAGGCCGAGGTCAACGATCGCGGCAACCTGGTCTACGGTGTCTTCGACAATGTGGACGTGCGTTCCGAGTCGCGCTTCGATGAGCTCACGACGGAATTCGCCCAGTACAGCCTCAGCCTGGAACAGGACATCACCGACCGCTTGAAGCTCAACGCGATGGTCGGCACGTCGAAGTCCGAGTTCACTAATCCGGTGCAGACCACGGTGACCTTCGACATCCAGAATCTGGATGGCTACAGCTGGGACTACCGCGGCAACGACCGCCTGCCGGTCATCACCTACGGCAACCTGGACGTCAACAACCCCAACAGCTGGCGCTGGATCAGCAGCCCAGCGGCCAACACGACAGGCTCGGAGATTCGCATCCGGCCGCAGGGCGTCGACAACACGTTCGACACCGGCAAGCTCGACCTGGATTTCCTGATCAACGAGACCTTCACCCTGCGCGGCGGCCTGTCGTACAAGAAGTTCGACATGGACACGTGGGAGTTCCGCCGCAGCAGCGAGACCTCGGTGCCGGCACTTCCGACGGGTACGACGCTGGCGGACGTGGCGACCAGCATCCGCGGTTTTGGACGTGGCCTCAACGGGGCATCGCCGGCTTCGTGGGTGATCCCCGACCTCGACGCCATCGCCACCCTGTTCAACATCTACTGCAACTGCAATACGGGCGTCCCCGGCGGCGACTTCACGCTGACCAGCATCACCAACGGCAATGCGCGTGGCAACAATCGCCAGATCGAGGAAGAAGACCTGGGCGCATACCTGCAGCTGGACTTCAATGCCGACCTGGCCGGGCGTCCGCTGCGCGGCAACGTCGGTGTCCGCTATGCCACCACCGACATCGAAGCGAGCGGCTACACCTCGGCGGGCGGCGGCACGCTGGTGACCGTCACCAACGACTACAAGGACTGGCTGCCGTCGTTGAACCTGGCGTGGGACGTCACCGACGACCTGGTGCTGCGCTTCGGCGCGGCGAAGGTGATGGCGCGCCCGCAGCTGGGCAACCTGTCGCCCGGCGCCGGCGTCACCACCACCGGCACGCCGAACATCCGCGTGGGCAATCCCTACCTGGATCCCTTCCGCGCGACCACCTACGATTTCAGCGCCGAGTGGTACTTCGCCGAAGAGTCGCTGCTGTCCGTCGCGCTGTTCTACAAGGACATCGAGACCTACATCCAGGAGCTGCGCGAGAACATTCCGTACAACCAGACCGGCCTGCCGCTGGAGTGGGTGCCGCCGAGCTTCTGGGAAGTGGAGTTCGACGTACGCACGCCCATCAACACGCCCGGCGGCCCGCTGAAAGGCTTCGAGGTCAGCTACCAGCAACCCTTCAGCTTCCTGCCCGGCGTGTTCAAGGATTTCGGCGCCATCCTCAACTACACCTACGTGAAGTCGGACATCGACTACGCGGTGCCGGGCACGTTCCCGGTCACCTACATCGCCGACGACCTGGTCAACCTGTCGCCGAAGTCGTACAACGCCACGCTGTATTACGACAACAACAAGTTCAGCGCGCGTGTCTCCACCTCGTTCCGCGACGACTACCTGCAGCGCGTGCCGGGCCAGAACAACAATGATGTGGAAGGCAAGCGCAGCGCCTACAGCGTGGACCTGTCGGTGTCGTACAAGCTGGACGACAACTTCTCGCTGACCTTCGAAGGCACCAACCTGACCGACGAGTTCAATGACCAGTACGTGGACTCCGTGGGCGACCGTGCCTCGGTCTACCACCACACCGGGCGCCAGTATTACGTCGGCTTCCGCTTCACGTTCTGATCGCTTCGGGTGCGGCGGCCTTGCGCCGCCGCACCCTCCCTGCCGCTCCCGCCCGATCCTCTCTCCCGGGCGGGAGCCGGCGCCTTGTCCCGTGACCCGGACATGCCGACCTTCTCACAGCCCCCCTACCCCACTGGCCTGCGTGCCACTGCGCTCGTGTGTGCGCACGGCGAAGCGCCGTTCCACGACGAGGCGACGGTGTCTCTTCAGTGCGACGTGATGTTGGACGGCATCGACCCGCTGGGTCGCGCGGCCATCCGATGCGTGGCCGCATGCGGCAGGGTATCGCAGCACGCCGGGCCGCACCCTGCCCATGGCGGGCAGGGTGGGTATTGCATGGGGGATTCAGCGCAGCGGTTCGCCGCGCGGGTATTGGCCGGATTTCGGTTCCATGGTGTCCAGGTTCCATTCCGCTTCGACGAACGGCTTGCGGGTTTCGGCAAGCTTGGGATAGCCACCCACCTGTTCCTGGCTGTCGATGATTTCACCGCGGCCTTCGATGACATCGGCGACCAGGCGTCGGTCGTGCGCATCACGATTCCATGGCGTGGCGCCGGCGGTGGCGATCACGGCATCCTGCACCTGCGCGGCAGGCAACAGGGCGACGCCGAACGGCAGCGCCGGCGCGGCCTTCACCACGTTGATGCGGGCGGGCGCGGTGCTGTAGCGGCCGGTCGACTCGATGGTCGGCTTGCCGATGCGGTCCACCATCAGGTTGTCCTGCATGTAGAGATCGAGGTCACCGGAGCCGCCCAGCATGACGAAGGCCAGCGGTTCGGTGGAGCGCCCGGCACGCAATACGTTGCCGCGCACGACCATGGCGCCGCGCGAGTACGGATGCCCCAGCCATTCCTCGGCGATCAGGTTGTAGTGGATCGCCCGCTGGCCCGGGTTGTAGATCAGGTTGTTGATCACATGCCCACGCGCGCCACCCTTGAACAACGGACTGCGCTCGTAATTGTGCGCATACAGGTTGCCGACGATCAGGATGTCGTTGACGTGGTCGTGGATCAGCGAGCCTTTCGAATGCTCGCCCTTGGCATGGATGGAATTGGCCAAGCCTTCGCTGATGATGTTGTTGCTGAAGGTGATGCGGCGCGAGGCATTGGCCATCCAGTCGGCTTCGCTCTCGCCATGGAAGCGGGTGCTGGAAGCCGACAGGTTTTCGTCGGTAGCCCAGGTCAGCGTGCAGTGGTCGACGATCACGTCGCGCGCCCCGCGCACGGTCGAGATGGCGTCGATGTCGCCCGAGCGTTTCGGCAGGCCGCCATCGCCCGGCCGGATGCGCAGATGGCGAACGACCACGTCATGGGCCGCGATGGTCAGGCCGCCCTTGATCAGGGTGATGCCGGGCGCCGGTGCGGTCTGCCCGGCGATGGTCAGGTAGGGCTCGCTGATGCGCAGCTCCTTCATGCCCAGGTCGATGACGCCGCCGACCTCGAATACGACGGTGCGCGGCCCTTTCGCAGTGATCGCCTCCTTGAAGGAGCCGGGGCCTTCGGCGGCCAGCGTCGTCACGCGGAGGATCTTGCCGCCGCGACCGCCCGGCGTATGCGCCGCCCAACCCTGGGCACCGGGGAACGCCAGTGGACTTGTCTCGGCCGCCTGCGCAACGCACGCGGCCATCACCAGCAGCAGCGCGGGCAGGAAACGGCGCAGTCGGCGGGACGCCGCCGAGTGGGGAAAAGCAGTAAGGAACATTGGCTCCCTCCCAGGAGTGGACCGATGAAGCGTGACACCGGAAATGGATTTTGCGGCAGTGCACATTGTCAATGACACCGGTTTACCATATACAGGCCATCAACCTGCACTGTCACTCGGCAGTGCAACAAAACCCGTCCGGGGAGAGCCCTCTTGAGTACTGATCACCGCGCCGTTGACGGCGACCCAGCGGAAGCGCCCGAACTGGCGGCCATCGCCGCGCAATTCGTCGGTGCGCGGCGGCAGGGGCAGGCGCTGCCCGCATTCCCGGGCGAGATTCCCGCCGACCTGGTCACCGCCTACCGCGTGCAGGACATCGCGATCGCGCGCTGGCCGGATCGCGTGGTGGGCTGGAAGGTGGGTTACATCGCACCGGAAAAGCGCGACGCCTCGGGAGACGAGCGGCTGCTCGGCCCGATCTTCGCGCGTGCGCTGCAGTTGACCACCGGTGGCCAGCACGAGTTCGCCGTGTTTTCCGGCGGCTTCGGCGCGGTCGAGGCCGAGTATGTGCTGCGCCTGGAGGCCGATGCGCCTGCGGACAAGACCGACTGGACGCCGGAGGAAGCCGCCGCTTTCCCTTCCACGTTGTTCATCGGCATGGAAGTGGCCAGCAGTCCGCTGGCGACGATTAACCAGCTGGGTCCGCGCGTGGTCGTGTCCGATTTCGGCAACAACAACGGGTTGATCATGGGTGCGGAGATCCCGCGCTGGTCGTCGATCGCGGAAACATCGCTCACCTGCCAGACCTTCATCGATGACCGCCAGGTCGGCCAGGGCGGCGCCACGACGCTGCCGGGTGGCCTGCGCGCCGCCTTCGCCTTCGCCCTCTCGCGCTCGGCCAGACGCGGCCGTCCGCTGAAGGCGGGCGAGCTGATCGCCACCGGCAACGCGACCGGCATCCATGACATCGTCGCGGGCCAGCACGCGCGCATCCAGTTCAACGGGCATGGCGATATCGTGTGTCGCGCCGTGGCCGCTTCACCGCAACCGGAATGAGCACAGCCGCATGATGAACCGCCGTCGTTTCCTGGGCGCCAGCGTAGGCGCCGCCATCGCCGCACCGTTGCTGGGCAGCAAGGTAGTGGCAGACACGGGCCAGCACGTGCTGACCGCCACCGACGTGCACGTCAAGGACTACCCCACCGTTGAAGCGGTGCGCTGGATAGGCGAGACGATGGCCCGGGAGACCGGCGGCCGCGTCTCCCTGCGGCAATACCACTCGGGCCAGTTGGGTCGCGAGTCGGAAGCCATCGACATGGCCCGCTTCGGCGCCATCGACATGACGCGCGTGTATTCCGGCGCGCTGAACAACGCTTTCCCGTTGACGCAGGCGCTGTGCCTGCCCTACGTGTTCGATTCGGTGGCGCACATGCGCCGGGCGATGGACGAGGGCGTCGGCAAGGCCGTGCTGGACGGCTTCTCCCGGCGTGGCCTGGTCGGCCTGGCGATCTACGATTCCGGCGCACGCTGTTTCTACAACGCACGCCGCCCCATCCAGACGCCTGCCGACCTGCACGGCATGAAGATCCGGGTGCCGGTATCGGACATCTTCATCCGCATGCTGCGCCTGTTCGGCGCCAATCCCACGCCGCTGTCGCTGGGCGAAGTCTTTTCGGGCCTGGAAACACGCATGATCGATGGCGCGGAGAACAACATCCGGAGCTTCCACTCCAGCCGCCACTTCGAAGCCGCACAGTACTGGTCGCAGACCAACCATTCGTATGCGCCGGACGTACTGCTGGTGTCGCAACGCACGATGGATGCGTTGCTGCCAGGGGATCGCGAACTGCTACGGGAAACCGCGCGTCAATCGGTAGGCGTGATGCGCACGCTGTGGGACGAATCGGAAGCCAAGGCGCGCGCCGCGGTGATGGCGGGCGGCGTACGTAGCAACACCGCCGACCTGGCCGCCTTCGCCCACGCATCGCAACCCCTGCTTGCCGAGTACCGGCGCGAGCCCGCCATCGAATCCCTGTATCGCCGTATCCGCGACCTGGCCTGAGAACACTGCGATGTCCGAAGAAACCGCAACGCTGCCTGCCACTCCCCTGCAACGCGGCATGGAGTACCTGTCCAACGCCGCCATCGCCGTCGCCGTTGCCGCCCTGCTGGGTCTGGTGGTGGTCCAGGGCTGGCAGGTGATCGCCCGTTACGTGATCAACGATTCTCCCAGCTGGACAGAGCCGGTCACGGTGCTGCTGTTGACCACGGCCATGAGCCTGGGTGCTGCGTCGGGGGTGCATACCAACCGGCACTTCGGGTTCTTCCTGCTGGCCGATGCGCTGGGGCCGCGCATGCGCACGCTGCTGCACGCCATTTCGCCGCTGGTGGTCGCCGCCATCGGCGCCGTGATGGCCTATTGGGGCGCGGTGCTGTTGCTCGATGGCCTGGACATCCGCATTGCCGGCGCACCGATGCCACAAAGCATCGGCTATCTCCCCCTGTCGGTCGGCGGACTGCTGATGGTGGTGTTCGCGCTGAATCGCCTGCTCCTGCTGCTGCGGGCGCCGACCCACGACGAGGCACGCTGACCCATGGCGATCACACTGCTCTTTTCGATCTTCGCCATCCTGTTGCTGATCGGCGTGCCGGTGGCCTATGCGCTGGCCGCGGCTTCCCTGGCAACGCTGCTTTATCTTGACCTGCCCTCGATCGTGCTGGTGCAGCAGATTTCCTCGGGAACGGGCTCGGCGTCGTTGATCGCCATTCCGTTGTTCATCTTCGCGGGCGAGATCATGCTGCGCGGCGGCATTTCCGAACGGCTCATCAGCCTGGCGGCGTCGCTGGTCGGCCGCATGCGGGGCGGCCTGGGACAGGTGAGCATCCTGTCCTCCCTGTTCTTCGGCGGCGTGTCCGGCTCCGCGATCGCGGACGTCTCGGCCGTGGGCGGCACGATGATCCCGCAGATGATCAAGCGCGGCTATGACCGGGACTATGCGGTCAACGTCAGCATCACCGCCGCGCTGGTCGCGCTGCTGGTGCCGCCGTCGCACAACCTGATCCTGTTCTCGGCCGCGGCGGGCGGCGGGCTTTCCATCGCCGACCTGTTCGCCGCGGGCATCGTCCCCGCGCTGCTCATGACGGTCGTGCTGATGTTCACCGGCTGGGCCGTCGCCTGCCGGCGCGGTTATGGCGTGGAAGTGTTTCCCGGCATGCGCGCGGTACTCCTCCGGCTGGTATCGGCATTGCCGGGACTCGGGTTGGTGGGACTGATCTTCTTCGGTATCCGCGCAGGCATCTTCACCGCCGTGGAGAGCGCGGCAATTGCCGTGGTGTATGCGCTGCTGGTGACCAGCGTGCTGTACAGGCAGCTGGACCTGAAGGAATTCCTGGGCACCGTGACCCACGCCGCACGCACGACCGGCGTCATCCTGTTCGTCATCGCGACGGCGGCCGTGTTCGGCTGGCTGCTGGCTTACCTGCAGGTGCCTGCCGCCGCCGTCGAGGCCTTGCAGTCCATCGCCCACAGCAAGTACACGGTGCTGTTGCTGATCGTGCTGGTCCTGCTGCTGCTGGGCACGTTCATGGATCTGGCCCCGATGATCCTGATCTGCACGCCCATCTTCCTGCCGGTAGCCAGGGCGTATGGCATCGATCCGATCCACTTCGGCCTGGTGCTGGTGCTGACCGGTGGCATCGGTCTGGTGACGCCGCCCGTGGGGTCGGTGCTCTTCATCGGCACGGCAATCGGCAAGATCACCATCGCGCAGAGCATGCGGACCATCTGGCCGTTCTGGCTGGCGGGGCTCGCGGTGCTCCTGGTCGTGACGTTGTTCCCCGAACTGTCCCTGTGGCTGCCAAAGGCGATCAAGTGATGGCCAACCGGCGTGCGCTCCTGCTGTGCGGCGCGTTGATGGCGACCGGCACGCCTGCATGGGCGCAGGAGAGCCCGACAGCGCCATCGCTCTCCGGCTTCGAGGATGCCATCCACCACTGGCGCAACGTGCACGGCGACGCTTACCCGCGTTACGCGCCGGAACAGGTGCCGCAGATCGCCGACAACATCCTGCTCTACCAGCGCGTGGACGGCGGCTGGATCGAGAACCAGGACCCGGCACGCATCCTGGACGCCACCGAGCGCGCGCGTTTCGAGGCCGAGGCGCGCAAGTCGGGCGGCAGCTTCGACAACCGCAACATCTACACGCAGCTGGATTACCTGGCCACCGCGTTTGCCCTGACCGGTGACGTGCGTTACCGCGACGGCAGCCTGCGCGGCCTGGCCTTCACGCTGGCGCAGCAGCTGCCGGCGTGCGGGGGCTGGCCGCACACGGTGCCCGCCACGCAGTCGTATCACCCGCACATCACCATCGCCGATGACGTCACCGCCGGCGTGCTGGGCATGCTGCGCAAGGTGCTGACCGACACGCGGCGCTATGCCTTCGTGGACGACGCGACGCGCGTGCGCGTACAGCAGGCGGTGGCGCGTGGCGATGCCTGTCTGTTGAAGCTGCAGGTGCGCCAGGGCGACCAGCTTGCGGGTTGGGCTGGCCAGTACGATGACGGCACGCTGCAGCCCGCGCAGGGCCGCAAGTTCGAATTGCCCTCGATGGCCGCGCAGGAATCGGTCGGCGTGGTGCGCTACCTGATGTCGATCCCGCAGCCGTCGGCCGAGGTGGTGGCTTCGGTGGAAGGCGCCGTTGCATGGCTGCGCAAGGTGGAGATCACCGGCTGGCGCATCGAGACCTTCGAGGCGCCGGCGGAGCAGTTCCAGCACCACAGCACCAGCAAGGATCGTCGCCTGGTCGCCGACCCCGCCGCCACCGGCCTGTGGGCACGTTTCTACGACGTGGCCGACAACAGCGTGGTGCTGGCGACCCGCGACAGCCAGCGCGTGGCGCGCTACGAAGACATCCCGCGCGAACGCCGCACGGGATACGAGTGGTACGGCAGCTGGCCCAAGCGACTGCTGTCGAAGGAATACCCGCAATGGAAGGCGCAGTACGCGTCGTCGAAGTAGAGGAATCCGGATGGGCATCAAGTCGTTCTTGTTCGCAGCGCTGTGGCTGCTGGCCCCTGCCATGGCATGCGCGGCCGAAGGCGCCTCCGCGCCCGCGTGGAAACGTGGCATCGAGCATCAGCGCCAGGCCGACCTTGGCGATGGCACGTTCCTCAATCCCGTGCTCGCCGGCGACCGGCCCGATCCGTCCGTGCTGAAGGACGGCGAGGACTACTACCTCACCCTGTCGTCCTTCACCGCCTACCCCGGCCTGCCACTGTGGCACTCACGTGACCTGGTCAACTGGCAACCGATCGGCCATGCCATCACCCGCAACGTCGGCTCGATCTGGGCGCCGGACCTGGTCAAGCACAAGGGTCGCTATTACATCTATTTTCCCGCGCGCGTGGGCGGTACGGAATCGCCGCGACGCAGCAACTTCGTGGTGTGGGCCGACGATATCCGCGGGCCCTGGAGCGAACCGATCGACATCGGCCTGCCGGGCCACATCGATCCGGGCCATGCGGTCGGCGAGGACGGCAAGCGTTACCTGTTCCTCAGTGCCGGCGACTACGTGCAGCTCGCCGCCGATGGCCTGAGCACCGTGGGCGAGGTGAAGCATGTCTATGACGGCTGGCGCTATCCGGAGTCGTGGGACGTGGAGGGCTACGCGCAGGAAGGCCCCAAGATCACCTTCCGCAATGGCTGGTACTACATGATCACCGCCGTGGGCGGCACCGCCGGCCCGCCGACCGGCCACATGGTGATCGTCGCGCGTTCGCGTTCCATCCACGGGCCGTGGCAGAACGCGCCGAACAATCCGGTCGTGCGTACCACCTCGCGCGACCAGTACTGGTGGTCGCGCGGCCACGCCACGCTGGTGGAAGACGCGGCGGGCCAGTGGTGGATGATCTACCACGGTTACGAACGGGATTTCTGGACACTGGGCAGGCAGGCGCTGCTGGATCCGATCGAATGGACCGACGATGGCTGGTTCGTTGCCAAGGGCGGCGACCTGAGCCAGCCGCTGCGCAAGCCGGCGGGCGCGTCATTGGGCCAGCACGGCATGGCGCTGTCGGATGATTTCCGCGCCGGCAAGCTCGGGCCGCAGTGGGCCTTCTACGATCCGGGCCCGACGGAAGCCGCCCGCGTCACCGTCGGGGACGGCGTACTGAGCCTGCGCGGCAAGGGCAGTGCGCCGCGCGACAGCTCTCCGCTGGGCGTCATCGCCGCGGACCTGGCCTACCAGTTCGAAGTGGAGATGGACATCGAACCG
The DNA here is from genome assembly GCF_026625825.1 of Pseudoxanthomonas sp. SL93. Lineage (NCBI taxonomy): Bacteria > Pseudomonadati > Pseudomonadota > Gammaproteobacteria > Lysobacterales > Lysobacteraceae > Pseudoxanthomonas > Pseudoxanthomonas sp. SL93. The sequence continues at coordinate 3,510,545 of NZ_CP113065.1, read as the reverse complement.
GGCGCGCAGGGCGGCGCCGTGCTGTTCTACAACGACCGCCTGTACGCGGGCGTGGGCAGCAATGGCGAGCAGTTCGTCATGCACCGGTACGGACTGGAACGCCCCGGCACCCTCAAACCCAGCACCAAGGGCGGGAAGCTGTGGCTGCGGGTCACCCACAACCGCCATATCGTCACGTTCCATACCAGCACCGACGGCAAGGCCTGGACCAAGTATCCGGTCCAGATGGAAGTCTCGGGGTACCACCACAACGTGGCCGGTGGCTTCCTGGCCTTGAAGCCGTCGCTGTATGCCGCGGGCCAAGGGCAGGTGCAGTTCCGTAATTTCCGCTACCGCGCGCTGGACTGACCCCAACCGCTAGAATCCCGTCACGCCACCCTGTCCAAGGCCGTTCCCGCCCCATGCCCGCGCGCAACAAACCCGAAAGCCCCGCCCCCCGCCCGACCGGCGGCAAGGCGGCGACCATCAACGACATCGCGCGGCTCTCGGGCGTTTCGAAGAAGACGGTCTCCCGCATCATCAACCACTCGCCGCTGGTCCGTAAGGACACCCGCGACAAGGTGGAAGCCCTGATGCGGGAAGTGGGCTACGTGCCGGACCCGATGGCGCGCGGCCTGGCCTTCCGCCGCTCGTTCCTGATCGGCATGGTCTACGACAACCCGACCGCCCAGTACATCGTCAACATGCAGTACGGCGCGCTGGACGCGTTGCGCGACTCCGGCTTCGAGCTGGTCGTGCATCCGTGCGACAGCCGCAGCCCCGGCTACATCGACGGCGTGCGCCGCTTCGTGCAGCAGCAGAAGCTGCACGGCGTGATGCTGGTGCCGCGCGCCTCCGAAGACCAGGCGCTGGCCGACATGCTGGCCGAGATCGGCTGCCGCTACAGCCGCATCGCCTCGGTGTCGATGGACGAACCTTCGCGCATGGTGGTGACCCACGACCGCAACGGGGCTGCGGAAGCCGCGGAATACCTGCTTTCGCTGGGCCACACCGACATCGCCCTGATCACCGGCCCCAGTGCCTACCGCTCGGCGATCGAACGCACGTCGGGCTTCGTCGATGCGCTCGCCCAGCGCGGCATCGAACTGCCCAAGTCGCGCATCATCGAAGCCGGCTATACGTTCGAATCGGGCGTGGTGGCGGCGGAGAAACTGTTGTCCGGCAAGAACCGCCCCACCGCCATCTTCACCGGCAACGACGAAATGGCCGCCGGCGTCTACAAGGTGGCCCTGCGTGCGGGCATCAGCATTCCGCGCCAGTTGTCGGTGGTCGGCTTCGATGACAGCCCGCTGGCTTCCCGCTTGTGGCCGTCGCTGACGTCGGTGCGGCGTCACACGCGCGACACCGGTCGCATCGCCGCCGCCATGCTCATCCAGCCGGAAGGCGCGCCCGCGCTGGCCGCCGCCAGCATCCGCCCGCACCTGATCATCCGTGACTCCTCGCAGCCGCCGGAGTGAGGTGATGGGTGATGGGCGATTCGTAAGGGCCGGCGCCAGAAGCCCGCGCAAGCCGCTTTCCTGAAATCACCGATCACCCATCACAGCCTTATCCCGCACCGCAAAATGACACCGGTTACCAAAGCCATTAGAATCGCCCCACCCCATCCGGCCTGCGCCCGATCCGTCGGCGCCGCCATCCACGGAGCCTGACCATGTTCTGCAAGACCTACCACGCCACCCACCCCGACATGATGGCCGGCGCCAGCAACGACCAGCTGCGCGACCGTTACCTGATCGGCAGCCTGTTCGTGGCCGACACGGTGCAGCTGAACTACTCGCACAACGAGCGCTTCGTGATCGGCGGTGCCGCCCCCGTGGCGAAGAAGGTCGACCTGCCGCGCCAGACCGAGCCCGCATCCGCCGCCGGCAAGCCGTTCCTGGAGCGTCGCGAACTGGGCGTGATCAATGTCGGCCAGGGCACGGGCAAGGTCACCGTCGACGGCACCGTCTACACGCTGGGCCCGAAGGACGGCCTGTACGTGGCGATGGGCAGCGCCGACGTGGCGTTCGAGTCCGACGACGCCGCCAACCCGGCCAAGTTCTACCTGACCTCCACGCCGGCGCATGCGCGCTTCGAGACCAAGGCGCTGGCGATCAAGGATGCGGTGGCGCTGGAGCGCGGCGCGCTGGAAACCAGCAACGAGCGCACCATCTACCAGTACATCGTGCCGGCCACCTGCCAGTCCTCGCAGCTGCTGCTGGGCCTGACCGTGCTGAAGACCGGCAGCGTCTGGAACACCATGCCGCCGCACCTGCACGACCGCCGCAGCGAGGTGTACTTCTACTTCGACCTGGCCGACAACGACCGCGTCTACCACTTCATGGGCGAACCGGACGCGCAGCGTCACATCGTCGTGCAGAACGACGAAGCCGTCGTGTCGCCGCCGTGGTCGATCCACATGGGATCGGGCACCAGCAACTACTGCTTCATCTGGGCGATGGGCGGCGAGAACCTGGACTACACCGACATGCACGTGCTGGACATCTGCCAGCTCAAGTAAGCGTCCGCAACGCCACCCGCGCCACCACACGTTGCACCCGGCGCCACCATCACCCGAGGGAATACCACGATGGCAAGCAATCCGTTCAGTCTCGAAGGCAAGATCGCGCTGGTCACCGGTGCCAACACCGGCCTGGGCCAGGGCGTGGCGCTGGCATTGGCCGAAGCCGGTGCGGACATCGCCGCCGCCGGCATCGTGCCGGCCAGCGAAACCGAAACCAAGGTGAAGGCGCTTGGCCGCCGCTTCATCAACATCGACGCCAACCTGATCAGCATCGAGCCGGTGGAGCGCATCGTCGCCGAGACCGTCAGCGGCCTGGGCGGGCTGGACATCCTGGTCAACAACGCCGGCCTGATCCGTCGCGCCGACGCGGTCGATTTCAGCGAGAAGGACTGGGACGACGTGATGAACGTCAACATCAAGTCGGCCTTCTTCATGTCGCAGGCGGCGGGCAGGCACTTCATCGCGCAGGGCAGCGGCAAGATCATCAACATCGCCTCGATGCTGTCGTTCCAGGGCGGCATCCGCGTGCCGTCGTACACGGCCAGCAAGTCGGGCATCGCCGGCATCACGCGCCTGCTGGCCAACGAGTGGGGCAACAAGGGCATCAACATCAACGCCATTGCGCCCGGCTACATGGCCACCGACAACACCGCGCAGCTGCGCGCGGACGAAGACCGCAACAAGGCGATCCTGGACCGCATCCCGGCGGGGCGCTGGGGCGAGCCGTCGGACCTGGGCGGCACCGCGGTCTTCCTGTCTTCGCGTGCATCGGACTACGTCAATGGCGCGATCATCCCCGTGGACGGCGGCTGGCTGGCGCGCTGACCCATCGCTTCAACGACGCGGGCCGCGCGCTCCCTCTCCCTTGCGGTCCGCGTCATCTTTCTTCCACAACCGGTGGTCGGCATGCTCAGACCCGCGCTGTCCCTGGCCCTGCTGGCCTGCGCCTTCTCCACTCTTGCGCAGGCAGCATCGCCGCCACCCCGACAGGTCTTCATCGCCGGTGATTCGACCGCCAGCGAGTACGGGCCGGAACGTGCCCCGCGTGAAGGCTGGGGCCAGCAGCTGCAGACCTTCCTGGATGACGGCTATGTCGTCCGCAACCATGCCCGGAGCGGCCGCAGTTCGCGCAGCTTCGTGGATGAAGGCTGGTTCGACGGCATGGCGAAGGACATGCGTGCCGGCGACGTGCTGCTGATCCAGTTCGGCCACAACGACGCCAAGATCGAAGACCCCACGCGCTACAACGAGCCTGCGAAGGCCTTTCCCGAATGGCTGGGCCGCTATCTAGCGCTGGCGCGGAAGAAAGGGGCAACGCCGATCCTGGTCACGCCGGTGGCGCGCCGCAAGTTCGACCGTGGCCAGCTGCTGGACACGCACGGCGTGTATGCACAGGCGGTGCGTGACCTCGCAGCGCGCGAACACGTCGCGCTGATCGACCTGACCGCGCTGAGCATGGACTGGCTGCGCGCGCAGGGCGATGAGGCATCCAAGCCGTATTTCATGCACGTACCCGCGCAGCAGCAAACCGACGACACGCATTTCCAGACGCGCGGTGCGGTGATGGTGGCGTGCCTGGTGGTGGCAGGCTGGAAGCAGGTCGATCCCGCGCTGGGCGCCCACGTGAAGCGCGATACGGATTGCGGGGCGCCGGCCACGGCCCTTGCCGACCGCAAGGCGCAGCCACACCCGTCGCTGGTCGTGCACGAACGCGACCTGGCGGTCCAGCAGCCCGGCCCGCACGGTGGCGCCGGCACCACCACGGCCTACCCCTTCTTCCGCGATGCGCCCGCGATGGGGTTCGAGTTCCGCAAGCGCGTGCTTCACAAGGGCGCCGGCATCGGCCTGCACCAGCACCATAAGGACGAGATCTACTACGTGCTCAGCGGGCGTGGCGTCTACGAGCTGGATGGCACGGCACAGGTCGTACAAGCCGGCGACGCCATGCTGACGCGTCCCGGCAGCACGCACGGCATCCGGCAGGATGGCGATGACGATCTGGTGTTGCTGATCATGTATGCGCGCAAGGTGCCGTGATCCGGTAACAGGCGACGGCTGACGGTCCGTCAGGGAGACGGCGCGGGTCGCTCCCAGCGGCGATAGGTGTCATCGAGTGATTTGCGCAGGCGACGGAATTGCGGCGTGCCCGGCGGCACCTGCAGGCGCTCGGCTACCGCTTCCCATCCGCCCGCATGGTCGCGTGACCACTCGCGCACCACGGCGCGGCAGGGCTGCCCTGCCACCTGCGCCAGTGCGCAGGCCATGTAGATATCGCCTGCCGCCCAGTCCGGCTGCTCCTGCATCGCTTCCACATAGGCCCGCGGCACCATGTAGTAGCGGCCCATTTCGTCGGCGAATGCGGCGGGATAGCGGCTGGCGTATTCGTTGATGTCGGCAAGGTAGCGGTCGACCACCGGGTCGCCGGAGGCCGGCGCATAGTTGAACGACGCCTGTGCCCGCACTTCGGTTACCCACATCAGGCCCAGCAGGCACGTGATCCACAGCAGGTGCGGGCGGAGAGGAGGCATCGGAGCATTGTGCCCCACTCCGCCCGCCGGTGGTCAGCGGGCGATCCGGTCAGTCGCGCCCGCGACCACGACGATCGTGGCGATCATGGCGGCGGTCATCGCGATCGTCGTCCCAGCGGTCACGACGACGGTCGTCGTAGCGGCCGTAGTCGCGATAACGGCGATCGTCATAGCGCACGTAGTGGCCATGGTGGCGCGGCTTCTTGTAGTAGCCGTAGGCGGGGGCATGGCGCGGCGGACCGTAATGGACCACGCGCGGTGCATAACGATAGTAGGTGGGGCGGTGATAACGGTCGCGCACCACGATCAGGCGGTCGTGCGGACCATAGTGGCCATGGCGGTAATAGGGGTGCCCGCCGTGGTAGACCACGTCGGCGATACCCACGATCACCCTGACCAGATCATCATCGGCGCGCGCCTGCGAAGGCGTCAGCGCCGCCAGGCCGAGACCGGCAGCCAGCAGGGCGGGGGCAAACAGGCGGGCGAAGGAAAAGCTGGCCATGTCTCATCTCCATGTGTGTTTCCCGGGCAGGTATTCGCTTCGGGCGTGGACAGACGATGGACTTCGCCGGGTGAACGCGTATTTAACCCGAGCCTGTGAAAACGTTAACACTCCGGCGGCGTACAACGCGGGTTAAGGCTGCGGTCGCGGAGTGCGAATTGCGTCGCGCTTATGGGCCCTGCGATGCCTCGATCAGTGCCAGCGCATCGGGCAATTGGCCGGCGTGTTCGACCACGCGCAGGCGCGGGGCATCGGCATGCACGCCATGTTCGGCTTCAAGGGCCCAGGTGACGTGGTATGGCATGTGCACACCCCACCCGCCCAAAGCGAGCACCGGCTCGATGTCGGAACGCAGCGAATTGCCGATCATCGCGAACCGGGCCGGTTCCACCGGCAATTCATGCAGCACGCGCGCGTACGTGGCTTCGTCCTTCTCGGACACGACTTCGATGCGATGGAACAGGTCGGCCAGGCCCGACAGCGCGATCTTCGCTTCCTGGTGGAACAGGTCACCCTTGGTGATCAGGACGATCTCGTGGTCGCGGGCGATGGCTTCCACCGCTTCACGGATGCCGGGCAGCAGTTCCACCGGATGTTGAAGGGTTGCCCTGCCGATCTCGATGATGCGGTGCAGGTCGCTCGCACTGATGCGCTCATCGGTCAGCTGGATGGCGGACTCCAGCATCGACAGGGTCATGCCTTTCACCCCGTAGCCGAAGATCTTCAGGTTGCGGCGCTCGACGTCCAGCAGGTGCCGGTGCGTTCGTGCATCCGAAAGATCGATGTACGCGCCGAGGATCGCTTCGAAATCGGCCTCGGCCTTCCGGTAGTAATCCTCGCTCTTCCACAGCGTGTCATCGCCATCGAAGCCCACCCAGCGAATGCCTGCCATCACCCGTCTCCGTCAAAGGGTGCGCAGGATAGCAAGTCGCGGGGTGACGTCAGCACGCCGGGGCCGTCGGCACACCTGCACAAGGTTGCCGACGGCCCCGGTTGATGTTGCTTCCTGAAACGGACGACTGGCCGTTCAACCGCCGTTAGATGCTGCAGGCTGGTCCGTCGGCGGCGGCGTATCGGTCGGCGGGCGCGCGTTGGGGTTGGCCGGCGGCGGCAGGTTCGGATCGGTCGGCGCCGGTACGGCGGGATCGGTGGGCGTGGGCGCCGGCGGCGTCATGTTGTCGGCGGGCGGCACCGTCTCGACCGGTTCCGGCGCGGCAGTCGGCGGGGCGACTTCATCCGGCGACGGGTTGCAGGCGGTCAGCAGTCCTGCGCCGGCGAGTGCGATGCCCAGCGAAAGCGCAAGGCGGGTGAATGAAGTGGGGGAACGTTTCATGGGGATCTCCAAAGAGGGGTTGGATGGGTCCATCACTGCGCGGCGAGCCTCGCCCCGGGATCAATCCGTGGCCAACGGCACGTAGTCGGCGTATTCCTCCGCCGTCAGGCGGCCATCGGCATCCTTGTCCAGCGTGCCGAACAGCTGGACCAGCGCCGGATCGGCCGCTGCCTCGTCCTTGCTGATGGCGCCGTCCGCGTTGGTGTCGAGTTCCTCGAACGGCTTGGGCGCTGGCGTGCCCGTCGTCGCGGGATCAGCGCCGGAGGCCTGCGCATGGACCAGCGGATGGGCTGCAAGCAATATCGCCAGCACGGCGATGCGGGATGGGGCCAACAGACGTTTCATCGGCGGGTTCCTGACAGGGTTACGGCGCTGTCGCGCATTCCGGAAGAAAACAGGGCGGCACGTGGCCGCCCTGTTCACGGTCAGCCCACGGGCGCGTGGGCAGGGGCGGCTTACTTCTGCGGGTCGCCGTAGTTCTTGCTGACGAACGCCTTGTATTCATCGGCGGTCAGCTTGCCATCGGTGTCGGCATCGGCCTGGTCGAACACCTGGCTGAGGCCGGCGTTGGCGGCGGCTTCCTGCTTGCTGATGGAACCATCACCATCGGTATCGACATCCGCCCAGCCCTGCTTGCTCTGGCCCGCTGCCTGCGTGCTCTGGGTGGGCGACTGCGTCGCCGAGCCCGTGGCCGACTGGTCGGTGGACTGGGTCTGCTCGGTCTGCGCCTGCGTGGCGGCGTCTTCGGTCTTCTCCTGGGCGAATGCCAGCGGCATGGCCAGCGCGGCGCTCAGGGCGACCAGGGCAATCAGCGGCTTGCGGTTGGTGTTCTTCATGGGGTCTGCTCCGTGTGTTGGGAGTGCGTCCGATTGCGCACGACCCCACCATGCAAAGCCACCACTGAACGAAACTTGCGTACTGAAATGAACGTGCACGCCTGCTTAACCACTCGTCGAAACGCATCCGCTACACGCTTCGTTAGTGCGTCGTGAGCCGGATGTTGTGGAAGGACGGATTGCGTGACGCGTGCCGGATTTTGTCGTTAGGAAGGCGTTTTTCCGTCGCTCTGGACCGCATCGTCTTCACGCTTTTTCTTGCTGAACCATTGCCAACCCATGGCGACGCCGGAGAGTGCGCCGGTCAGTTCGCAGATCACGCGTGCACCCAACGCGTCCGCATCGTGGATGCCCTGCAGTGCAAGGCGGGCGTAGAGCGGGGATTCCAGCTTCATCATGCCCAGGTAGAACAGGTTCCAGGTGTCGATGCCGGCACTGATGATGACGGCGGTGACGCAGGCCCAGCCGATCACGTGACCCACCGACCAGGCCATCATCCGGCACAGCCACTGCCACAGCAGGAAACACAGCAGGCCGATCACGAAGGCGATGACGCCGGCTTCCAGGGCGCCGAGGAAGCCCAGATGAAGAGGAAGATTCATGCGGACGCGGTTCCGCAGCCCACGAAGAGGCTGTCCCCGCTCTTGCAGGCATCCCCGATGGCAATGACGCAGTGCATGTGCACGGTGCGCCACCAGGGCGTACGGGAAATCGTGTCGCGAGGGTCGGTGCGCAGGTCCACGGTGATCCGTCAGTCGCGCGCAGGCATCGGCACGCAGAGCCTGCAAGCGTACCCGATGCACCCGCACACGGCATGCCCGCGTACTCAGGCATCATGACGGTGCGCGGCACTGCATGCCGCCCAGGAGACGCCATGACCCGCATCCTGCTGGCAGGTGCCACCGGCCTGGTGGGACGTGCCGTGCTGCAAAGAGCGCTCGCGTCTCCACGCGTGAGCCGACTGGTCGCACCTACCCGTCGCCCCCTCCCCGCACAGGCGGGGCTGCTCAATCCGGTTGTCGATTTCGATGCCCTTCCCGCCGATGCGGACTGGTGGCAGGTGGACGCGGTGATCTGCGCGCTGGGCACCACGATCCGCGATGCCGGCTCGAAGGACGCCTTCCGGCGGGTCGACCACGCCTATCCACTGGACGTGGCCCGGCATGCGCAGGCCCACGGTGCGCGCACTTACGGCCTGGTGTCGGCCATGGGCGCCGACCCGACGTCGCGCATCTTCTACTCGCGCACCAAGGGAGAGCTGGAACGCGACCTGCAGGCTTGCGGTTTCGACTCGCTGACGTTCGTCCGGCCGGGGCTGCTGGGCGGGGAGCGCCCGCAGCGGCGCACGGGCGAATGGCTGGCATCACTCGCGCTGAATGCGCTGGACCCGGTACTGCCGCTTCGCTATCGGGTGGTACCGGCCGAACGCGTGGCCGATGTCCTGCTGGCCGCCGTGCTGACCGCATCGCCGGGGACCCGCATCATCGAGTCCGGTGAAATCCGCTGACGCGGCGTCGACTCAGGCGCCGGGATCGTCCGCGAGGACCTGCACGCCTTCCGCGACGATGCGGTACTCGATCTCCGGCACCGCGCCCCCTGTCGCGGCTTCCTTGGCCGTGTGCTCGCGCGCCGCCGGCGACAGGGTCACGCGCGACAGCACGCCATGGACTTCGGCAGGGCCACGTACATCCTTGGGCACGTAGAAGTCATGGTCACCCATCAGGACACGCGCACTGCGGCCGTTGTCCTCCAGCATCACCCAGCAGCCCTTCTTCTGGCAGACGTCGGTGATGCGGCCGCGGAACTTGCGCGGCTGTCCTTCGTGCGCGGCGGCATCGGCCAATGCCTGTGACAACGGCACGGCATCACCCGCCGGCACGTCGGCACCGAACTTCTCCCACACCGGTGCAGCCGCCGACTGCGCCAACGCGCCCGTCGCCGCCACCACCAAGCCCACCGCCATCAGCCATTGCCGCATGGGAACTCCCCGCGAAATTCATCAGCGGCGATGATAGTCCCGCCGCGGCGGCCGGCGCGAGTCAGTGCAACAGGCCGTGGTGGACCAGCCTGAGCGGCTGCGTGCCGGCGGCCGCCACCGCGCGGCTGGCACGCTCCAGCAGGGCTTCATCTTCCTCGTCGATGACCACCAGCACCTGGCCCGCCTCGATCTCGGTCCGGTAGTCGCGGCGCACCTCGCTGGGCACCGAGGAGCCCGCCAGTGCCGACGCCCAGCCCCCGACCAGCGCGCCCACCACCGTGGTCAGCAGGACGGCCTGCCACGGGATGCCGGTGACGGGCACCGCCATGGCGAGCAGGCCGAAGGCCAGGCCGACCACGCCGCCGCCGACCAGTCCCCGCAACGCGGCGGGAATGAAATCGGTGGGAGAGCCTTCCTTTTCGTGATCGGGCATGCGCGTCATCTCGATGTCGGCGTCGCCCACGAGGGCCGCATGGTCGGGCCGGATGCCCATGTCCAGGGCGGCGTGCAGTGCGTGCTCGGCCGTGTCCAGGTCGGGTGCGCTGAATACGCGGCGCGTTTTCATGACAGCCTCCTCCGCAACCGGGAAGGGCTGCGTCATGGACACCCTAGCCGTGCGCGCGACGCGAGCGGGTGAAGAAAGGCTTAAGCATCGGCGCGCGCCGACGCACGGTGCATGCGTCAGAGCGCGGGGCGTTCGGGCGCCTGCTTGCGGCCCATGGCACGCAGGTAGAGTTCGTACAGGGCGGTGACCTTGGCCACGTATTCCTGCGTCTCCGCGTACGGTGGCACGCCCCCGTAACGCGATACCGTGCCGATGCCGGCGTTGTATGCGGCCGCCACCAGGGTCAGGTCGCCCTTGTACCGCCGCATCAGCTGGCGCAGATGCTGCGCGCCGGCGGTGATGGACTGGCCGGACGAGAACGGATCGGCGACGCCGTACTCCTTGGCGACATCGGGCATCAGCTGCATCACGCCCATCGCGCCCTTCGGAGACACCGCTTTCGCGTCGAAGTCGCTCTCGGCGTGCGCCACCGCGCGCAACCAGGCATCGTCCACGCCGGTGGTGCGCGCGGCCGCCTTGAACTCGGCCGGATACATGTTGAGGCGGGGCTTGCCGACTTTGCCCAGGCCCGGATGCGCGGGTTCGCCCGGGGGCGTCTGCACGGTGAACTTCAGGTAGACCCGCGAGCCGGGAAGATTGCGGGTGGAATAGACCAGCTGGCCGTCCTGCTCGCGCTCGTACAGGGTGCCGCTGAACACGCCCATCGATCCCCACAGGTTGGGCTGCGCCACGGCGTTGTCGTCGAGCTCCTTCGCCGTGCACTTAGAGCCCGGTTCGGGCGCCGTGGCCAGGCTGACCGTGCCGCCCTTCACGCAACGGTAGACCGTGCGCGCACCGGCCTCCGCGCTGGCCAGGGCCAGAACGGGGAGCAACAGCCAGGCGGCGCGCGGGAAAGGGACCATGGGGGGCGGATTCTAGGCCCGGAAAGCTGAAGGACAGGCTTTATCACGCCCGCGGCGGTGATATTCGGCCAGATCCGGCGGGCGCTGCTGCGCCGCAACAGCCAACCGCGTAAAATGCGGGCCCTCTTTCACCGCACCCCCTCGGAGCACGCAATGGGCCTGGATCTGGTCAGCGCCGGCAAGAACCCGCCGGACGAAATCAACGTCATCATCGAGATCCCCAAGGACTCCGAGCCGGTGAAATACGAAGTGGACAAGGCCAGCGGCGCGATCTTCGTCGACCGCATCCTGTCCACCCCGATGCGCTACCCCTGCAACTACGGCTACGTGCCGCACACGCTGTGCGGCGACGGCGACCCGGCCGACGTGCTGGTGGTGCTGCCGCTGCCGCTGATCCCCGGCTCGGTGATCCGCTGCCGTCCGGTCGGCGTGCTGCGCATGAGCGACGAAGCCGGCAGCGACGAGAAACTGCTGGCCGTGCCGGTGGACAAGATCTTCTCCGGCTACAGCCACATCCACGACATCGACCAGGTCAGCCCGCACTGGCTGGAGCGCATCGGCCACTTCTTCGAGCACTACAAGGACCTGGAGAAGGGCAAGTGGGTGAAGCTGGATGGCTGGGGCAACGCCGCCGAAGCCAAGGCCGTGCTGCTGGACGCCATCGCCCGCCAGGCCGACCAGCCCGAGAACGACAAGCACAAGTTCTGATCCACAGGACGACGCAACGAAAAAGCCGCCCGATGGGCGGCTTTTTTCTGGCCGCATGCCACGCCGCAAAAAACTACGGCCCCTTCCGGGGCCGTAGCAGTCAAGCGACAACGCACTGATCAGGGATCAGAAGCGCTGCTGGTACTTCATGTACACGTAACGACCGATGTCGAAGCCGCCGTAGTAGGCGAAGTCGCTGTTCGGCGAGGTGAACATGATCGGACCTTCGTGGTCGAACACGTTGTTGGCACCCACGGCGATGGTGGCATTCCACGGGGCCTTCCAGCTCAGCTGCAGATCGTGGAAGGTGTTGGAACCCGTCTGACGCTGGGCTGCACCTTCGCCGTTCTGGTAGCGGTCCGGGTTGTTGCAGGGACGACCGGCCACGCACGCCTCGTTCATGCCCGAGTAGTAACGCGCGGTGTACGCCACGCCGAAGCTGTCCTTCTCCCAGCTCACGCCCATGTTGGAGCGCACGCGGAAGATGCCCGGCTCGCCGACGCGACCGATGGTGATCGGCTCGCCGTCGCTGTTCTCGCCCGCTTCGTCGTACTTGCTGACGTAGGAGGTCTGCCAGTCGATGGCGAACTGGCCCACGGACAGTTCCGGCAGGCGGTACTTGACGCCCAGGTCCCAGCCTTCCGTTTCCATCTCGCCCAGGTTGGCCAGGCCGTAGAACAGGTCGGTGATGTGGCCGTCGGCGCCGCGGACCACGCCGTTGCAGCGTGCGGCGTTACCCAGCACGTAGCAGTCGCGCAGGATGCGGTCGACGCTGTCCTCGATGATCATATCGGTCAGCTGGTAGTTGTACCAGTCGAGCGAAATGTCCAGGCCTTCCACCCAGCGCGGGCTCCACACCACACCGACGGTGCGGCTCTCGGAGGTTTCCGGCAGCAGGTTCGGATCCGAGCCACTGATGAACTGGTCCGGCGTCTGGCACGGGTAGGCCGTGCAGGGCACCAGGCCCTGGCCCAGCTGCACGTAACCCAGCGGGACGCCCGCTGCATTACAGGCGGCATTGCCGTTGACGCTGTTCACCGCACCGGTACCGCAAGGATCGGTGTACGACTCGAAGCTGCTGCCGATGCCGCCGTACAGGTCGGAGATCGTCGGCGCGCGGAAGCCTTCGGCGTAGGTACCACGGACCAGCAGCTCGTCCATCGGGCGCCAGGTGAAACCGAACTTGCTGTTCAGCGTGTCACCGAAGTTGCTGTAGTCGGAGTAACGGCTGGCCAGGTTGATGGTCAGTTCCTTGGCGAACGCCATGTCGGCCAGCACCGGGATGTTGAGTTCCATGTAGAACTCGTCCAGCGAGTAATCGCCTTCGGTGGTGGTCGCGGCCAGGCCGGTGCTCTCGCCCGACTGCGCGAACGCGTCCGGCACGAAGCGGCCCTGCTCACGGCGGTGCTCGTAACCCACCGCGATGCCCAGGTCGCCCGCCGGCAGTTCGAACAGCGAACCGGCCAGGTTGGCGGTGTAGCTGGTGGTGCGGGTGGTGCCGGTGTCGGTGTAGTACGGGAACAGGAAGCGCTGCAGGTCCGGATCGGACAGCGAGCCCTGGCCGGCCACGCCGTTCGGCAGCAGCGGGTTCCACGGACGGCAGGCGCCCAATGCGATCGGGTTGGCGGCGGTACCGCACTGCGCGACACCCTCGGCGTTGATGAACGACGGGCCCAGTGCCTGGCGCGTGGCGATCAGGCTGGCGTCGCCGTGACCGGTCTTGGTGGTGTTGTTGCGGTTGATCAGCGCACCGACGTCCCAGTCCCAGGTGTTGCCGCCCATCTCGAAGAAGCCGGCGAAGCCACCGGCGAAGCGGTAGGTTTCCAGCTCGCTGCGCGTGGTGCGCGGCACTTCCCACAGACGACGACGGAAGTCGATGTCGGTGCCCGGCAGCGGGTTGAACGCGCTGTCACCCGACAGCGGGGTGTCGAACGCGCCCGACTGGTACGGGTAACCGGCGATCTGCTGGTCGGTGATGCGGTGGTTGTACAGGATGTCGGCGTTGAACGTGATGTTGTCGGTCACGTCGTAGTTCGAGTTGGCGAACACCGAACGACGCTCGATGCCGGTCATCAGCATCATCTGCAGGTTGGCATTGGCGTTGTAGTCGGCCGTGTGCGGCACGTAGTCCGCCAGATTGTTCGGGTTGCCACCGTCACGCAGGGTGCACCAGGCATCGGCGCCGCCGGTGCCGCAGGGGCCGAACCAGGAACCGTTCTGGCTGACCGGGCTCCAGCCCGAACCCGGATAATCAGGGCCGGCGTTGCCGAACTTGCTGAAATCGCGGTCGCGAGCGAACACCGGTTCCTGCTTGGAGTACTCGACCGACAGCGTCGTGCCGCCACGGTCGTTGGTCGAACCCGTGGTGAACGAATACGTCTGGGTCTCACCGTCGCCCTGGCTGTACTGGCCCACGTAGGCTTCGGCTTCGGCGCCGTCGAAACGCTTGCGGGTGATCACGTTGACCACGGCCGCGATGGCGTCCGAACCATAGATGGCCGATGCGCCGTCCTTCAGGATCTCGACGCGGTCGATGGCCGACATCGGCACCTGGCTCAGATCCTGGAAGCCGGACGTGGTCGCGCCCAGGCGCTTGCCGTTCAGCAGGATCAGGGTGCGCTGCGCGCCCAGGTTGCGGATGTCGATGTAGTAACCGCCCACGTTCTCGCCGGAAGCGAGCGCGTCGGAGCGCGAGATCGCCGGCGAACCGGCCGACGTCAGGTTCTGCAGGATGTCGGCGACCGAGGTGAAGCCCTGCTTCTCGATATCCTGGCGGCTCAGCGTGACGATCGGCTGCTGCGTCTCCATGTCGGCGCCGCGGATGCGCGAGCCCGTCACTTCAAGGCGGTCGAGCGTGGTGGTGCTGGACGAATCGGTGGCGTCCTGCGCCATTGCGAACGCCGGGACCAATGCGATGGCAATACCGGCCGGCAGCAAGCCGACCCGCATCGCCTGACGCGGACTACGATGGTTCATTCAATCTCTCCTCAGAGGAACGTGTAGCGTTATGGGCGTGTTAAAACGCCTTGCAAACTTACGTTCCGGTCCGCGTCACTGCTTTGCGGGCAGCGGCCGATGACTTTGCCGAGTCTGTCCTGGACGGCACCAGCGAGGAGCGATAGCGACTGGCCGAGGTGCCGAAGCGCGCGCGGAACGCCCGCGCGAAGCTGCAGCAGTTGTCGAAGCCCGATGCCGCCGCCACTTCACCCACCATCATCGAGGTGTTGCGCAGCAGCTCCGCGGCGTGTTCCAGCCGCATGCGCGCCGCCGCGGCCTGCGGGCTTTCGTCGTACAGGCTGTAGAACGTGCGCGAGAAGTACCAGCTGGAGAAGCTGGTCAGTTCGGCCAGTTCGCTGATGCGTACC
This sequence comes from Pseudoxanthomonas sp. SL93, assembly GCF_026625825.1. Taxonomy (NCBI): domain Bacteria; kingdom Pseudomonadati; phylum Pseudomonadota; class Gammaproteobacteria; order Lysobacterales; family Lysobacteraceae; genus Pseudoxanthomonas; species Pseudoxanthomonas sp. SL93. Next base: position 3,495,325 of record NZ_CP113065.1, on the reverse strand, counting down.
ACGCGGTCGCAGTTGCCTTCCAGATAGAGGCGCGCGCGCTGCAGGCGGCCGAACACCTGGCGCTTGCGGTTGCGCGAACGGCCCGGGCAGCGCTGGATGAATTCGGAAAACTCCTGCTGCACGCCGGCCAGGTGCAGCAGCAGCGGACGCAGCGCGCTGATGTCGGCGCCGTCCTGCGCACGGCGACCCGCTTCCCGCCACAGCCTCACCAGGGTCAGGGCGTCGCGACGGTTCAGGCGCCCACGCCCGGCGTACAGCGGGCTGTCGGCGAAGCGCGCCATGGCGCGCAGGCCCTCCATGCTGAGCGTCACGCCCAGGCACAGGCCGTAGCGGTCGGTCTGGACCAATGGCTTGGAATCTTTTTCCAGCGCGATCCAGTGCCCACGCCGCAGCCGGAAACGGCCTTCCTTCGCCTCCACCCACGAGGCCCCGCGAAGCTGCACCCAGACCGAGAACAGTTCGGCCCCGACCTGGGCATTGCCCAGCCGCGACACCGCCACGCAGCCGGTCTGGTCATTCGATTCCGACGGCTCCAGCTTCACCAGCTGGCCCCGGTCCCCCCACAGTGTTTGCTCCATCGGTCGTTCCGCTTTGCGTGTAATGGGCGTTTCATTTGCCCGAGACGCACGGAACCCGCAGGAAATTTGCGGGAGAGTTGCGCGAAATCTTCGCGATACCCGTTACGAAAGACTTACGAAAACACTAACTCCTTTCCAATCAATAGCCTGCGCCACCGGATGCGGAGGGTTCGGCGTCCATCTCCAGCGGCATGAAGCCGATGTCGGAACCATCGTTGACCGCCATGGCGACGTAGGTGACCCGTTCGCGCGCATGCGCGCTGAATCCGTTGATGGTGGCCAGGTGGGTGGCTTCGAGGCAACGGGGCGCGGGATGTGACCGGCCCAGGCCGATGTGCCGCAGGCTGACATAACAGCCGGGCAACGACTCCAGATACTCCACCTGCCCGTCCTCGGTCACGGTCCAGGTCCGGTAGCGCTGGCTGGCCGGGCGGTTGCCATCCACCTGGCGGATGCTGGCCGGGCTCAGCGCCAAGTCCGCCTGCCACAGGCCGTCCCGCGCCATGCGGGTGAACAGCACCCGCCCCTGCGCCACGTCCGCGCGCGCGAAGGACACGCCATCGATGACGGCCAGGCTCCGCCACGGCGACCCACGGCGGTCATAAAGCACCAGCTGCTGGCCGTCGCCCTTGCCCGCGATCACCAGCAACTGGTCAGCATCGGGCATGTAGGCGGCGAACAGGAGTTCTTCCGACGCCACCGGCACCGGCAACCGGCGCAGCTGGCCATTGGCCGGGTTCACCTCATGCAGGCCGTACTGTCCCCGCGCATCGGTGCCGATCACCAGCAGGTGCCGGCTGTCCGGCGACCACATCGGCAGGTGACGCGATTCCGGACGGATGCCTTCGATGGGCCGCAGTGACGCCGGCCGCTGCAGGTCGGCCCACCACAGTGCGAATTCCCCGGAGCGGTCCGAGGTGAACACCAGTTGGCGCCCGTCCGGCGCAATCGACGGCAACGTGTCGCGACCAGTGGAGGCGAAGAGTTGGGTTGCCGCCCTGGCGCCGTTTTCCGCGCCCGGGTCGGATGCGATCCGGTAGATGCCGAACTGGGGCTTGCGCTGGACGAAGGCGACCTGCCCGATCTTGGCGGCCATCGCCGGTGCCTGCGCATCCTCGATGCCCAGGTCGTGCACGCTGCCGTCGTCCAGCACCAACCGGTAAAGCCGGGTATGGCTGTCCACGCGCCGGCCGAACACGATGGACTGGCCATCGGGCGCCCAGTCCCAGCCGCGGAACTCCGCCCGTTGCCGGGTCAGTCGCTCCGCCGGACCCCCTTTCGCGGGGATGCGCCACAGGTCGCCCAGCGGTGTGTTGCGGACGAAGCCGATCCATTTGCCGTCGGGGGAATAGCGGGGCGCGGTGTCCACGTCCTGCGCGGTGGCGCCGTATCGCAGCGAGTGCCACTGGCCGGTTGCCAGCGCCAGCAGGCGCAGCCCGGGCTCGCCCCCGCCCAGCGAACTGCTGAAGATCAGACCGTTGCCATCCGGCGTCCAGTCGAAGCTCGGGCGATTGGCGGGGTCGCACTCGGCGAGCACCCGCGGGTCGCCGCCACTGGCCGGCACCGCCATGATGCGGCAGTCCTCACCCGGGAACCGGCGCAGGAAAGCGATCTCGCGGCCGTTCGGCGACCACTCCGGATTGCTGTCCCAGGCGCCTTCCGGCGGGAACGTCAGCGTGCGGGGTTGCGCGGGCTCCGTGGTCTGCACCAGCACAGCCGTGCCGGCCAGTTCCTCGGTGGGACTGGCCAGGTAGGCCACCTGCGAGCCGTCCGGCGACAGCGAGGGCGAAAGCTCGAATCCCGGTGCCGAGGTGATGAGCCGGTACGGGCGCGAGGCAGGCACCAGCGGCAGCCCCGGCGCCGCCTGGCCCACCTGGGGGGCGTCCCGCTGCAGGCCCAGCCACAGCCCAACCCCCAGCAACACCAGCGCCAGCGCGCCCAGCGCCATCCCCCAGACCCATCGCCGGTGCAGGGACACCGGCGGCCGGCGTTCCGGATCGGCGGCGGCACTGCCGGAGCCGTCGCTGTCGTCGGAAGGCTCGCGGGCGGGCGGTGCTTCGACCGCCGGGGCATCTGGCATAGCGGGCGTCGTGGCGGGGCGCTCGGATGCCGGCAACCAGTCCACCTCGGCGAGCAGGCGATAGCCGCTTTTCGCAATGGTTTCGATATAGCGCGGCTCGTCGCGGCCTTCACCGAACGCCTTGCGCAGCTGCGTGATGGCCTGCGTCACCACGTCGTTGGTGGGCAGTGTGTCCGGCCAGACTTCTGCCAGCAGGGCATCGCGCGACACCACGCGTCCCGCATTCTCCACCAGCACCAGCAGCACGCCCATGGACTTGGGCGTGATCCGCGCAGGACGGCGCGCGCCCACCGCCCGCACCTCGCGGAGCGGGATGTCGACATGGCATTCGCCGACCCTGAGGCAGTCGGACGGCAGCGGTGGTGGGGGCTCGGGAGGTCGTGGCATCGGGGCGGATAGTGCGCGGAGGCCAGCGACCCGTCATGTGCCTGAACGCCTAGGCCGCATCCAAAGGACAGATCCGGCAAAACGCAGGGACGGGATGGGGAAAGCGCACCGTGGCGGTGCATTTTACAGTTCCCCGCATGCTCCCCATGAACGGGAGCAGCACAGGCAAACTCTCTCTCTCGCCGACGTCCTATTACATACGCTCCATCATTCGCGCTCCGGCGCGAATTTTTTTGCCTGCGGATTTGCCGGCGCTCAGGAGCGCGGCAGTTTCAGGATGGTCAGGCCGATCAGTCGCGACACCACCACGGCGATGTACATCACGCCGGCAAACTGTTCGAGCATCACCAGCGCGCGCGCCTGCGGCAGGATGGGCATGATGTCGCTCAGCCCCACGCCGGACAGCAGGCTGAAGCTGATGAACAGCAGTTCCATCCATGTGCGTGGCGAGTCCGCATCCACCGCCGCGGTGAAACTGCCCGGATACCATTGCTGGCACACCGAGAATGCGAACGCGAACGCCCATGCCAGCAGCGTGAACGTCGCGCCCGCCGCGAACAGCTCGTCGCTGGTGACCTTGTGGTCCTGCAGCATGTAGGCGATCAGGCTGCCGGCCGTATAGAAGTAAAGCGCGCTTTCCAGCAGGTGCGCATACGCCCCCAGGCCGGGCTGGTGCCACAGCGCGGCCACCAGCGAAAGCGCCACCGACGGCACCGCCAGCGACCACGCGATCCAGTTGACCGAGCGGCTGCGGTTGACCACCCACAACGCCAGCGCCAGCACCAGGATGCCGAACGCACCGAACAGCGCGCGGCCGGCCTGGGTGTCTTCCATCACCGGATACAGCAGCACGCCGCACAGCTGCACCAGCAGCAGGAATGCGGACGGATGCCGGCGCGCCGTGACCATCCAGCGCAGCCATGTCAACGGCATGGTCATGCGCGCCGCATCAACGGTGATGGACCAGGGCGTAGTACGCGACGTAGATCCACGACAGCAGCCCGTGGATCACCACCCACAGCAGCGACTTGTTGGCGCTCCATGAAATGGTGATGGCCAATGCCGTGCCGAAGCCGATGCCCGCGCGGACAACCGCCCCGCCGCCTTTCATGGCGCCGCCACGGTCGTTGCACTGCCGGCGCGATAGGGGTAGCGCGCGAAGATCTCCGCCACCGCCGCATCGATCCTGGCGCCGCGCTCTTCCGGCTTGCTGCGGCCCACGCGGCCGACGGCCACGCCTTCCCACACCAGCCGGTTTTCCTTCGCATCCACCAGGTCCACGTTCAACGTGCCCTCGGTGTAGCGGTACACGTCGGTGCGGTCGCGCCAATACGGCACCGACACGTAGCGGCGCGCGCGATAGCTGTAGTAGTAGTCGTAGTCCACCTCGGGGATGGTGACCACGTCGGTCTTTTCCTGCATGTAGGCATTCAGGTTCACCCACAGGTCCGGCGAGGCTTCGCGGTACACGTAACCCCGGGACTCCATCTGCGCACGCGCCGCGGCCTTGACCCGGCCGCTGGTCAGCGTGGCGTAGCCCTGCCCTTCGATGGCCAGCGGCGAATAGAACGCGAACGTGCGATAGCCGCCGAAGTTGGCGGTCGGATCGACGTCGCTGGTGACGCGCGGCCCCGTGGCGCAGGCCGACAGCAGGCACGCCGCAGCCACCAGCAGGGTCCAGAACGTGTACTGCGTGAATGCATTGCGTCGTGCCATCGGCGTGCCCTCAAGAGTTGGCGATGGTGCCCACCGGCCGCAGGCACGTCATCACGGTATACGCCGGCGGCCGCCCCATGGATGCAGGCGGCCGCGCGGTGGTTCAGCCCTGACGATACACCTGGGCACCCTGCGCCAGGAACTCCGCCGACTTTTCCGCCATGCCGGCTTCCAGCGCCGCCTGCTCCTCGACGCCATGTTCGGCCGCGTAGTCGCGCACGTCCTGGGTGATCTTCATCGAACAGAAGTGCGGCCCGCACATGCTGCAGAAGTGCGCCAGCTTGTGCGCATCCTTGGGCAGCGTCTCGTCGTGGAATTCCTTGGCCTTCTCCGGATCCAGGCCCAGGTGGAACTGGTCCTCCCAGCGGAATTCGAAACGCGCCTTGCTCAGCGCGTTGTCGCGCACCTGCGCACCCGGATGGCCCTTGGCCAGGTCGGCCGCGTGCGCGGCGATCTTGTAGGCCATGATGCCGTCGCGCACGTCCTGCCGGTTGGGCAGGCCCAGGTGCTCCTTCGGCGTGACGTAGCAGAGCATCGCCGTGCCGAACCACCCGATCATCGCCGCGCCGATCGCGGACGTGATGTGGTCATAGCCTGGCGCGATGTCGGTGGTCAGCGGCCCCAGCGTGTAGAACGGCGCCTCGCCGCACTCCCGCAGCTGCTTGTCCATGTTCTCCTTGATAAGCTGCATCGGCACGTGGCCCGGGCCTTCGATCATGCATTGCACGTCGTGCTTCCAGGCGATCTTGGTCAGTTCGCCGAGCGCTTCCAGTTCACCGAACTGCGCCGCGTCGTTGGCGTCGGCGATGCAGCCCGGACGCAGGCCGTCGCCCAGCGAGAAGGCCACGTCGTAGGCCTTCATAATCTCGCAGATGTCCTCGAAGTGCGTGTAGAGGAAGTTCTCCTTGTGGTGCGCCAGGCACCACTTGGCCATGATCGAACCGCCACGCGAGACGATGCCGGTCACCCGCTTCGCCGTCAGCGGCACGTGGCGCAGCAGCACGCCGGCATGGATGGTGAAGTAATCCACGCCCTGCTCGGCCTGTTCGATCAGTGTGTCGCGGAAGATTTCCCACGTCAGCGCCTCGGCGCGGCCGTCGACCTTCTCCAGCGCCTGGTAGATCGGCACCGTGCCGATCGGTACCGGCGAGTTGCGGATGATCCACTCGCGCGTCTCGTGGATGTGCTTGCCGGTCGACAGGTCCATCACCGTGTCGCCGCCCCAACGGATCGACCACACCAGCTTCTCGACTTCCTCGGCGATGCCGGAGGAGACCGCGCTGTTGCCGATGTTGGCGTTGATCTTGGTCAGGAAGTTGCGGCCGATGATCATCGGCTCGCTTTCCGGGTGGTTGATGTTGTTGGGCAGGATGGCGCGCCCGCGGGCGATCTCGTCGCGCACGAACTCCGGGGTGATGAACGTCTGGATGCTGGCACCGAAGGATTCGCCGGGATGCTGCTTCAGCAGCATCGCATCGCGCACCGCGTCCAGGCGCTGGTTCTCGCGGATGGCAACGTACTCCATCTCCGGCGTGATGATGCCGCGCCTGGCGTAATGCATCTGGCTGACGTTGGCGCCCGCCTTCGCGCGTCGGGGCAGGATGCGGCCGGGGAAGCGCACGCTGTCGAGCTTGGCATTGGTTTCGCGCGAACGGCCGAATTCCGAGCTGAGCGCCGGCAGCTGTTCCGTATCCCCACGCTCCTCGATCCACTTGGCGCGCAGCGCAGGCAGGCCGGCGGCCAGGTCGATGGTCGCTGCCGGATCGGTGTACGGGCCGGACGTGTCGTACACGGTGACGGGTGCGTTCTCCTCGCCGCCGAACAGCGTCGGCGTCTGCGTCAGCGTGATCTCGCGCATGGGCACCTGCAGGTCCGCGCGCGAACCCTGCACGAAGATCTTCCGCGACCCCGGGATGGGGCGCGTCACGGACTCGGAGAGTTGTCCGGTCTGTTGCAGCAGATCGGTAGCGGGCTTGGGAATGGCATTCATCGGCGTTCGTCCTTTTTGAATCCCCGCACATGGATGTGCGGGCTCTTGCGAGGGATTCGCATAATGGGATGCGAGGAACTCGCATCACGGACGAAGCGGCGGCGCATGGGTGGACGGATTGCGGGCCCGCGACGGGCGACACGGCAATACGGCGCATCCTGCGAAGCTTCCCTACGCCGGTCTCAACCGGATCAGGTTCGAAGGGTCTGTCTCAATCACCGGCCAGGCCGGCGATACCCCCGCTTCGGGGCCTATTAGACATCCAAACCCCGGCGAATGCCACGTGGGCGTCCATGTCCCCCCGCCCGCTGGCCTGCCGCGCAGGCACACGCTAACCTGACCGCAGGCACGCTGAAGCGGACCAGGGGGAAGCATGCATGTTGCGATAAGGGCCGCCGCCGTGGCCTCGTTGATCTTGTCCGCGCTTCATGCGTCGGCACAGGATGTCCCTGTAGAGGCTTTCGCGACGTCGAACAAGGTCAGTTCGCCACGGCTGTCCACCGACGGTCGCCACATTGCCGTATCCGTGGATCTGGGCGAAGGCAATCACGGATTGGCGGTCTACAGGACCGAAGACATGAAGCAGACCACGCTCCTGCGCCTGCCCCGCTACGAGATGGCGGCACAAGCACAGTGGGTCAGCCCCACGCGACTCGTCATTGCAAAGGGGCGCCTGCTGGGATCGCGCGAGCAACCCACCTCAATGGGCGAGATCGTTGCCACCGACTTCGATGGCAGGAACCAGAAGTACATCTTCGGCTACCAGCAATCCACGCGCAGCGGCAACATCGAACCGGGTTTCGGCCATATCGCAGGCGTACCGGAGAAGCCGAACGGTCACTTCTACCTGCGCCGCCTCTCGCACGACAGCAATCGTTCGCAACTCTACGATGTAGACGCGGACACGGCAGTGGCTCGCCTGGTCGCTGATATCGGCGTCAGGGACCTGAATTTCGTCCTGGACCGTCAGGGCATACCCCGCTACGCGTATGGCACCGATGACGAAAACCGCTATCTTCTATACACAGCAGGTAACCAGGCGGGCGGCAAAGAATGGATGCCCATGCCTCCTCCCCAGCAGGGTGCGCAGTGGACGCCGTACGGATTCAGCGCAGATGGCAGCCAGGTGTTCGCTTCCTATTCGGTCGCGGGTGGGCCGGTGATGTTCGTACGTTCGCGCCCCGACGCATCCGATCGCCAGGTACTGGCAAGCGATCCGCTCGGAAGCTTCGGCACCATCGAATGGTCATCCGGGCCGTCGCTACCGTTCGCGGCAACCCTCGGTGACGGACGCCCCCGCGTGGTGTACTTCGACCCGGAATCACCGGACGCCAAACTGCATGATGCGCTCAATCTGAGCTTCCCCGACCATTACATCCAGTATGTGGACCATAGCAGCGACGGCAATGTCACCCTGCTATATGCCTACAGCGACCGTGACCCGGGTTCCTGGTACCTGTTTGATCGCGTGAAGCGCAAGGCATCCATACTGCTGTCCAGCATCCAGGGACTCGATGCGAGCCGCATGGGTGAGCGGCGCCCATTCCGGTTCAAGGCCAGCGACGGCATGGAGCTTGAGGGCATTCTGACCCTGCCCCACGACATCGCCACTCCAGAGAAACTTCCTGTCGTGGTTCTGCCGCATGGCGGACCGCACGGTATCCGGGACGGCTGGGCCTTCGATCTGGATGCGCAGTTCCTGGCCAGCCGCGGCTATCTGGTCCTGCAGGTGAATTTCCGCGGCTCCGGCGGACGTGGCCGGGCGTTCCAGGAAGCCGGCTATCTGAAATGGGGAACGCGGATGCAGGACGATGTGCTCGACGGTTTGCGCTGGGCCATCGCACAAGGCTACGCCGATGCGGACCGCGTCTGCACATTCGGGATCAGTTTTGGCGCGTATTCCGCCATGATGCTCGCAGCGAAGGAGCCTGGCTTGATCAAGTGCGCGGCGGGCATGTCTGGCGTATACGACCTGAAGATGATGTATGCCAAGGGCGACATACACGCTACCCGTTGGGGGAACAACTATCTGGGGCGCGCCATCGGACGCAGCGAGGGGGAACTCGCCGCCAATTCACCCACGTCACTGGCGGCGCGGATCAGGGTTCCGGTATTCCTCGCGCATGGCGAACTCGACGAGCGCACGCCTATCGCCCAGGCCCAGGCCATGAAGACGGCGTTGGAGCGAGCCGGCAATGTGCCGGAATGGATGCAGGTCCGGGGCGAGGGCCACGGATTCCACGCTGATTCCAACAACATCGCGTTCTACCGTCGGTTGGAAGCCTTTCTTACGCGAAACATCGGTCCGCGCCCACAATGACTCGGCGGCACGCAGAGGCAGGGACTACGGCTCCATCTGCAGCAACAGGGCACCCGCGACGTCGCGCGCCGGCACCATGAAGCGCTCCGCGTCGCCGAATTCCGGCCAGCCAGCGCGAAGGGCCGCCATCACGGCGGGATCCTGCAGGTGCGCCTCCAGCAGCCATGCCGTGATTGCCTGGCAGGGGACGCCCGGCCCCGGACGGCACAGCAGCGGCCCCGGTGGAATGGGGTCGGAGCGCCACAGCTCCACGACGCTCTGCGGCCGCGACGCGTCGTAGACGTCGGCCGCGAGCGCGGCAACGTCTGCCCGGCCGTCGACGACGGCCTGCAGGGCGGCGGCGTGTGAACCCGCGTACTTCACCGATGCGAACGCCGTTTCCGCATCGAGTCCCAGCCTGCGGAGGTGGTCTGCCGGCACGAACCCGCCGGACGCCGAGTCGCGGCCGACCAGCACCAGCCTCAGCCGTCGCGCATCGCGTTCCAGTGCATCAAGTGAAGACACGCCACGCGCCACCAGCACCGCACGATAACGATCGGCCTGCGCAGGAGGCACGTCCGGCACGGGCAGCGTGACCACGGGCTCTTGCCCGCGCCGTGCCTGCAGGTACGCATGCAGGTTGGGCACGGCTACATCCACCTCGCCGCGGCGAAGTGCTTCGACCAGTGCGGTGGGCGACGGGAACAGGCGCACCTGCACGGGGTGCAGGCCGCGCTTGGCCAGATAGTCGGCCAGCGGCTGGATCGCGGCCGCGCGGTCGCGGTCGGGATAGGCGTAGGTGGCGACGACCCACGGCTTTCGCGCGACCTCCTGCGGGAAGGCGGGCAGCGCGACAAGGGCAAGCAGGCAAGCGACGAAGAAAGGACGCAACATGCCCCTATCAGACGGCATCCAGCATGGCCTTGTCACGCACCGCGCCCTTGTCCGCGCTGGTCGCCAGCAACGCATAGGCTTTCAGTGCGGTCGTGACCTTGCGCGTGCGCGGGTGCGCGGGCTTCCAGCCGCTCGCGTCCTGCCGGCTGCGTCGGGCCGCCAGTTCGTCGTCGGTGACCAGCAGATCGATCGAGCGCTGCGGAATGTCGATGCGGATACGGTCGCCATCGCGCACCAGCCCGAGCGCACCACCGGCTGCCGCTTCCGGCGACGCGTGGCCGATGGAAAGACCCGACGTGCCGCCGGAAAAGCGGCCATCGGTGAGCAGCGCGCACTGCTTGCCCAGTCCCTTCGACTTCAGGTAGCTGGTGGGGTACAGCATCTCCTGCATGCCGGGGCCACCCTTCGGGCCTTCGTAGCGGATCACCACCACGTCGCCGGCCTTCACTTCATCGCCGAGGATCCCGGCCACCGCGGCGTCCTGGCTCTCGTAGACGCGTGCGGTGCCTTCGAAGACATGGATCGATTCATCCACGCCCGCCGTCTTCACCACGCAGCCGTCACGCGCGATGTTGCCGTAGAGCACGGCCAACCCGCCTTCCTGCGAGAACGCGTGCTCGACGCTGCGGATGCAGCCGTCGGCGCGATCCACGTCGAGCGATTCCCAGCGCGTGGCCTGGCTGAAGGCGACCTGGGTGGGAATGCCTGCCGGCCCGGCCTTGTAGAACGTCTGCACCGCCTCGTCATCGACGATGGTGATATCCCACTTCGCGATGGCATCGGCGAGCGTCTTCGCGTGCACGGTGGGCACATGCGTATGCAGCAGGCCGCCACGCGCGAGCTCGCCAAGGATCGCCATGATGCCGCCGGCGCGATGCACGTCCTCGATGTGGTACTTCTGGGTGTTCGGCGCCACCTTGCACAGCTGCGGCACGCGCCGCGACAGGCGATCGATGTCGCGCATGTCGAACGGCACCTCGCCTTCCTGCGCGGCGGCCAGCAGGTGCAGGATGGTGTTGGTGGAACCGCCCATCGCGATGTCCAGCGTCATCGCGTTCTCGAACGCCTCGAACGTGGCGATGCCGCGCGGCAACGCCGTGGGGTCTTCCGCGCCATACCAGCGGTGGCACAGCTCGACCGCGACACGACCCGCGCGCAGGAACAACTGCTCACGGTCGGCATGCGTGGCCACCACCGTGCCGTTGCCCGGCAGCGACAGGCCCAGCGCTTCGGTCAGGCAGTTCATCGAGTTGGCGGTGAACATGCCGCTGCACGAACCGCAGGTGGGGCACGCACTGCGTTCGACGGCGGCGACCTGTTCGTCGGACACGTTCGGGTCGGCTGCCATCACCATCGCATCGACCAGATCGAGCTTCTGTTCCTGTTGCTGGTTGGCCAGCCGGGTCTTGCCGGCTTCCATCGGCCCGCCCGACACGAATACGGTGGGAATGTTCAACCGCAGCGCGGCCATCAGCATGCCGGGCGTGATCTTGTCGCAGTTGGAGATGCACACCAGTGCATCGGCGCAGTGCGCGTTGACCATGTATTCCACCGAGTCGGCGATCACCTCGCGGCTGGGCAGCGAATACAGCATGCCGTCGTGGCCCATCGCGATGCCGTCGTCAACGGCGATGGTGTCGAACTCCTTGGCGACGCCGCCGACGCGCTCGATCTCGCGCGCCACCAGCTGCCCAAGGTCCTTGAGGTGCACATGGCCCGGGACGAACTGGGTGAAGGAGTTGGCAATGGCCACGATGGGCTTGTGGAAGTCGTCGTCCTTCATGCCCGTGGCGCGCCACAGCGCACGGGCACCGGCCATGTTGCGGCCGTGGGTGGACGTCTTGGAGCGGTACTCGGGCATGGAAACGGAATCACTGCGATGACGCGGGAGAGGCCTGATTCTGCGGGCTTTTCACGGTTTCAGTTGCAACCATCTCTCTTGAAATCATCCGATCGTCGCAAGGGTGGACAAATCGCTTGACACTGCCGACAGGGGCATGTTTTTCTTGGCCCCATGTTGCAGCGCCACACGCCCCCGACGACCGACCTGACCGCACCCGCTGCGGCGTCCGTCCTCGTACTCGTCCTTATTACCTCGCCAACAGGTGCGGGACGAACCGGCGCGTAAGCAGAAAAGCACGCCAGATTCGCAAAACCCCGCACTGAGAAGTGCGGGGTTTTTTGTTTAGGCATCTTCCACACCACTTCAACCCTCAGGAATCCAGCGCAATGACCACCGCCAACACCGTTTCCCAGCCCAAGATCGCCGTCGTCGGCTACGGCAGCCAGGGCCGTGCGCATGCACTCAACCTGCGCGATTCCGGCTTCGACGTCACCGTGGGCCTCCGCCCGGGTGGGCCGACCGAAGCGAAGGCGCAGGCGGACGGATTCACGGTGAAGGCGCCCGCGGACGCGGTGAAGGACGCGGACCTGGTCGCGGTGCTGACGCCGGACATGGTGCAGAAGAAACTCTACGAGGACGTGCTGGCGCCGCACATGAAGCAGGGCGCGGTGCTGCTGTTCGCGCACGGCCTGAATGTCCATTTCGGCATGATCGCCCCGCGCGCGGACCTGGACGTGGTGCTGGTGGCACCGAAGGGCCCGGGTGCGCTGGTCCGCCGCGAGTACGAGATCGGCCGCGGCGTGCCATGCATCTACGCCGTCTACCAGGACAAGAGCGGCAAGGCCGAGCAGTTCGCGCTGACCTACGCCGGCGGCCTGGGCGGCGCGCGCGCCAACATCATCAAGACCACGTTCAAGGAAGAGACCGAGACCGACCTGTTCGGCGAGCAGGCCGTGCTGTGCGGCGGCGCGTCGTCGCTGGTGCAGGCCGGCTTCGAGACGCTGGTGGAAGCCGGCTACCAGCCGGAGATCGCCTACTACGAAGTGCTGCACGAACTGAAGCTGATCGTCGACCTGTTCTACGAAGGCGGGATCACCCGCATGCTGGAATTCATCTCCGAGACCGCGCAGTACGGCGACTTCGTCAGCGGCCCGCGCGTCATCGATGCCTCGGTCAAGGCGCGCATGAAGGACGTGCTGACCGACATCCAGAACGGCACCTTCACCCGCAACTGGCAGGCGGAGTACGACGCCGGCCTGCCGAACTACAAGAGGTTCCAGCAGGCGGACAAGGACCATCCGATCGAGAAGGTCGGCAAGGAACTGCGCGCGAAGATGGTGTGGCTGCAGGCCAACGCCTCGCAACCCGATACAGACGAGCAGGCCGCCGCATGAACGCACCCGCGGCCACTGCACCACGCAATGGCGCCCGCTGGCTGGCCCACGCCCTGGAAGCCGAGGGCGTGGACACGCTGTTCGGCTATCCGGGCGGCACCATCATGCCGTTCTACGACGCGCTGGTGGATTCGAACCTGAAACACATCCTGGTGCGCCATGAGCAGGGCGCGGCGCTGGCGGCGAACGGGTACGCGCGCGCCAGCGGCAAGGTCGGCGTGTGCGTGGCCACCTCCGGCCCGGGTGCCTCCAACCTGGTCACCGGCATCGCCGATGCGATGCTGGATTCGGTGCCGATGGTCTGCCTTACCGGCCAGGTCGCCACTGCGCTGATGGGCACCGACGCGTTCCAGGAACTGGACGTGTTCGGCCTGACCCTGCCCATCGTCAAGCACAGTTTCATCGCGCGGCGCGTGGACGAGTTGCCGCGGATCGTCAGCGAAGCCTTCCGCATCGCGCGCGAAGGCCGCCCGGGTCCGGTGCTGATCGACCTGCCGAAGGACGTGCAGATGGCCGATGCCTCGCACCTCCCCGACCACGTGCCGGCCAGTGTCGATCCGCTGCCGGCACCGGAAGACACGAAGCTGGCCGACGCGCTGGCCGCGATCGCCGGCGCGGAGAAGCCGGTCATCTACGGCGGCGGTGGCATTTCCCTGGCGAATGCGGTGGACACGTTCCGCCAGTTCGTCGATGCCACCCGCATCCCGACCGTGCTGACCCTGCGCGGGCTGGGCGCGCTGCCTGCCAGTCACCCGCACTACCTGGGCATGCTGGGCATGCACGGCACGCGCGCGGCGAACATGGCGGTGCAGGAATCCGACCTGCTGATCGTGGTCGGCGCACGCTTCGATGACCGCGCCACCGGCAAGCTGGCCGAGTTCGCGCCGTTCGCCCGCGTCATCCACCTGGATGCCGATGCCTACGAGATCAGCAAGCTGCGCACCGCCGACATCGCCATTCCCGGCGACGTCGCCACCGGCCTGCGCACGCTGACTGCGGCGCGCACCACCTGCGACGAATGGCGCAAGCGCTGCCAGACCCATCGCGAGAAGTTCGGCTTCCGCTACGACGCGCCGGGCACCGACATCTACGCGCCCGGCCTGCTGAAACGGCTGAGCGAGGTCGCGCCCGCCGATACGATCATTGCCTGCGACGTGGGCCAGCACCAGATGTGGGTGGCGCAGCACTGCCGGTTCAACGATCCGCGCAACCACCTGACCAGCGGCGCGCTGGGCACGATGGGGTTCGGCCTTCCGGCGGCGATGGGCGCGCAGTTCGCGTGCCCGGACCGCACGGTGGTACTGGTCAGCGGCGACGGCAGCTTCATGATGAACGTGCAGGAGCTGGCGACCATCGCGCGCTGCCGGCTGCCGGTGAAGATCGTGCTGCTGGACAACAGCGCGCTGGGCATGGTGCGGCAATGGCAGGAGTTGTTCTTCGCCGAGCGCTACAGCGAGATCGACCTGTCCGACAACCCGGATTTCGCCGCGCTGGCGCGCGTGTTCGGCATCCCCGCACGCCACATCCGCCTGCGCGATGAAGTCGAGGATGGCCTGGCCGACCTGCTGGCCCAGCCCGGCCCTGCCCTGCTGCACGTCAGCATCGACATCAAGGCCAACGTCTGGCCGCTGGTGCCGCCGAACCACGCCAACAGTTCGATGCTGGATGCCAATCCCGCGACCCCAACCGCCGAGCCTGCCGTCACGGCCGACGGCCCGGAGAAGAAGAATGCGTTACCGGCTTGAACTGAAGCTCAAACCTGCCGAGGGCGCGCTGGTGCGCGTGCTGGGCATGATCGAGCGCCGTGGTTTCCCGCCCCATGCGGTACACGCCACCCACGACAGCGAAGGCTATTGGGCACTGGCGCTGGTGATCGACAGCACCCGTGCCCCGGAGACGCTGCGCCAGCAGCTGCTGAAGATCTACGATGTGGAGGAACTGTCCTTCAGCGCCGTGCAGGAACTGAGCAGGGATCGCCGCCACCAGGACCGCGCCGCATGAATGCCACGCCCGCCAACGCGGACGTCGTGGTCCGGAGGCGTCTTCTTCGACATCAGCCATTCGCGTGCCGCGATGCCTGACGCCGGCCGCGCCCCCGCCAGCAATGAGCCCGACGTAGGCGACGTCGTCGTCACCGTGGCCGACGTGCTGGCGGCGCAGGCGCGGCTGCGGCGCTACCTGCCGCCGACGCCGCTGCATCACGCCGAACGCTTCGGCGTGATGCTGAAACTGGAGAACCTGCAGCGCACCGGTTCGTACAAGGTCCGCGGTGCGCTGAATGCCCTGCTCGCCGCCCGCGAGCGCGGCGACCGCCGGCCGGTCATCGCCGCGTCGGCCGGCAACCACGCGCAGGGACTGGCATGGGCGGCGTATCGCCTGGGCGTGCAGGCGATCACGGTGATGCCGCATGGCGCGCCGGCGACCAAGATCGCCGGTGTCGCCCACTGGGGCGCCACGGTGCGCCAGCATGGCAACAGCTACGACGAGGCCTTCGCCTTCGCCAGGGACCTGGCCGAACAGAACGGCTACCGCTTCCTGTCCGCCTTCGACGATCCCGACGTCATCGCCGGGCAGGGCACGGTGGGCATCGAGATCGCACCCTATGCGCCGGACGTGGTCATCGTGCCGATCGGTGGCGGTGGCCTGGCCTCCGGCGTCGCGCTTGCGTTGAAGTCGCAGGGCGTGCGCGTGGTCGGCGCACAGGTGGAAGGCGTGGACTCGATGATCCGTGCCATGCGCGGCGACACCGCACCGATCAATCCGGTCGCATCGCTGGCGGATGGCGTGCGCGTCAAGGTGCCCGGCTTCATCACCCGCCGGCTGTGCACGCAGCTGCTGGACGACGTGGTCATCGTGCGCGAGGCCGAGCTTCGCGAAACCCTGGTGCGGCTGGCACTGGAAGAAAACCTGATCGCCGAAGGGGCCGGTGCGCTGGCGCTGGCCGCCGGCCGCCGCGTGGCCGGCAAACGCAAGTGCGCAGTGGTGTCCGGCGGCAACATCGACGCCACCGTGCTGGCCCAGCTGCTGTCCGACGTGCGTCCACGCCCACCGCGCAAACCGCGCCGGCGCGCGGCCGAAGGCGAACCTTCGCTCGCGCCCTCCAACCCGCTTCCCGTTTCCCTTCCCCCTGCCGTGCCGCACAAGTCCAGGACCCGCCGCACCGCAACCGCTGTCGTAGAGGAATCCATCTGGTGACCACATCCATTGCCACGCCGAACGGACCGGCCTACGTCCGCATCTTCGACACCACCCTGCGGGACGGCGAGCAGTCGCCCGGCTGCAGCATGTCACCGCAGCAGAAGCTGGTGATGGCGCGCGGCCTGGCCGACCTGGGCGTGGACGTCATCGAGACCGGCTTCCCGGCCAGTTCGCAGTCCGACCGCGAAGCGCATGCACTGATCTCGCGCGACCTGCGCGACACCACCTTGGCGGTGCTGTCGCGCTGCCTGCCCGGCGACATCGAGACCTCCCTGCGCACGCTGCAGCCCGCGGCGAAGCCGCGCCTGCACCTGTTCCTGTCGACCAGCCCGCTGCACCGCGAGCACAAGCTGCGCATGACCCGCGAGCAGGTGCTGGAATCGGTGCAGAAGCACGTCACGCTGGCGCGCGCCCACATCGACGACATCGAATTCTCGGCCGAGGACGCCACGCGTACCGAGGAGGACTTTCTGCACAAGGTGGTCGCCGTGGCCATCGCGGCCGGCGCGCGCACCATCAACCTGCCCGACACGGTCGGCTTCACCACACCGGAGGAAATCCGCGGCATGTTCGAGCGGGTCATCGCGCAGGTACCGGGCGCCGACAAGGTGGTGTTCAGTGCGCACTGCCACAACGACCTGGGCCTGGCCGTGGCCAACTCACTGGCGGCCATCGAAGGCGGCGCGCGCCAGGTGGAGGGGTCCATCAACGGCATCGGCGAGCGCGCCGGCAACTGCGCCATCGAGGAGATCGTGATGGCGCTGAAGGTGCGCAACGCCTTCTACAACCTGGATACCCGCATCGACACCCGCCGCATCGTCCCGACCTCGCAATTGCTGTCGCGACTGGTCGGCATGCCCGTGCAGCGCAACAAGGCCATCGTCGGCGCCAATGCCTTCGCGCACGAGTCTGGCATCCACCAGCACGGCATGCTGCGCCATCGCGGTACCTACGAGATCATGCAGCCGCAGGACGTGGGCTGGCCGTCGTCGCAGATGGTGCTGGGGCGCCACAGCGGCCGCGCCGCGGTCGAGCAGCGCCTGCGGGCGCTGGGTTACCTGCTGGAGGAGGACGAACTGGTCCTGGTGTTCGAACAGTTCAAGGCGCTGTGCGAGAAACAGCGCGTGGTGGACGACGACGACCTGCAGACCCTGATGCAGGATGCGCCCGTCAGCGAAGGCTACCGCCTGTCGTCGATGACCATCAGCGACGTGGGCTCGCGCGCCAACGCGCTGGTCGAGCTGTCCGATCCGGACGGCAACCGCATTTCGGAAACCGCACAGGGCAACGGCCCGGTCGATGCACTGTTCGGTGCGCTGGCGGCCGCGACCGGCGTGCAGCTGCAGCTGGAAAGCTACCAGGTGCACAGCGTGGGCATCGGTGCCGACGCGCGCGGCGAAGCCAGCCTGTCGGTACGCTGCGATGGCGTCGAGTACGAGGGCACGGGCACCAGCAAGGACATCATCGAAGCCAGCGCGCTGGCCTGGCTGGACGTCGCCAATCGCCTGCTCCGCCAGCGCAACCCGACGCGACAGGAAATGGCCGCCGCATGACGTCTCCCCACCACGCCGACCGCATCACCGGAACCTCCGCATGACCCCGCACCCCCGTACCCTGTTCGACAAGCTGTGGGACGCCCACGTCGTCGTCCCCGAGACCGACGCCGCGCCCGCCGTGCTGTACATCGACCTGCACCTGATCCATGAGGTGACCTCGCCGCAGGCGTTCACCGAGCTGGCCTCGCGCGGACTGGCGCCGCGTCGCCCGGACCGCACCAAGGCGACGATGGACCATTCCACGCCCACGCTGCCGGCCGGTACCGACGGCAGGCTGCCGTACTACACCAGGGCCGCCGAGTCGCAGGTGGACACGCTGGCGCGCAACTGCGCCGAGTACGGCATCGAGCTGTTCGACATGGGCTCGGACCAGCGTGGCATCGTCCATGTCATCGCACCGGAACTGGGCTTCACCCAGCCGGGCATGACCATCGTCTGCGGCGACAGCCACACCTCCACGCATGGCGCGTTCGGCGCACTGGCATTCGGCATCGGCACCAGCGAGGTCGGCCATGTGCTGGCCACCCAGTGCCTGCTGCAGCGCAAGCCCAAGACCATGGCCATCACGGTCGAAGGCCCGCTCGCGCCTGGGGTCGGCGCCAAGGACGTGATCCTGCACATCATCGGCGTGATCGGCGTGAACGGCGGTACCGGCCATGTCATCGAGTACCGCGGCTCCACCATCCGCGCGATGGACATGGAGCAGCGCATGACCCTGTGCAACATGTCGATCGAAGCCGGCGCGCGCGCTGGCATGGTCGCCCCGGACCAGGCCACCCTCGACTGGATGGCCGGCGCACCGCGCGCACCGAAAGGCGAAGCGTTCGAGGCGGCGAAGGCCGAGTGGGCCACGCTGGTCACCGA
Organism: Pseudoxanthomonas sp. SL93; assembly: GCF_026625825.1. Taxonomy (NCBI): domain Bacteria; kingdom Pseudomonadati; phylum Pseudomonadota; class Gammaproteobacteria; order Lysobacterales; family Lysobacteraceae; genus Pseudoxanthomonas; species Pseudoxanthomonas sp. SL93. The sequence goes on along the minus strand of NZ_CP113065.1, from coordinate 3,476,526 downwards.
CGACGGCGCGCGCTTCGACGTGGAAGTGGCCATCGACGCCCGCGACATCCGCCCGACGCTGACCTGGGGCACGCACCCCGGCACCGCCATCGCGGTGGACACGCCGATCCCTGCCGCCAACGATGCCGCCGCGCAGAAATCGCTGGACTACATGGCCTTCGAAAGTGGCCATGCGCTGGAGGGCACCGCGGTGGACGTGGTGTTCGTCGGCTCGTGTACCAATGGCCGCCTCAGCGACATGCGAGAGGTCGCCAGCGTACTGCGCGACCGCAAGGTCGATCCGCGCGTGCGCATGCTGGTCGTGCCGGGTTCGGAGCAGGTCAAGCGCCAGGCCGAGGCCGAGGGCATCGACCGCATCGTGCGTGCCGCCGGCGCGGAATGGCGCGAGCCGGGCTGTTCGATGTGCATCGCCATGAACGGCGACCTGGTCGCACCGGGCCAGCTGGCGGTCAGTACCAGCAACCGCAACTTCGAAGGCCGCCAGGGTCCGGGCTCGCGCACGCTGCTGGCATCACCGCTGACCGCCGCATGGGCGGCGGTGAACGGCTGCGTCAGCGATCCGCGCAGGCTGTTCGACGATGCGGCCTTCTCCTCGCGGAAGGAGGTGGCGTGATGGCCGGCTTCCGCGAAATCCGTTCGAAGAGCGTGGTGCTGGCCGAAACCAATATCGACACCGACCAGATCATCCCCGCGCGCTTCCTGTCCACCACCGAACGCGCCGGCCTGGGCCAGCATGCGTTCAACGACTGGCGCCGGCTGCCCGACGGCACGCCGAATCCTTCGTTCCCGTTCAACCAGCCCGAGAACACCGGGCGGCAGATCCTGTTGGCCGGGCGCAATTTCGGCTGCGGTTCCTCGCGCGAGCATGCGCCGTGGGCGCTGACCGACCTGGGCCTGCGTGCCATCGTCAGCAGCGAGATCGCCGACATCTTCCGCAACAACAGCCTGAAGAACGGCCTGGTGCCCGTGGTGCTGGCGGAAGAGATCGTGCAGTCGCTGATGGAACGCCCGGACGACACCCTGGTCATCGACGTCGCCGCCCGCGAGCTGCGCGCACCCGACGGCTCCATCTTCCCCTTCCCGCTGGATGACTTCGCACGCACCTGCCTGCTGGAAGGCGTGGACGAACTGGGCTACCTGCTGGCCCGCCAGACCGACATCGAACGCTACGAGGCAACCCGCTATGCACGCTGACATCGCCGTACTGCCCGGTGACGGCATCGGCCCCGAAGTCACCCAGGCCGCCGTTTCCGTCCTGCGCGCCCTGGCGCGCCGCCATGGCCACACGTTCGCGTTCCACGAACACGACATCGGCGGCATCGCCATCGACCGGCATGGCGAGCCGCTGCCACAGGCCACGCTGCAGGCCTGCCAGCAGGCCGATGCCGTGCTCCTTGGGGCGGTGGGTGGCCCGAAATGGTCGGATCCGAATGCCAGAGTGCGCCCCGAACAGGGCCTGCTGGCGCTGCGCAAGGGGCTGGGGCTGTTCGCCAACCTGCGCCCGGTGCGCCCGCATCCGGCGGCACTGCATGCATCGCCCATCAAGCCGCACCTGCTGACCGGGGTGGACATCGTGGTGGTGCGCGAGCTGACCGGCGGCATCTACTTCGGCGAAAAGACGCGCGATGCGCGCGGCGCCAGCGACCTGTGCAGCTACAGCGTCACCGAGATCGAACGCGTGGTGCGCAGTGCGTTCCGGCTGGCGCGCCAGCGTCGCGGCTACCTGGTATCGGTGGACAAGGCCAACGTGCTGGAAACCTCCCGGCTGTGGCGCGACGTCGCCACGCGGCTGGGGCGCGAAGAGTTTCCCGACGTGCGGCTGGAGCACCAGCTGGTGGACTCGATGGCCATGCATCTGCTGGCGAAGCCGCGCGAATACGATGTCATCGTCACCGAGAACATGTTCGGCGACATTCTGACGGACGAAGCCTCGATGCTGGCCGGCTCGCTGGGCCTGCTGCCGTCGGCGTCGCTGGGTGATGGCAGGATCGGCCTGTACGAACCCATCCACGGATCCGCCCCCGACATCGCCGGCAAGGGCATCGCCAACCCTTACGCCACCATCCTGAGTTGCGCGATGCTGCTGCGCCATTCGCTGGGCCTCTACGAGGAAGCCGACTGCATCGAACGCGCGGTGGACGGCGCACTCAACGCCCAGGTCTTCACCAATGACCTGGCCACCGGCGGCCGCGGCGTCTCCACCCAGGCCGCCACCCAGGCGGTGCTGGAGCAGATGCAGGCGCACTGCTACGTGACCGAACTGCGGGACTGATGGCGCAGAGCCGGGGTTCCCCCGGCTCCATCCTGGCAACAGGGAACGCAGCGCGCGCCATTGCCGACTGGATACGCCAGCGAAGCCGGGCAAGCCCGGCTTCACCCGGACGTCAGGACGTGGCCTCTTCCCGCTTCACCTTGAACCATGCCGCATACAGCGCCGGCAGGAAGAACAGGGTCAGCACGGTGGCCACGGTCAGGCCACCCATGATCGCCACCGCCATCGGGCCGAAGAACGCGCTGCGCGACAGCGGGATCATCGCCAGCACCGCGGCGAGCGCGGTCAGCACGATGGGACGGAAGCGGCGCACGGTCGCATCGATGATGGCGTGCCAGCGGTCGTGCCCGGCACGGATGTCCTGGTCGATCTGGTCCACCAGGATCACCGAGTTGCGCATGATCATGCCGGCCAGCGCGATGGTCCCCAGCATGGCGACGAAGCCGAACGGCACGCGGAATATCAGCAACGCCAGCGTCACGCCCACCAGGCCCAACGGCGCGGTCAGCAGCACCAGCGCGACGCGCGAGAAGCTGCGCAGCTGCAGCATCAGCAGCGTCGCCACCACCAGCAGGAACAGCGGCATGCCCGCGGCAATCGATTTCTGGCCGCGTGCCGAATCTTCCACCGTGCCGCCGGTTTCCAGCAGGTAGCCCTGCGGCAGCTCGGCCCGGATCCCGTCCAGCGTGGGCAGGATCTGCGCGATGACCGTCGGTGCCGTCACGTCGTCCGTCTTGATGTCGGCGCGCACGGTGACGGTCGGCAGGCGGTCGCGGTGCCAGATGATGCCGTCCTCGAAGGCGTATTCCAGGTTGGCGATCTGCGACAGCGGCACGGTGCCGCCGCTGCTGGTCGGCACCGCCAGGCTGCCCAGCAGGTCGAGCCGCGTGCGCTCCTCGTCGGGGCCCCGCAGCAGGATCTCCACCAGTTCGTTGCCTTCGCGGTAGGTGCTGACGCTCAATCCGGACAGCGAGCCGCTGAGGAAGTGCGAGACCTGCGCCGTGCTGACGCCCAGCGCGCGGGCACGGTCCTGGTCGATGGCGAGCCGCACGACCTTGCTGGGTTCGCTCCAGTCCAGGTTGACGTTGGTCACCTGCGTGTTGGCGCGCACCTTCTCCGCGACCTGGCGCGCGATGGCCTGCACGCGTTCGGTGTGCTCGCCGGAGACACGGAACTGCACCGGATACCCCACCGGTGGCCCGTTCTCCAGGCGCGTCACGCGGAACTGCAGCTCGGGGAACTGCGGTCCGACCTCGTCGATCAGCCAGCGGCGGATGTCCTCGCGCGCCTCGGCGTTGTCGGTCAGCACCACGAACTGCGAGAAGTTGGCCTGTGGCAGCTGCTGGTCCAGCGGCAGGTAGAAGCGCGGCGAGCCCGTGCCGATGTAGGCCACGTAGTTCTGGATGCCGTCGCGCTTGGCCAGCAGTTGTTCCAGCTTGTGCGCCTGGGCATCGGTCGATTTCAGCGAGCTGCCTTCGGCCAGTTCCAGGTCCACCATCAGCTCCGGCCGCACGGAATCCGGGAAGAACTGCTGCGGTACGAAGCGGAACAGCGCGATGGAACCGATGAACGCCACCACGGTGATGCCGATGACCAGCCAGCGATGGCGCAGGCACGCGTCCAGCCAGCCACGGAAGCGCTGGTAGAACGGGGTGTGGTAGGGGTTGTGGTCGTGCGCATCATGCGCCTTGGGTGCCAGCATGCCGGCGTACTGCGGCCAGCGATCGGCCAGGCGCGCGCGGAAGCCGTGCCAGCGCGCGGCCAGCGAACCGGGCTTTGGCGGTTGCGGGTTGCCCAGGTCGGGCAGCATCTTGTCGCCCAGGTAGGGGATGAACAGCACCGCCGCGATCCACGACACCACCAGCGCGATCGTCACCACCTGGAACAGCGAACGCGTGTACTCGCCCGTGCTCGACGCCGCCGTGGCGATCGGCAGGAAGCCCGCCGCGGTCACCAGCGTACCGGTCAGCATCGGGAAGGCGGTGGATTCGTAGGCGAAGCTGGCCGCCTTCAACCGGTCGAAGCCCTGTTCCATCTTGATGGCCATCATCTCCACCGCGATGATCGCGTCGTCCACCAGCAGGCCCAGCGCCAGCACCAGCGCGCCCAGCGAGATCTTGTGCAGGCCGATGCCGAAGTAGTGCATCACCGCGAACGTCATCGCCAGCACCAGCGGAATCGACACCGCCACCACCAGGCCGGTGCGCATGCCCAGCGAGAAGAAGCTGACCAGCAGCACGATGATCACCGCCTCGGCCAGCACGCGGACGAACTCGCCCACCGACTCTTCCACCGCCGCCGGCTGGTCGGACACCTTGCGCAGCTCCATGCCCAGCGGCAGCGTCTTCTGCAGGCGCTGGAATTCGGCTTCGAGGGTTTCGCCCAGCGTGAGGATGTCGCCGCCGTCCTTCATTGCCACCGCGATGCCGATGCCCTGCTTGCCCATGAAACGCATGCGCGGCGCGGCCGGGTCGGCGAAGCCGCGCTTGATGGTGGCGATGTCGCTCAGCTTGACCGTGCGCCCGCCGGCGCGGATCGGGAAGTCGCGGATCTCGTCGACCGTGGTGAACTCACCGCTGACGCGCAGCTGCACGCGGTCGCTGGGCGTCTCGAAGAAGCCCGCCGGCGTGACCGCGTTCTGTTCCTCCAGCGCCTGCTGGACCGCGCTCAGCGGAATGCCCAGCGTGGCCAGCTTGGTGTTGGACAGCTCGATCCAGATCTTCTCGTCCTGCAGGCCGACCAGCTCGACCTTGCCCACGTCATCCACGCGCTGCAGCTCCAGCTGGATGCGGTCGGCGTAGTCCTTCATCACCGCGTAGTCGAAGCCTTCGCCGGTCAGTGCATAGATGTTGCCGAAGGTGTCGCCGAATTCATCGTTGAAGAACGGCCCCACCACGCCGCTGGGCAGGGTGGCGCGGATGTCGCCGACTTTCTTGCGTACCTGGTACCAGAGATCGGGGATCTCCTTCGACTTCATCGAGTCGCGCGCCATGAAGATCACTTGCGACTCCCCCGGGCGCGAGTACGAGCGGATGAACTCGTAGTTGCCGGTGGTCATCAGCGTCTTCTCGATGCGCTCGGTGACCTGCTGCGAGACTTCCTCGGCGCTGGCGCCCGGCCATACCGTGCGCACCACCATCGCCTTGAAGGTGAAGGGCGGGTCCTCGGACTGGCCCAGGTGCCGGTACGACCACGCGCCGATGATGCCCAGCAGGATCATCAGGAACAGCACCAGGCTGCGGTTGGTCAACGCCCATTCGGAAAGATTGAAGCGGCGCATGGCTTACTCCGCGCGCGACGCGACGGCCGCGGCACCACCACCGGCCGCGGGCTTCAACGGCCGGTTGTTGCGGTCCACCGGCGTGACGACCTGGCCTTCCCGCAGCAGGTGCCCGCCGGCGCCGACCACCCAGTCGGAGGCTTTCACGCCGCCCAGTACGGGCACGGACACCTCGCCGTACGCGCCCAGCTGCACGGGCTGCGAACGCACCTTGCCCGTGGCGGGATCGACGACCCATACCGTGGTCTTGCCACCTTCACCGCGCTGGATGGCCGACAGCGGCAGCTTCAGTGCGGCCTTCGTGCCGTTTTCCTGCACGTACACGCGCGCGCTCTGGCCCAGTTCCACCTGCTGCGCAGCGTCGCCCACCAGCGTCACGCGTGCCGCGTAGGTCCGCGTCTGCGCATCGGCGGCAGGCGCGATCTCGCGGATGGCGCCGGGCAGGCGCTGGCCGGGGGCATTCCAGAGCTCGATGGCCACCGGCTGGCCGATGCTGAAGTCGCGGATGCGGTTTTCCGGCAGCCCGATGGCCACCTCGCGCCCGCCGTCGGCGGCCAGGGTGAAGACCGTCTGGCCGGCGGCCACCACCTGGCCCGCTTCGGCCTGGCGGCTGGCGATCACGCCGTCGCGCGGCGCGCGCAACTGCGAATAGCCTTCCTGGTTGCGCATCACGTCCATCTGCGCCCGCGCGGCGCGCGCCTGGCCTTCGGCCGCCTTGTAGGCGGCGACCTGCGCGTCATAGGCGGACTGGCTGATCAGCTTGTCGCCCACCAGCGTGGCGTAGCGGTCGCGGTCACCGCGGGTGCGGACCAGGTCGGCTTCGGCAGCGGCCAGCTGTGCCTGCGCGGCCTGTGCCTGCAGAGCGAAGTCGCCGGGGTCCAGCAGCGCCAGCACCTCGCCCTTCTGCACCCGCGCGCCGGCATCGACGTTGCGGCGGACCAGGTTGCCGCCCACGCGGAACGACAGCGGACTTTCCTCGCGGGCGCGCACTTCGCCGGCGTAGGCCGACAACGCGGCCTCGGCACCACCGCCCGGCTGCACCACCAGCGCGGGGCGTGGCGACTCGGCAGGCGGCTCCGCACTGCAGGCCGCCAGGCCGACCAACAGGATCCCGAACACTCTGTTCCAGCGCATGCTTGGCATAACCGCTCCGCGGCTCAACAATTAGTAGACTTGGCGGTATAGTATAAATATCGAACCGGGTAGTCTAGTATTCACTGATGGTCAGTCCTTCTTCCCCTGCCAGCCGTCGCAAGCCAGCCGCCAAGCCCGCCAGCGGGCCGGGGCGCCCCAAGGACCTGGGCAAGCGCGCCGCCATCCTGGAAGCCGCCAAGCTGCTGTTCGCCCGCGAGGGCTTCAATGGCGTCAGCATGGACCAGATTGCCGCCGAAGCGGGCGTCTCCAAGCTGACCGTGTACAGCCATTTCGGCGACAAGGACGCGCTGTTCGCCGCCGCCGTGCAGGCCAAGTGCGAGGAAATGCTGCCCGACACCCTGTTCCAGATCGAGCTGAAAGGCTCGCTGCGCGAACAGCTGAAAGCCATCGCGCACGCCTTCTTCGCGCTGATCAGCAGCGACGAGGCCATCAGCACGCACCGCATGATGATGGTGCCCGGCAACATCGACGACCGCCTCAAGCAGACCTTCTGGGAAGCCGGTCCGCAGCGCACCCATGATGCGTTCGCCGCCCTCCTGCAGGCCCAGGTGGCCCAGGGCGAGCTGGATATCCCGGACGTTGCCACGGCCTCGGTGCAGTTCTTCACCCTGGTCAAGGGCGAGGCGCACATGCGGATGACCTGCGGCCTTTGTGGCCAGATGGGCCGCAGCGACGTCAACCGCCACATCGACGCCACCGTGGACATGTTCCTGAGAGCCTATGGCCGGCGCTGAACCTGAAGCCCGCCCCCGGCCGACGGAGGTCGCGGTGACTTCCGGCACTGCGTCCGTTGCAGGGCCAACCGCGATCCTTGCGCAGCGCGGACGGGGCCAGCCCGCTAAAATGCCCGGCCCAGCCCTCCGCGTCGGATAACCCCCCATGACGATCGATTACACCCAAGCCCGCGAGAACATGGTCGAACAGCAGGTACGTCCCTGGGACGTGCTGGACGCGCGCGTGCTTGACACACTGGCGACGCTGCCGCGCGAGGCCTTCGTGGCCGACGCGCACCGCGCGCTGGCCTACGCCGACCTGGAACTGCCGCTGGGCGACGGCCAGGCCATGATGAAGCCGGTGGTGGAAGGCCGCACGCTGCAGGCGCTGAAGCCGCAGGCCGACGAAGACGTGCTGGAGATCGGCACCGGCAGCGGCTACCTGGCCGCCTGCCTGGGCCACCTGGCGCGCGACGTGCTCAGCCTCGAAATCCATCCCGGCCTGGCCGCGGCCGCGCGTGCACGCCTGGATGCGGCGGGCCTGGGCAACAACGTGCGCATCGAAACCGCGGATGCATTGACCTACGACACCGACCGCCGCTTCGACGTGGTGTGCGTCACGGGCGCGGTCAGCGCGCTGCCGGCGCACTTCCTGAAGTGGCTGCGCCCGGGCGGACGCCTGTTCGTGGTGCAGGGCGCATCACCGGTGATGGAAGCCGTGCTGCACGTCCAGGATGTCAACGGGACGCGCACCGAATCGTTGTTCGAAACCGACCTCCCCTATCTGATCGGTGCCGCGCCGGCACCCCAGTTCGTCTTCTGAAGATTAAAAAAGGAAACCGCATGAGCCGTCGCCCCCTCGTACTCGCGCTCGCTCTGGCGCTGCCGTTCTCGGCCAACGCCACCGACCTGATGCAGACCTATGAGCTGGCGCGCGCCGGCGACCCGCAGCTTTCCATCGCCGAAGCCACCCGCCTGTTCGACAAGGAAGGCGCCGTGCAGGCACGCGCCGCGCTGCTGCCGCGGATTGACGGTACTGCGGCATACAGCCGTGCGCACAGCAGCCGCCCGGGCAGCCCGCTGGGCGATGCCAAGGGCCGCAGCTACGGCGTGGAGGTCAGCCAGTCGGTCTTCGACTGGAGCCGCATCGCCAACCTGCGTGGCCAGCGCGCCATCAGCAACGCCGCCGACTACGACCTGGCCGCGGCGAACAACGAACTGATCACGCGCACCTCGGCCGCCTACTTCGACGTGCTGATCGGCATCGAGTCGCTGGCCGCCGCGGAAACCAACGAGGCCGCCTCGAAGAAGCAGTTCGACTACGCGCAGAAGCGCCTGGACGTGGGCTTGGCGCCCATCACCGACGTGCACGAAGCCCGCGCGCAGTACGACAGCGCGCGCGCCAACACCATCCTGGCGCGCAACCTGCTGGACGACCGCTACCGCGCGCTGGCCGAGATCACCGGCCAGCCGATCAGCGGCCTGAAGGGCCTGCCGGATGACTTCCGCCCGGAACTGCCGGTCGACCAGACCGCTGACGTGTGGGTCAACCGTGCGCTCGAGCAGAACCCGAGCCTGAAGTCGGCGCAGTTTCAGGCCGAATCCGCCGAGTTCGGCGTCTCCAGCGCGCGTGCCGGCCACTACCCCACGCTGAGCTTCGGCGGCGGTTACTCCAACGGCACCGATTGGGATTCCGTCGGCGGTACCGTGTCGGAAGACGCGGAAGGCTACAACTGGGGCCTGACCCTGCGCGTGCCGATCTTCGCCGGCGGCGCCACCCAGTCCGGCGTGCGCCAGGCACTGGCCCAGCGCGATCGCGCCACCGATGCGCTGGAACAGACCCGTCGCGCCCTGGTCCGCAACACCAGCAGCGCCTACCAGGCCCTGGTGGCCGGCGTCAGCGAAGTGGAAGCACGCCGCCTGGCGGTGTTCTCCGCGCAGAGCGCGCTGGATGCCTCGCAGGTCGGCCTGGAAGTCGGTACCCGTACCGTGCTGGACGTGCTGCAGAACCAGCGCACGCTGTTCCAGGCACAGGTGGTGTATGCCGAAGCCAAGTACCAGTTCCTGCAGAACCGACTGCTGCTGGAACAGGCCGCCGGCACGCTGGACGGCACCGACGTGCAGGACATCAACCGCCTGCTGACGGCCGATGCCGAAGCGCGTCTGGCAGCACCGGGTACCACGCAGCAGTAAGCATTCACCCGTTGCACGCGATCACGACGGCGGGCTTCGGCCCGCCGTCGTCGTTTCCGCGCCAGAAGATCCTGTAGGAGCGACGTAAGTCGCGACCGCACGGCCGGGCTTCACCCGGAACGCCGGTCGTTCGCCTTTCGGTCGCGCTGCAGCGCGTTTGAATTCCAGCGGCGCACTCCATCGGGGGCGCGGTCGCGACTGACGTCGCTCCCACGGGTGGCGTGTCAGACCACCCCGCCAGCCCGCAACGCCGCGATCTCTTCTTCGCCGTACCCCGCCTCGCGCAACACGTCGTCGCTGTCCTGCCCGAGCCCTGGCGGCGTGCGTGGCGGCTGGACCGGCGTGGCGGACAGCTTCATCGGACTGCCTACCAGCGGCAGCGTGCCCGCCATCGGATGCGGAGTTTCCACGACCATGCCGCGCGCGCGTACCTGCGGATCGGCGAACACATCGCGCAGGTCGTTGACCGGGCCGCAGGGAATGCCTGCCGTTTCCAGCAACGACAACCACGCCTGCCGTCCGCGCGCATGCAATGCCTGCTGCAGCACCGGCACCAGCGTCTCGCGGTGGCGCACGCGCGCGGCGTTGGTCGCGTAGCGCGCATCCTGCGCGAGCGATGCGAGGTCGAGCAGGTCGCACAGGCGCGTGAACTGCCGGTCGTTGCCGACCGCGACGATGAGGTGGCCGTCGGCGACCGCGAAGACCTGGTACGGGACGATGTTGGCGTGCGCATTGCCCTGGCGTGAAGGTACTTCGCCGCCGACCAGGTAATGACTGCCGAGATTGGCCAGCATCGCCACCTGCGTGTCCAGCAAGGCCATGTCGATCACCTGGCCTTCGCCGGTCGCGTCGCGGTGGCGCAACGCCGCCAGGATCGCAACGGTGGCATACATGCCGGTGAACAGGTCCGCCACTGCCACGCCGACCTTCTGCGGTTCGCCGTCCACCGCGCCGGTGACGCTCATCAAGCCGCCCAGCCCCTGCACGGCGAAGTCGTAGCCGGCGCGTTGCGCGTACGGCCCATCCTGGCCGAAGCCGGTGATCGAGCAATACACCAGGCGCGGGTTCAGTGCACGCAGCGTGGCCGCGTCCAGCCCGTGGCGCGCCATGTCGCCGACCTTGAAGTTCTCCACCAGCACATCGCAGGTCCCCGCCAGGCGGCGGATGATCGCCTGCCCGGCAGGCTGCGCGATGTCCACGGTCAGCGAACGCTTGTTGCGGTTGGTGCACAGGAAATACGCGGACTCCGCCGTGTCCTCGCCGGCGCCGTCGCGCAGGAAAGGCGGTCCCCAGCCACGCGTGTCGTCGCCGGTGCCCGGGCGCTCGACCTTGATGACCTCCGCCCCCAGGTCCGCGAGTACCTGCGTGCACCAGGGCCCTGCCAACACGCGTGTCAGGTCCAGTACGCGGATGCCCTGCAGTGCCCGCGCATCGACGGGTGCGGTCATGGCGATGCGGCCGGCAACTCCGGCGCGATCATGTCCAGCGTGCGGCCGAGCGCGCCGCGACCGTGCTCGACCAGCGAGCGCCCGTTCACCGCCACGCGCAGCCGTCGCGCATCATCGTCGAGCAGGGCTTCCAGCGCGTTGCCGACGGCCGTGGCATCGGCGCCGATCTCCAGCGCGTCGGCTTCCTTCAGGCGGCGCGCGATCTCGGTGAAGTTGTGCAGGTGCGGGCCGGTGACCGCAGGCGTGCCGACCGCCGCGGGTTCCAGCAGGTTGTGCCCACCGATCGGCTGCAGGCTGCCGCCGACGAAGGCCACGTCCGCGCAGGCGTAGAACGCCATCAGTTCGCCCAGCGTATCGATGACGAACACATCGCAGTCCGGCGTGGGCCAGCGCTCGACGCGGCGCGTGGCGACCCGCCAGCCTGCTTCGCGCGCGACATCGGCCACGCGCGCGAAACGCTCCGGGTGCCGGGGCGCCCACAGCAGCAACAGGTCGGGCCAGCGCGCGCGCAGGCGACGATGGATCTGCAGGACGGCGGCCTCTTCGTCTTCATGCGTGCTGGCGGCGATCCAGGTAAGGCGCGACGTGCCCGGACGCTGGCGGTATTCGGCCACGAAGCCCGGCAGGCTGTCGGGCACGGGGATGTCGAACTTCAGGTTGCCGATGTCGCGCACCTGCGCCGGTTCCGCGCCCAGTTGCACGAAGCGCGCCGCGTCCTCGTCGGACTGCGCCGCCACCTGTTTGACCGAGCGCAGCGCACGCGCGATCAGGGGCCGCAGCACGCTGTAGCCGCGCAGCGAGCGCGCGGACAGGCGCGCATTGAGGATGTACAGCGGAATGCCGCGATCACTGCAGCCGAACAGCAGGTTGGGCCACAGTTCGGTTTCCATGACCAGCGCCACGCGCGGCTGGTAGTGCTGCAGGAAGCGGCCGACCGCGCCCGGCAGGTCATACGGCGCGTACACGTGCATCAGCTGGTCGCCCCACAGGGTGCGCACGCGTTCGGATCCGGTCGGGGTGATCGTGGTCACCACCATGCGCAGGCCGGGATGCTGGCGCAGCAGTGCATTCACCACCGGCGCGGCCGCGTTGACCTCACCCACCGACACCGCGTGCAGCCAGACGTCGACGGGGCCCGCCGGCGTGTCGTAGCGGCCGTAGCGTTCGTCCCAGCGCTGGAAGTATTCGGTGAAGCGGAACCCGCGCCAGATCAGGTGATAGACCGTCACCGGCGTCAGCAGGTACAGCGTGGCGGAATACAGTCCACGCAACAGGCGCTCGGTCAGGGTCTTCGGCATCCCGACAAGGATAGGCAGGCGGCGCAGGCCTGTCACTGCGCGTGCGGCGGATCCGCCGCGCGGTTCCCCGCACCGGGCCGAGAACCTAGAATCGCGGGATGGCCGACACCGACACGCTCCAACGCCCGTCCTTCGCCCCGCGCCATTGGCCGATGTGGATCGCGCTGGGCGTGATGGTGGCCGCCGGGCGGTTGCCGTGGGCGCTGCAGCGCGGGGTCGGTCGCGTCATCGGGGCCGTGGCGCCGTGGCTGGCGGGCTCGCGCCGGCACGCCGCGGACGTGAACCTGGCGCTGTGCTTCCCCGAGTGGACGCCCGCCCAGCGCCTCGCCCTGCGCAACGCGAGTTTTTCGGCGCTGGGCGTGGGCCTGTTCGAATTCGCCCGCGCCTGGTGGGGCACGGTGACGCCGATGCGGCGCGACGTGGTCATCGAAGGCATGGAGCACCTGGACGCGTTGCGGGCGCAGAAGCGCGGCGTGCTGATGGTGTCGGGGCATTTCATGACGCTGGAGATCTGCGGCCGGCTGATGTGCGACCACGTGCCGCTGGCGGGCATGTACCGCAAGCACCGCAACCCGGTGTTCGAATGGGCGGTCAAGCGCGGCCGCCTGCGCTATGCGGTGCACATGTTCACCAACGAGGAGATCCGCGGGGCCGTCCGCCATCTCAAGCAGGGCGGGTTCCTGTGGTATGCGCCGGACCAGGACATGCGCGGCAAGGACACGGTGTTCGCGCCGTTCTTCGGCGTGCCCGCGGCCACCATCACCGCTACCCACCAGCTTGCGCGCCTGACCGGGTGCGCGGTGGTGCCTTTCTTCCATCGCCGCGAAGGCGGCCGGTACATCCTGCGCGTGGCGCCGCCACTGGAGGATTTTCCTTCCGCGGACGCCACCGCCGACAGCGCGCGCGTCAACGCGGCGATCGAAGCGATGGTGCGTGAAGCACCCGCGCAGTACCTGTGGATCCACCGCCGCTTCAAGCGGCAGCCGGACAGCGCGCCGCGACTGCTGTACCGGCGCACGCCGCCCTCGCCCTGACGGCGGCAGGGGTCGGAGCGCGCCTCAGGTACGCGCGAGCGTGTCGTCGTCGCGCGAAAGCAGGCTGCCGGCATACAGCGCGGCCAGCATTAGCGTCAGGCCGCCCCAGAACGTCGAGTAGAACGCCAGGTGGGTGTTCAACGGAAACACCGTCACCGCCAGCGCCAGCATCGCCGGTCGCGCACGCTCCTTGGCCACCGGCGTGGCGTAGCGCCACGCTCGCCAGGCGAGCGCCGCACCGGCCAGCCACAGCAGCAAGCCGATCACACCGGTTTCGCTGAGCACTTCCAGCACGATCTGATGGGCATGCAGGGCCGGCCCGCCGCCCCAGGCCGGTGGACTGTCGCCGTTGCCGGCATCGCATTCCGGGTACGCCTGGCGGAAACCGCGCGCGCCTACGCCATTGACCGGATGCTGCACGATCATGCAGCCCGCGGCCGACCAGATCTGCGCGCGGCCGGACAGGGCGCTGTCCACGCCGCTTTCGTCGGCGGCCAGCGCATGCGCGGTACGCGCCACCCGCTCGCGCACCTGGATGGAGGACACCGACAGCAGCGCCAGCACCAGCATGCCCATGCCCAGCACGCCCAGCAGCTTCTTCCAGCCGAGCAGGCGCCAGCCGGAAAACACCAGCACCAGCGCATAGGTCAGCCACGCCGCGCGCGCGCCCGCCAGCAGGATCACGATGCCCATCGCGGCCGCGGCCAGCATCCAGCCCAGCACGTCCAGGCGCTTGGCGGCGGCGAACAGCGCGAACGGCGACAGGCTGGCCAGCACCATGCCGAGTTTCAGGTTGCAGGGCCCCAGGAAACCGCTCAGGCGGTCGAGCGCGGCGATCTCCTCCGGCGTGCACATGCCGCGCCCGCTGATCATCTGCTTCAACTGGTCGAGTCCCCAGAACAACGGGCTGGTGCCGAACACGACCTGCGCCAGCGCATCCACCGTCCACACCGCCACCAGGATCGCCAGCCCGCGGAACGTGATGCGCCTGGCCTCGGCGTTGGCCACCGCGGCCGCCACCAGCCAAAGGAAAGGCAGGTAGCGCAGGTCGGCGACCGACTCGCGCAGTGCGCGCGCCGGATCCATCGCGTCGACCGCGGAGATCACCTGCGGTGCCCAGTACGCGACGAACAGGGCGCTGGTGAGCGCCCAGGCCGGGCCACTCAGCAGTTTCGCGCCACCACGGAAACGCGCGAGCAGCAGGATGATCGCCGCGAACGCACCCAGCACCATCACCGCTTCCGCATAACCGGGTGCCGGCCACAGCGCGACGAACGTCAGTACCCAGGCCGGTGCCCAGCGCCAGCCCTGCACGGACATGGGCACGGGTGAAGGCGGGTCAGCCGGCGTGGCGGGGGCGTGGTTCATCGGCGAGGTCTTGGTAGAGGGCCAGCGTGGCGTCCTGCATCGCGCGCAGGGTGTAGGCATCCATCGTAGCCAATGGCGGTGGCGGATGGGCGAGCACCGCGCGCGTGGTGGTGGCGAGTGCGGACTCGTCAAACGGCGGCACCGCGCCTTGCGGCTGCAGCTCAGCCAGCAGTTCGCCCACGCCACCGTGCGCCCAGCCCACCACCGGCCGGCCCACCGACAAGGCCTCGATCACCGTGCGCCCGAACGACTCCGGCTTGCGCGAGAGCTGCAGCACCATGTCGCAGCCCGCGTAGGCACGCGCGATTCCGGCGATAGGCGGGGTGAAGGCGACGGCATCGGCGATGCCCAGGCGCGCGCATTCCGCTTCAAGCTCCTGCAGGTAGGCTTCGCGTCCCGGTTCGCGCGACCCGGGCAACCACAGGCGTGCGTCGCCGCCGTCGCGACGGAGCGCGGCCAGCAGTCGCAGGGCATCGGCGTGCCCTTTCAGGCGCGTACCACGGCCGGGCAGCAGCAGTAGCGGGCCCTCGCCCACCAGCGAAGCATGCTGCGCCATCGCCCATGCGCGCGCGTCGGCATCGGGATGCGCGGTGCGCGGGAACTGGTCGGGCTGGATGCCGCGCGGGATCACCACCAGCCGGGCGGGATCGGTCCGCGGATAATGCTGCAGCAGATAACGGCGCACCGTGTCGGACACGCAGATCACGCGCTCACCGAAGGTCATCACCGCGCTGTAGCGGCCCGGAGAATTCAGGCCGTGCATGGTGGTGATGAAGCGGGGCCGTTTGGCGGCGGGCATGCCGCGCACTGCCCACAGGCCCAGCCACGCCGGCAAGCGCGAACGCGCATGCACGATGTCAGGCTGCAGGTCAGCGAACAGGCGCCGCAGCGCCAGCACGTGGCGCAGCGTGAACAGCGATTTGCGGCCGATGTCGAGGGTGATGTGCTCGGCGCCGCTCTGCTGCAGCGTCGGCAGCAGGCGTCCGCCGGCGGACACGACGACTGCACGATGGCCGGCGCGCACCAGCGCGTCGGCGATTTCCAGCGTGGAGCGCTCGACGCCGCCGGACTGCAGCGCCGGCAGCAGCTGGACGACGGTCAGTCGCCGCATGGGCGCAACGCCGGTGCGGACAACCCCATCGTCAGCCGGTCAGTCGGCCAGGACGAAATGCGAGCCGCAGTAGGGGCACTGCACGTCGCCACCCGGGGCATCTTCGATGGGCAGGTACACCCGCGGATGCGAGTTCCACAGCGCCATGGACGGCAGCGGGCAGCTCAGCGGCAGGTCGGCGCGATACACGGTGTAGCGCTTCTCGGCGTTGGCGGGCGCGGTGGCGGTCTGGCTCATGGCGGCGTGTCATGCAGGGGGGAACAGGACGGCGAGTTTAGCACCCGCACCTCCACGCCCCATGCCGCGCGGGTTCCACAACGCAAAACGCCGCCCCGCGGGTGCGGGACGGCGTTTCCGGCAGCAGGCCCGTGAAGGCCCATCGCCCGGCTTACTTGGCGGCGTTGGCCGTCGCTTCGGTGGTGATGCTCAGGGTGACCTCGTCGCTGACCATCGGCGCGTAGGCGCCCAGGCCGAAATCGCTGCGCTTGACCGTGGCGGTGGCGTCGAAACCGATCGCCGGCACTTTCTTCATCGGGTGCTCGGCGGCCTTGTTGAGCGTCACGTCCAGCACGACCGGCTTGGTGATGCCCTTGATGGTCAGGTCACCGGTGACCTTGAGCTTGTTGTCGCCCGCGGCCTCGACCTTGGTGCTCTTGAAGGTGGCCGTCGGGTACTTGGCGGCATCGAACCACTTGTCGCTGGTCAGGTGCTCGTAGAACTGGTCGGCCAGCGCACTCAGGCCGCTCAGCGGCAGGGTGACCTGGACGCTGGATGCGGAGACCTTGTCGGCGTCGTAGACCAGCGTGCCGTCGGCCTGGCCGAAGTTGACGCTCGGGTTGGAGAACCCGAAGTGGTCCCAGCGGGCGAGCACGTTGGTGTGGCCCGGATCGATCTTGTAAGTGACCGGGGCGGCGAAAGCGGTGCCGGCGAAGGCGAACAGGACGGCGGCGAGCAGGGTCTTGCGCATGGGAATGTCTCCTTGGGTGGTGGATCAGGCGATGCGGGCGGCTTCGTCGAAGCTCAGGCGGGGCAGGCGCGGGAACACGCCGGCCGGATCGCCGTGGCCGAGATTGACCAGGAAATTGGACTTGATGGCGGTGCCGGCGAAGAAGGCTTCGTCGACCTTGGCGTTGTCGAAGCCGGACATCGGCCCGACGTCCAAGCCCAGCGCGCGGGCCGCGAGCATCAGGTAGGCACCCTGCAGGCTGCCATTGCGGATGGCACGCTCGTAGCGGGCCTCCGGCGGACCGTCGAACCAGCTCTTCGCATCCGGCGCGTGCGGGAACAGGTAGTTGATCTTCTCGTGGAAATCCAGGTCGTAGCCGATGATCACGGTGACCGGCGCGGCCATAGTCTTTGCGTAGTTGCCTTCATCCAGCGCCGGGCCCAGCTTGGCCTTCGCTTCGGCCGACTTGACGAACACGAAGCGCGCCGGCGTGCTGTTGGCGGCCGTCGGCCCCCACTTCAGCAGTTCGTACAGCGCGTGCAACTGCTCGTCGCTGACGGGGGTGTCCAGGAAGGCGTTCTGGGAGCGTGCGGTGCGGAACAGCTGGTCCAGCGCGGCGGCATTGAGGGCTTCGGACATGGGAATACCTGGCAGAGGAAAGGGTGGCTGCCGTGGGCGCAGCGGTGAAGGCGGCCAGTGTAGAGTGTCCTGACTATGGCAACATCCAACCGCCCCGGAACGGATTGTTTTAACCAGTGGAACGAACAAGCCTGCCTGCCGCCGATTCCGCACGCTTCTGGACCCTGACCGACGGGAATGCCGGCAATGTGCGGCAGGCCGGGTCATTGGCGCGTGAGCTGGGTATCGGCCCCGCACGGGAATGGACGCTGGCGCCCCGCGCACCGTGGCGATGGGTCGCGCCGCGGCACTGGCCGGGTGCCCGCCATGCCTTCGGCAGCGAGTTCACCACGGGACTATCCGCGCCTCCCGCGCTCGCCATCGGCTGCGGACGGCAGGCGGCGCTGGCCACGCGACTGCTGCGCGCGCGCGGCAGCAAGGCCGTGCAGATCCTGGATCCCCGCATCGATCCCACCCACTGGGACGTGGTGATCGCACCGGAGCATGACGGCCTGCGCGGTGCCAACGTCATCACCCTGACCGGCAGCCTCACCCCGGTCGACGATGCCTGGCTGGCGGAGGCGCGCGTGCAGTTCGCAGCCTTCGCCCGACTGCCCTCGCCCCGCACAGCGGTGCTGCTGGGCGGCGGCAGCGCGCATGCGCGTTTCGACCACGAAGCCTTCCAGGCGTTGGCGGCAGACCTTGATGCGGCATGGGCGCGCGACGGCGGCAGCCTGCTGGTCACCACCTCGCGACGCACCCCGCCACAGGTGATCGATGCCGTGCGCCAGCGTTACACGGGCACCCCGGGCATCCTCTGGTGCGGGGAACGCGATGGCCCCAACCCCTACCCCGGCCTGCTGGCCTGGGCAGACCGCATCGTCTGCACACCGGATTCGGTGAACATGGTGTCCGAAGCCTGCGCGACCACGGTGCCGGTCCACGTCTTCGAGCCGCAACGCGTGGATGGCCGGCCGCGGCGGTTCCTCGATGCGCTGTTGCAGCGTGGACGCATCCGCGCCCTCGACAGCGCGATGGTGGCTTTCGACAGCGAACCGCTGCGCGAAACGGCGCGCGTGGCCGCGGTGCTGCGCGAGCGCCTGGCGCTCTAGGACGGCTTGCCCGCGTCGACGAACCGCAGGCCGTGTGCCTGCGTGGCGCGCGTGACGATCGCCCGCGCGGCGGCCAGTGCACCGCTTTCGGGCACCAGGCGCGGGCGCCGGTCCAGCGTGCAGGCCAGGCCATCGGCGACGAAGGCGGCATGCACTTGCTCAAGCGCTGCAGCTTCCCCCGCCGGCATCACGCCGCACCGGGCCAGCGCAGCGATCAGGCCGGGCGTATCGCGCGGCAACAGCAGCGCGGCGTGTTGGGCGGACTCGCGCAGCACCAGGTACTGCAGCAGGAACTCCAGGTCCACCAGGCCACCCGCGCCCTGCTTCAGGTCGAAGCGCGCGGCATCGCTGCGGTCCAGTTCGCCACGCATGCGGGCGCGCATGCTGGTCACGTCCTCATTGAGCCTGGTCGCATCGCGCGGCGTGGAAAGCGTCTGCGCACGGATCTGTTCGAAAGCATCCAGCAGCGTGGCATCACCCGCGACCCCACGCGCGCGCACCAGCGCCTGGTGTTCCCACGTCCAGGCGCGCTCGCGCTGGTAATCGCGGTAACTCGCCAGCGACGAGACCAGCAACCCCTTGGCGCCGTCGGGCCGCAGGCGCACGTCGACGTCGTACAGGCGGCCGGCACCCGTGACCGCACCCAGCAGCGCCACGATCTTCTGCGCCAGCCGCGCGTACCAGCGACCGGCTTCCAGCGGCCGCGCGCCGTCGGAGACGGCATCGGGCGGCGCATCGAACAGGAACACCAGGTCGAGGTCCGAACCGAAGCCCAGCTCCTCGCCGCCCAGGCTACCGTAACCGAGGATCGCGAAGCGGCCATCGGCTACCGCACCGTGCGCAGTGGCCACGTCACGCATGGCCACCTTCAGCACGATGCACACCACTTCATCGGCCAGCCATGCCAGCTGGCGGGTGCTCTCGCGCGCCGGTTGCCGGCCGTCCAGCGCCGCCAGCGCAATGCGGAAACTCAATGCGAGGCGGCGTTCGTTGAGCGCGCGCAGCAGCAGCTCGGGGTCGTCTTCCTGCAGTGCCTCCCCGCAGTCCGCATGCATCTGCGCACGATCCGGCAGCGGCCCGGAGACGCGCGTGTCCAGCAGTTCGTCCAGCAACAGCGGATACAACGCCAGGCGTTCTGCCAGCAACGCGCTGCGCGCCAGCACATCGACCAGCCGCGCCAGCGCACTGGGTTGTTCATCCAGCAGCGCCAGGTAGCTGGCACGGCGCAGGATGGCCTGCAGCAGGCTCAGCACGCGGCGCAGCGCGGCATCGGGTTGCGATGACCGTGCGCATGCTTCCAGCAACGCGGGCAACACCCGGTCAAGGCGTGCCCGGGATGCATCGGACAACGTCCTCACCCCGGAGAATTGCACGAATTCACGCAATGCCGCGTCCGCGCCCGGCGCATCGTGGAAGCCCGCTGACGCAAGACTCTCCGCATCGCCTCCGTCCGGCAGCGCACGCCAGTACTGCGCCAGTGCGCCCGGCGCCGCATCACGGCGGCGCGGCGCCAGCAGTTCGGCGAACTCCGCCGAGACCCGCACGCGCTGCGCCTCCAGCGCCACGCGCAACGCCTCCCAATCCGGATAACCCAGGCCACGCGCGATGCGCAGACGATCCATCGGGTCTTCCGGCAAGACATGCGTCTGGGCATCACGCAGCATCTGCAGGCGGTTCTCCAGCCGTCGCAGGAAGCGGTACGCGGCCATCAGCGCGTCGCCTTCTTCCTCGGACATCTGCCGCGTGGCGACCAGCGCCGGCAGGGCCGCGCGCAGGCGCCGTTCCCGCAGCGCGGATTCACGGCCGCCACGGATCAGCTGCAGGGCCTGCACCAGGAATTCGATCTCGCGGATGCCCCCCGGTCCGCGCTTGATGTCGTCGGCCAGCTCACGGCGAGCGACTTCGGCGGCGATCGCCGCCTTCATTTCGCGCAGGCCATCGAGCGCCGTGTAGTCGAGGTAACGGCGGTAGACGAAGGGGCGCAACGACTGCAGCCAGCGTTCGCCCGCTTCGATGTCACCCGCCACCGCACGCGCCTTCAGCCAGGCGTAGCGTTCCCAGTCGCGTCCCTCGCGCTGGAAATACTGGTCCATGCCGGCGAACGACAGCGCGACGCGTCCGGCGTTGCCGAACGGCCGCAGCCGGAGGTCGACGCGATGGCAGAAGCCGTCCGCCGTCGGTTCGTCCAGCAGCTTGGCCAAGCGCTGGCCCAGCCGCATGAAGTAGTCCTCGGCCGCGAGCGGACGCGCGCCATCGGATTCCCCACCTTGCGGATAGGCGTACACCAGGTCGATGTCGGAAGAGAAATTCAGTTCGCCGCCGCCCAGCTTGCCCAGGCCGAACACCACCAGCTGCTGCACGCTGCCATCCGGTGCGCGCACCACGCCGTGGCGCTGCGCGAATTCGGCTTCCAGTGCGTCGAGTGCGGTCTGCAGGCAGACCTCGGCCAGCCGCGTGGTGCCGGCCAGCGTGTCGTCGACGGTGTCGAGGCCATGCACGTCGCGCCAGACCAGGCGCGTGGACTCGGCGGCGCGGTAACGGCGCAACAGCGCGGGCCATTGCGTCGTGTTGTCCGCCAGCAGTGCAGGCACCGGCAAGGGTGCGGTGCCGTCATCGTGCAGCAGGGTGGCCAGCAGGTCGGGTTGCCGACGCAACGTTTCCAGCGCGAAGTCGCTGGCCGCGATGACGCGTGCGGTACGGTCGGCGCTGCGCGCGTCGGCGAGCTGCGCGGCGGCATCGGGCGATGCGGCACGCAGGCGCGCCAGGCCTCGCTCGGTCAGGGCGTCGAGTTCCGTATCGAGGGAAGGGGTCGCGTCATTCATCGCGGCCGATTGTGGCATGGGGCCGTGATGGTTGTAGGCGCGACGCGCGTCGCGACCGCATGGCGTGGTCGCCGGAGGGAGTGAAGAGAATGCCTGTGCCTGCACCCTGAGCGCAGGCGTGTCGACCATCGTTTTCTGCCGCGTGTTGGCCTGCGGTCGCGACTGACGTCGCTCCTGCAGGCCAGCGGCGTTACGCCGCCTGCGACAGGTCCGGCAGGGCGGCCTCGTGCCGCAACGACAGGCCGAATTGCTCCGCCAAGTGCTTCAGCAGCACCGGCTTCACCTGGTCCATGGCGGTGGGGCCGCCGAGGTCGGCCAGCGAGACGACCTGCAGGCCTTGGTAACCGCAGGGATTGATACGGTGGAATGGTTCCAGGTCCATCGCGATGTTGAACGCCAGGCCATGGAAGGTGCAGCCACGGCGCACGCGGATGCCCAGCGCGCCGATCTTGGCGCCGGCCACATACACGCCGGGAGCGCCGTCCTTGCGCGCGGCCTCGATGTTCCAGTCGGCCAGCGTGTCGATGATGGACTGCTCGATCCTGCAGACGTAGTCGCGCACGCCCACCTTCAGCCGCTTCAGGTCGAACAGCGGATACGCGACGATCTGACCGGGCCCGTGATAGGTCACCTGCCCGCCGCGGTCGACATGGACCACCGGTATGGTGCCCGGCGCCAGCACGTGTTCGTCCTTGCCGGCCTGGCCCAGGGTGAACACGGGATCATGTTCGACCAGCCAGAGTTCGTCCGGCGTTTCGTCGGTGCGTGCATCGGTGAAGCGCTGCATCGCGCGCCACACCGGTTCGTAAGGCTGTCGGCCGAGTTCGCGGACGATGCAGGGTGCCGTCACAGCGTCCACTTCACTTCCGGATGGTCGCGCAGCACCGCGTGCGCGGCGTCGTACTGCGCGCGGTCCTCAGCCCGGAAGCTGATGCGCACGGAGACGAACTTGCCGCTGGACGAATGCTTCCACGAGATGGTCTCGTGCTCCACCTGCACGCCGGCGGATTCCAGCAGACGTGGCAGCTCGCTTTCCAGCCCGGTACCGGCGGTGCCCATGGCGCTGAGTTCGAAGCTGCCGGGGAACTGGAAGCCGTGGTCGGGGTTGTCGGATTTGATTTCCATGGGCGGATTATTGGGACGCGGGGGCTGAAAGCCAAGTCTGCCGCGTCGCCCGGAAACAGGAAGGCCGCGGCATGCCGCGGCCTTCCGGCGGATCCCGTGAGGATCAGCGGGCCAACTGCACCAGGCTGGACGACACCCAGCCCTTGTTGCCCAGTTCGTCCTCCACTTCCCACATGACGCCATCCTTGTTGCCGGTGGGGTACAGCAGCATGCCGGGGTCGAGATCGCGGACGGCCTTGCCCGTACCCTTGGCATTGGCGAACAGGCGGCCGGGCTTCGTCATCTCCACCGCCTGCTGCGCGTTGGACGCCGAGGCATTGCCCGACAGCCCGCCCAGCTCGTCGACCAGGGCGGTGTACGCCTGCAGGTAGGCCAGCGTGATGACCTGGCCGATCTCGGTGTTGGCATAGCCGCTGGCACCCGCGCCACCCCAGTGGCTGCCGGTGAAGAGGCTGCCGCTGGCACCCCAGCCGATGTCGGTCTTCCTGGCGCTGCCTTCGGCCATCGCCACCTGTTCGGAGGAGCGCACGTCGGTGACGGTCAGGACCACGTCGGCGGTCTTCTTCTTGAAATCCAGGCCACCGACCACGCGCCCGACGTCGCCGCCCAGCAGGCCGCCGAGCAGGCCACCGATGGCGTTGCCGCCGGCGTTGCTGTTCTGCGCGATCAGGTCCGGCACCAGCACGTAGTCGGCCGCACGGATCTGGCCCTTGCCGATGTTGGAACGGTTGCGCAGCTCGCCGCTGGCCGCCAGGTCACGCTCGGCCATCGCCGCGCCCATGCCGGCGCCACGGTCGACCAGCGTGAAGCAGCGCGACTTGTTGACGAAGACCTTGATCAGCTTCGACGGCGCCGGCAGCTGCTGTCCGCTCCACCAGTTCACGCCGTCTTCCGGCTCGATCACCGAGATCGTACCCAGCGGCTTGCTGCAGGTCGGGATCTCCGCCATCTGCTGCTTGCGC
This sequence comes from Pseudoxanthomonas sp. SL93, assembly GCF_026625825.1. NCBI lineage: Bacteria > Pseudomonadati > Pseudomonadota > Gammaproteobacteria > Lysobacterales > Lysobacteraceae > Pseudoxanthomonas > Pseudoxanthomonas sp. SL93. The sequence continues at coordinate 3,453,069 of NZ_CP113065.1, read as the reverse complement.
TGGTCCTGCGCGCTCTGGCGCTGCGCCCATGCGGGCGTCGTCGCCGCCGCCATCAGCAGGCAGGCGGTGGCGATGGCGGTGTTGCGTGTTCCCCTGTTCACTGGTGCATCTCCTTGAAGGGTTGTCGCCCAACGTCGTGGGCATTCCATCGATACGGGGGCGGCACGCACTGTGCGCCGGACTCCCCGCGATGATGATAGGCCATGGTGAGCGCCTTGCCCGCTAGGGACGCAAAGAGTGACATCAGGCGGCCATGTGCCCGGGCTGCCGGATGCCCGGGCTTCACATTGACGCCATAATCGCGCGCCCCACTCCGCGAGCATCGTCGTGCCCTACCTGATCATCAGTGTCGTCTGCAGTGTGCTGGTCTCGGTGCTGCTCAAGCTGATGCAGCGGCGCGGCGTCGACACCTCGCAGGCGATCACGTGGAATTACCTCGCCGCGTCGGTGCTGTGCTTCCTGCTGCTGGACCCGCCGCTGGCCGCGCTGGCGCACGCCGGTGCACCGCACCTGGAACTGGCCCTGCTGGCTTTGCTGCTGCCCGGCATCTTCCTGGCGCTGTCGGCATCGGTGCGGGCCGCGGGCATCGTGCGGACGGACGTGGCGCAACGGATGTCGCTGGTGCTGTCGCTGCTGGCGGCGTTCCTGTGGTTCGGCGAGCAACCCGACACCTTGCGGATCGCCGGGCTGGCGCTCGGCGTGGCGGCCATCGCGTGCCTGGTGGCACGGCCCGGGCGCGATGCCCCCGGCGAGGGTTGGAAGGCGTGGGCATTGCCGCTGCTGGTGCTGGTCGGCTACGCCAGCGTCGATGTGCTGCTGAAGCATCTCTCGGCGGCGGGTACCCCGTTCGCGGCGTCGCTGCAGGCGGCTTTTGTTGCTGCGTTCCTGGTGATGCTGGCGGTACAGGTGCTGCGCGCCTGGCGCACGCGCACGGCGATCACCCGCCAGGGCCTGTGGTCCGGCCTGCTGCTGGGCGCGCTCAATTTCGCCAACATCCTGTTCTACGTGAAGGCACACCGCGCCCTGCCGGACAGTCCGGCAGTAGTGTTCTCGATGATGAACATCGGCGTGGTGGTGCTGGGTACGCTGGTCGGCGTGTTCGGATTCGGCGAACGGCTCAGCCGCGTCAACCTGCTGGCGATCCCGCTGGCGATCGTGGCGATCGGCCTGATCGCGGCAAGTCTGGCCTGACGGGTACGGAAACGAAGAAGCCGGCTTGCGCCGGCTTCTTCATCAAGGGGTGTGGCGGATCACTCCGACTCCCACCACATCCAGAAGGCATCCCACAGGCGCTTGAAGAAGCCCGCTTCTTCGATCGCCGACACGGCGACCAGCGGTGACTGCGCCACCACCTTGCCATCCAGCGTGACCTTCACGCTGCCGATGGCCTGGCCATTCGCGATGGGCGCCACCAGCGTCTTAGGCACATCCATCGTCGGCTTGAGCTGGTCGTACTTGCCGCGCGGCACGCTGACCAGCAGCGGTTGCGCCACGCCCAGCTGCACTTCCTTCGCCTGGCCCTTCCACACGCGCTGCGTGGCGATGACCTTGCCCGGCTCGTAGAGTCGGTGCGTTTCGTAGAAGCGGAAGCCCCAGTTCAACAGCGCCAGGCTGTCATCGGCGCGCTGCTTTTCGGACGTGGAGCCCATCACCACCGCCACCAGGCGCTGGTCACCGCGCTTGGCCGAACTCATCAGGCAGTAGCCGGCGCCGGAATGGTGGCCGGTCTTGATGCCGTCCACGCTGGGGTCACGCCATAGCAGCAGGTTGCGGTTGGGCTGGGTGATGGTGCCGACCGTGAATTCCTTGATCGCGTTGTAGGCGTAGGTTTCCGGATAGTCGCGGATCATCGCGCGGCCCAGCAGCGCCAGGTCGTAGGCGGTGGAGTAATGCTCCGGCGCGGACAGGCCGTGCGCGTTGACGAAGTTCGAGCCCTTCATGCCGATCTGCGCGGCGTAGTTGTTCATCAGCGCAGCGAAGGCTTCCTGGCTGCCGGCGGTGTGCTCGGCCAGCGCGATGGCGGCGTCGTTGCCCGACTGCACAGCCATGCCCTTTTCCATGTCCAGCAGCGGGGCCGTCTTGTTGACCGCGAAACCGCTGTAGCTGCCGTCCGTCCCCGCGCCGCCTTCGCGCCAGGCGCGCTCGCTCATCATCACCGGGTCGTCAAGGCGGATCTTGCCGTTCTTCAGTTCGGCCGCGACCACGTACGAGGTCATGACCTTGGTGATGCTGGCCGGCTCGACGCGCTCGTTGTAGTTCTCGCCCGCCAGCACCTGGCCGGTGATGTAATCCATCAGCACCCACGCGGTCGCGGTGGGCTTGGGCGCGGGCGGGATCGCGACGGCGACGGCCGCAGGCGCGGCGGCAGGAGCGGGCTGCGGGGCCGGGGTCTGCGCGAGTGCGAACCCCATGGCAGTGGTCGCCAGCGCGGCGAGGGCGAAACGGAACTTCATCGGTTGAGAACTCCTGGCAAGGCCGTGGGCCTGACATCATCAAGCGGCCATTGTAGGGACGCGGGCGGCCCCTTGGGTTGGAAAGACGTAAAAAACCGCGGCTTTTCGCGTCGGGCTTATTCGCGGACGATCTGCGGGCGGCCGAAACCCAGTCCTGCGATGCGACCGGCCAGGGCATCCGCGCTGGCGGGATCCGCCGCCGCCACGCGCAGGCGCCACAGCACGCGACCGTTGCTGGCCACGTCACTGAGCTGCGCATCGGTGATGCCTGCGGCCGCCAGGCGCGCCAGCGCGCGATCCGCGTTGTCGCGACTGGAGAAGCTGGCCACCTGCAGTTGCAGCGGACTGGACGAGGACGCGGAGGAAACAACGACCGGCGGGGTCACCACCGGGACGGTGGCAGGCACCGTCGCCGTGCCCGGCGACAGCGTGGCCGGCTTGCCCGTGGCCACGCGCACGCCATTGGCCTTCATCCACGACTCGAAACCTTCCGAACCGGCGTTCGCGTGGTAACGGTTGCCGGTGGGCGTGGCGCGAGCGGGCAACTGCCCGACCAGCTGGTCCATTGCCGACGCCGATGCCGGGGCGGCAGCGGCCGGGGTCGGCGCCGGGGTGGCGGCCAGACCCGTATCACCGGGGGTCAGTCCCCGCACTTCCACACGCCCGGTACCGCGCTGGGTGATGCCCAGCTTCACCGCGGCCGCATAGCTCAGGTCGATGACGCGTCCCTCGTGGAACGGGCCGCGGTCGTTGACGCGCACCACCACCGACTTGCCGTTGTCGAGGTTGGTGACACGGGCGAAGCTGGGCAACGGCAGCGACTTGTGCGCGGCGGTGAAGGCGTACATGTCGTACACCTCCTGGTTGGACGTGCGGCGGCCATGGAACTTGCTGCCGTAGTACGACGCCGTGCCCCGCTCCACGTAGCCATCCACGCGGTCGAGCACGCGGTACTGCTTGCCGAGCACCGCATAGGGCGACTTGTTGCCCACGCGCGAACGGGGTTCGTCCGTCACCTGCGGTTCGGGGATGCATTCCACCTGCGGCACGTAGGCCGGCGTGCTGTCGCTGACACCCGGGGCATACAGGCCGCCCGCCGTGTAGTTGCCACGCTTGGAAAGGTCTTCCTGCGCCGGTGCATAGGTCTTGCAGGGCTTCTCATCGCGACCCGCGGCGACGGGGGCGCCCTGCGGTGAGGAGGCGGGTTTGCCCGGCTGCACGGCGCCCGCTGGCGCGGATTTCTTCGGGGCGGTACTGCAGGCGGCCAGCGCCACGGCCAGCAACGGCAGCGCAAGCCACTTCATGCGGAAGGAATCTCACGACCGGCGATGGCCTGCGACAACTGGTGCACGGCCATCGCGTACATCTTCGAATTGTTGTAGCGGGTGATCGCGTAGTAGTTCTGGAAGCCCAGCCAGTACTGCTTGCCGGTGCTGCCTTCCAGCGAAACCAGCGTGGCGGTCGCATCGGGCGCCACCGGATCGAGCGGGCGATAGCCGCGCTCGGCCAGCTGCGCCAGGGTGTAGTCCGGCGTCCAGGTGTCGGGATTGAATTCGGCGAACCCGGGTTGCAGTTCCGCGCGGGCCACCACCGGGCCGCCCGGCACCCAACCGCCGCGCTCGCCACCCTTCTTGCGGAAGTAGTTGGCGATGGACGCGAAGATGTCGGGATAAGTGGTGAACAGGTCGCGCCGGCCGTCGCCGTTGCCGTCCACCGCGAACTCGCGATAGCTCGACGGCATGAACTGGCCCAGCCCCATCGCGCCTGCGTAGCTGCCGGTCAGCGACGCGATGTCCAGGTTTTCCTCGCGGCCCAGTGCGAACAGCTGCGCCAGCTCGTCGCGGAAGAACTGCTCGCGACGGTGCTCGTAGGCCGCACGTTCGGGATTGCCGCTGCGCGGATAACGGAACGCGAGAGTGTAGAGCGCGTCCAGCACCTTGTGCCGACCCGTGAACCCGCCATAGTTGGTCTCCACGCCGATGATCGACACGATGACCTCGGCCGGCACGCCGTACTGCTGCTCCACGCGCGACAGCTCGTCGCGGTGCGCGGCGATGAACGCGCGCCCGCCGTCGATGCGTGCCTGGGTCAGGAACCCCACGCGGTATTCGCTCCACGGCTTTACCCGCTCGGCCGGCCGCGACATCGCCGCGACCACGCTGTCGAGGAACTGCGCCTTGGCCAGCGTCGCTTCGATCTGCGCGGGGTCAATGCCGTACTTCTTCGCGGTGTCGCTGACGAACTGCGCACGCGCGGTGGCGAAGTCGACCGGCGGCGGCGGCGGTGCTTCCGCGACGCGCTCCACCGATGTTTCAGCAGGTGCGGGGGGCGTGGCAGGCGGCGGCGTGGCCGTCTGCGCAGGTGTCGGGGATTGCGGCGTGGCGCAGGACACCAGGCCGAGCATGAACAGGCAGAGAAGTGCGCGTCGGATCATCGGCGCGAGGGTAGCACGGCAATGCCTTGAATCGTGAATGGTCGAGCGTCTGGAAAAGCATCGCATGACATGTTCGCATGCGCGTTTCGCGCCCCCAACGCATCAATATCCGTGAACGGGACGATGCGCGCGAACCGCCATCACCAGGCCGAGTCCGGCCAGCAGCGCCACCGCCGACGTGCCGCCATAGCTCAGCAGCGGCATGGGCACGCCGACCACCGGCAGCAGGCCCGAAATCATGCCGCCGTTGACGATGACGTAGACGAAGAACGCCAGGCCCAGGGTTCCGGCGAGCAGGCGTGAATACGTGTCGCGCGCATCCATCGCGATCCACAGGCAACGACCCACCACGAACAGGTAGAGCGCCAGCACCACCGCCACCCCGACCCAGCCGAACTCCTCGCTCAGCACGGCGAAGATGAAGTCCGTGGTGTGCTCGGGCAGGTAGTCCAGGTGCGACTGCGAACCCTGCCCCCAGCCCTTGCCGGTCAGTCCGCCACCACCGATGGCGATCTTCGACTGGATGATGTTCCAGCCGATGCCCAGGGGATCGTTCTCGGGATCGCGGAACGTCAGGATGCGGTTCTGCTGGTACGGCCGCAGCATCGAGAACCATTCGATGGGCGCGAACCATGCCAGCGCCGCCAACGTGGTGCCGACGACACCCGCCGTGCCTACCCACCACCAGGGCAGGCCCGCCAGCAGCAGGGCGAAGGCACCGCTGGCCACCACCAGCATGCCCGTGCCGAAATCCGGCTGCAGCAGGATCAGGCCGGTCGGGATGCCCACGATCAGCCCGGCCACCAGCACCGTGCGGAACGACGGCGGCAGCGGCTCGCGGTGCAGGTACCACGCCATCATCATCGGCAGGCTGATCTTCAGCAGCTCGGAAGGCTGCAGGTAGAACACCTTCAGGTCGATCCAGTGCGCACCGTGCTTGCCGGTACCGATGAACAGCACGAGCACCAGCAGCACCAGCGTGGCCGCGAACACGCCCGGCGTCCAACCGCGCAGGCGCACCGGCGAGACGCGCGACAGGCCCCACATCGCCGCGATGCCCACGGCGAACCGCGCGCCCTGCGCCAGCATCAACCGCGTGCCCTGCGCTTCACCGCCCGCGCTGTACAGCACGGCCAGGCCGACGCCCATCAGCGCCGACAGCGCGAGCAGCAGCGGCCAGTCCAGCGTGCGCAGCAGATGCCGCATCACATCGAACGCCCAGCGAAGCAGGTCGCTCATCGGCGCGGCTCCTGCGTCGAAGGCGGCACCTGGGCTGGCGTGGCTTGCGCGGGCGTGGCGGGTTTCGGCGTTGCGGGTGCGGGTGGCACAGACGTTGGCGCAGCGGAGGCCGACGGTGCCGCGGCCCCCGGCGTTGCGCTCTCCGCGGCAGGCACCGGTGGCTCCGGCATGATGCCCAGCAGGTAGGCATCGAAGATCTTGCGCGCGATCGGCGCGGCGGTGCTGCCACCGTAGCCGCCGCCCTCCACCGCGATGGCGATGGCGATCGTCGGGTTGTCCGCCGGCGCGAAACCGACGAACAGCGCGCGATGGCGCAGGTGCATCGGCAGGCTGCGCGGATCGACCGCGGCGGTGCCACGGCGGCTGACCACCTGCGCGGTACCGGTCTTGCCCGCCATCAGGTACTGCGCGCCGGAAGCCACGCGCCAGCCGGTGCCACCGGGCTGCATGGTGTCCATCATCCCTAGCCGGACGACCTCGACATTGGCAGGATTGGGGCTGATCGGGATGGATGCGGGCTGCGGCAGCGATTCCCATGGCCGATCGAACCCGACGCGCGTCTGGCTGACCAGGTGCGGCCTGCGCAGCTGCCCGTCGGCGAGGCCGGCGGTGGCGCGCACCAGCTGCAATGGCGTGACCTTCCAGTCGCCCTGGCCGATGGCGACGTTGACGGTGTCGCCGGGATACCAGCGCTCCTTGCGCGACTTCAGCTTGGCCTGCGGCGACGGCAGGATGCCGCCGATCTCGCCGCGCAGGTCGATGCCCGTGGGTGTGCCGAACCCGTAGTGCTCCATGTACTGGTCGAACTGCTCGATGCCCAGGTCCAGCGCCAACCGGTAGTAGTACGTGTTGACCGACTGCGAGATCGACTTGCGCAGGTTGGTCACGCCATGGCCGCGACGGCTGGCATCGCCCCAGCCGCGGCTCGTGCCGGGCAGGTAGAACATGCCGGTGGACACCACGGTGTCCTCGGGCTTGCGCTTGCCGCTGTCCAGCCCCGCCAGCGCAATGAGTGGCTTCAGCGTGGAGCCGGGCGCCACGCCGCCCAGCACCAGGCGGTTGAACTGCGGCCGCGACGGGTTCTCGTTGAGCGTCCTGAAGTCCTTGCTGGAAATGCCGTTGACGAACAGGTTGGGGTCGTAGCTGGGCAGGCTGACCATGGCCAGGATCTCGCCGGTGCGCGGATCCACGGCGACCGCCGCGCCCTCCAGTTCGCCGAAGGCATGCACGATGGCCTGCTGCAGGTCGGCATCCACGCTGAGCCGCAGGTCGGTGCCGGCCTGCGCGGGCACGCGCCCGACCACGCGCAACGCACGGCCTTCCACGTTGGTCTCGACCTTCTCGTAGCCGATGCGGCCGCGCAGCTCTTCGTCGTAGTAGCGCTCCAGCCCGGTCTTGCCGATGTGGGTGAGCGCGGCATTGATCTCGCCCAGCGCTTCCAGATCCTTCTCGTCGATGCGGCCCACGTAGCCGACGACGTGCGCGAACAGGTCGCCATACGGATAGCGCCGCGTCAGGTAAGGCACAAGCTCCACGCCGGGATACCGCCAGCGGTCCACCGCGAAGCGCGCCATCTCTTCCTCGCTGACCCGCAGCTTCAGCGTGATCGGGCGGAAACCGCGCGTGGCCTTGCGCGTGGCCTCGAAGCGCGTGATGTCTTCCGGCGTCAGCTCGATGATGGCGCGCAGGTCGGCGATCAGCTTCGCCGGGTCCTTCACCTTGTCGGGCGTGACGTCCAGGCGGAAGGCCGGGACGTTTTCCGCCAGCAGCTTGCCGTTGCGGTCGTAGATGGTGCCGCGGCCCGGCACCACGGGACGCGGGCGGATGCGGTTGGCTTCAGAACGCGTCGCGTACTCGTCGTGGTCGAGCACCTGCAGCTTGAAGTACCAGCCGGCCAGGCCCACCAGGCACACCGCCACCACCACGAAACCCAGCACCGCGCGACGGCGGAACTGCTCGGCCTCGGCGTGCGGATTCTTGCTGCGGCGGCGCGGTGCGATCACGGCTCAGCCACGCCGACCCTTGCCCTGCCGCAACACGTCCATCAGCAGGAACAGCGGTGCCCACAGCAGCATGCCGACCGCCGGTGCCCACCAGTACTGCCAGGGCAGCGTGGGTTCGCCCAGGGCCAGGTGCACCGCGGCGGTGACGATGCGGTCGTTCACCAGCAGGCCGCCGACGGCCAACGCCTGCTGGGACAGTGGGAAGAAGCGCAGCCGCGCGCGGAAGCGCTGCAGGATGAACGCCATGATGACCAGGCGCAGCGCCTGTTCGCCGAGCAGCGTGCCGAACATCAGGTCGGCGATCAGCCCGACGATGACCGCAAAACCCAGGCCGACGCTGTCCGGCGCTTCGATCACCCAGTACGCCAGCACCAGCGCCAGCCAGTACGGGCGCAGCGGCTGCAGCAGGTCGGGCAACGGCAGCAGGCCCAGCAACAGGGCCACGACGAAGCTCAGCGGCATCAGCCAGCCGGTACGCGCGCGACTCATCGCTGCGGCTCCTGTGGCGCGGGTGCCGCAGGGGCTGTCGAGCGCGGCGCATTTCGCCCCTCTCCCGCCGGGAGAGGGGTCGGGGTGGGGGTCGGGACGTTCGCGGGGCGTGGCGCTTGCGGAGACATCGTCGCGGACGTGGGTTCGGGCTGCGTGGCCTCAGGAATGCCGACTTCGTTGCCCTTCACCCCAACCCCTCCCCCGGAGGGAGCGGGGCGTGAGCCAGCGGCCCCGGCCGTGGCCGCCTCCGGCAGGAACCGCGCCGGATCCGCCGGCGGAAGCAGCGTGGGCGGTGCGGATTTGAGCAGCAGCACGTCGCGGCCGCGGTCCAGACGGGCGGCCGGCGTCACGTCACCGACCAGGAAGGCGTGGGTATCGTCAGGACGCAGCGCCGAGATCGTCCCCACCGGGAAGCCGGCCGGGAAGCGCCCGCCCAGCCCGGAGGTGACCAGCATGTCGCCGACCTGCACGCCACTGTTCAGCGGCACGTCGGCCAGTTCCAGCAGGTCGCTGCGCCCGCGTCCGTACACGATCAGGCGCACGCCGTTGCGCGCCACCACCACCGGCACCGCGTGGTCCGGATCGGTCAGCAGCAGCACGGTGGAATGGGCGGGCGTGGCCTCGATGATCTGCCCCATCAATCCGCCCGCATCGATCACCGCCTGCGTCACGCGCGCGCCGTCGCGGGTACCGGCATCCAGTACCAGCCGCTGGCGGCCCGGTTCCAGGTCGATGTCGAGGATCGGGGCCAGCTGCACGTCCAGCCCGCGGGTGAACTTGACCCCCAGCAGTGCGCGCAGCTGGGCGTTGTCGGCGGCTGCCGTGTGCAGGCGCGCCAGCCGGGCGTTGGCCACCAGCAGGTCATTGCGCAGGCGGCGGTTCTCTTCCATCAGGCCGCTGCGCGTGGCGGCATCGTCCTGCACGCGCGTGGTCACGCGGCCCGGCAGGCCCGCCAGCCACCACAACGGCTGCGTCACCACGTTGGCCTGTGCGCGCACCTGCGACAGCCAGCCGCCACGGTGGTCCAGCACCAGCAATGCGATCGTCAGCGCCAGATAGGCCAACAGGCGCAGCGTGCTGGCGACATCACCGGGGCGGGAAGCGACGGGAGGACCGGCGTAGGAAGGCATCTCGAGATGTGTGATTCGTGAGTGGTGATCCGCAACGCCCAAGCTGAGATCCGTAAGTGGCCCGGGGCGGTTGCGAGACCGCCCCGCGCGAATCACGAATCACAAATCACGGCTTCAGGTCACTCCGGCGCGAAGAACTCGTTGCCGTGCATGTCCACCAGCTCCAGCGCGCGGCCGCCGCCACGGGCCACGCAGGTCAGCGGATCATCGGCCACCTGCACGTGCAGGCCGGTTTCCTCGGAGATCAGGCGGTCCAGGTCGCGCAGCAGCGCGCCACCGCCGGTCAGCACGATGCCGCGCTCGGCGACGTCGGCACACAGTTCCGGCGGGGTCTGTTCCAGCGCCAGCTTGACCGCGCTGACGATGCCGGACAGCGGCTCGTGGAGGGCTTCGAGCACTTCGTTGGAGTTGATCTTGATCATCTTCGGCACGCCTTCGGCGAGGTTGCGGCCGGAGATCTCCAGTTCCTGCACTTCCGGCTGCGGGTAGGCGCAGCCGATTTCCAGCTTGATGCGCTCGGCCGTGGCCTCACCGATCAGCATGCCGTGGTTGCGGCGCACGTAGTTGGTGATGGATTCGTCGAAACGGTCGCCGCCGATGCGGACCGACTGCGAGTAGACGATGCCGTTGAGCGAGATCACCGCCACCTCGGTGGTGCCGCCGCCGATGTCGATGACCATCGAGCCACGCGCTTCGGTCACCGGCATGCCGGCGCCGATGGCCGCGGCCATGGGCTCCTCGATCAGGTAGACGTCGCGGGCACCGGCTTCTTCGGCCGATTCCTTGATCGCGCGGCGCTCGACCTGGGTGCTGCCGGCCGGCACGCAGACCAACACGCGCGGGCTGGGGCGCAGGAAGCGCGACTTGTGCACCTTCTTGATGAAGTACTTCAGCATCGCCTCGGTGTAGGTGAAGTCGGCGATGACGCCGTCCTTCATCGGGCGGATGGTGGTGATGTGGCCGGGCGTGCGGCCGAGCATCTGCTTGGCTTCGGCACCCACCGCCGCGACCGAGCGCGAGCCGCCGATGGCACGGTCCTGGCGCACCGCCACGACCGAAGGTTCATTCAGCACGATGCCCTGTCCGCGCACGTAGATGAGGGTGTTGGCCGTGCCCAGGTCGATGGACAGGTCATTGGAGAACATGCCGCGGAGCTTCTTGAACATCGGGGGAAGGATTCCTGCTGGAGGAGGATCGCCGGGATCTGGCGATTTTTTGGGCAAAAAAGGGGTCGGCTAGACTAACAACCCACCTGGGTGCGGGCAAGGAAAAATAGCGTGAATTACGGACTTTGCGCCGGTTCGCGCCATGCTGCGCGCCGCCGCGAACGAATGCATGCGCCCACCCGCCCCGGCGGTCAAGACTGGCCCGCGCCCGCGGCAGCCGGTAACCTTCGCACCGGCGCGCCCGGAATGCGGCGCACGTCCCGTTTTCCAGGGCGGCCGGGGCGGCCGCACCCTACTCTCTTCCAGCCGAGTCTTCCGATGTCCGCACTGATCTGTGGTTCCCTTGCCTACGACACCATCATGGTGTTCCCGGACCAGTTCAAGAACCACATCCTGCCGGACAAGGTGCACATCCTGAACGTGTCGTTCCTGGTGCCGCGCATGCGCCGCGAGTTCGGTGGCTGCGCGGGCAACATCGCCTACAACCTGCACCTGCTGGGCGGTCACCCGATCCCGATGGGCACGGTGGGACAGGACTTCGGCCCGTACCGGGAGCACTTCGAGTCACTGGGCATCGACCTGTCGCGGGTCAAGGTGATCGACGAGCTGTTCACTCCGCAGGCGTTCATCACCACCGACCACGACAACAACCAGATCACCGCCTTCCACCCGGGCGCGATGATGCGCAGCTACGAGAACCATGCCCGGGACGTGCCCGGAGTGACGCTTGGCCTGGTGGGCCCGGACGGGCGCGAGGGCATGCTCCAGAATGCGGTGGAGTTCCGTGAGATGGGCGTGCCGTTCATCTTCGACCCGGGCCAGGCCATGCCGCTCTTCAATGGCGAGGAACTGCGCAACTTCATCGAACAGGCCGACTACGTCGTCGTCAACGACTACGAATCGAACCTGCTGCAGGAGCGCACCGGCTGGGGTGAGCAGGACATCGTGCAGCGGGTCAAGGCCTACATCACCACCCAGGGCCCCAAGGGGGCACTGGTGCACACGCCGGGGAAGACCTACGACATCCCGCCCGCGCACGAGCGCCGCGTGGTCGACCCGACCGGCTGCGGTGACGCTTTCCGCGCCGGCCTGATCTTCGGCATCGAGAAGGGCTACGACTGGCTGACCATCGGCCGCATGGGCAACCTGATGGGCGCGCTGAAGGTCGAGCATCCGGGCACACAGAACCAGCGCTTCGACTTCGACGAGTTCAACGAACAGTTCAAGCAGCAGTTCGGCTACGCGCTGTAAGCGGAACGCCGGGCGGGCGGCCGGGCCTCCCGCCGTGGCGACGGCGCCGGCATCGCGGGCGCGCCCTGCCTGCTACCGGTACGGACCAGCACGCCGAGGCGGGGCAGTCCACCTGGCTGTTCGACCGGTTGGCCGCATCGCACCCCGCGCCTCCACTCCCGGCGCGAAACTGGCGTAAGGTAGCCATCAGGCAGCGGGGCTGACGCCACGCGCCGCTGATGGGCAGCAACGCAGGGGCAGCATGTACGGGCAGTCGCCGGAATCCAGCGCGCAGGAACACATCGCCGCTGCAGCGCCCGTGCCCGCCCCCCGCCAGCATCTGCTGAACGCCACGCTGGTGGCGGGCGTGGTGCTGGTTGCCTGCGTGCTGGGCATCCTGACCCGCCCCGATCATCAACTGGCCGCGTTCTGGCCAGCCAACGCCCTGCTGCTGGGCCTGCTGGTGCGCCGACCCGCGCTGGCATCGCCGGTCGGCTGGGCGGCAGCCGCGCTGGGCTTCATCGCGGCCGACCTGCTGACCGGCAACAGCCTGCCCACCACCTTGCGACTGACCGCCGCCAACCTGGCCGGGGTGATCGCGGGCTGGCTGGCCTTCCGCCAGATCCGGCGCGAAGACCGGCTGCTGCAGCGCCCCCTGTCGATGCTCTGGGTGCTGCTGGCCTCTGCCGTGGCCGCGGCGGCCGCCACGCTGGTCGGCAGCGTGACCGCCCATCTGCTGGTCCACATGAACCTGGCCAAGGCCGTCGGGATCTGGTTCTCCGCCGAACTGGTCAGCTACGTGGCGATCCTCCCGGTGGTGCTGCTCGCGCCTTCGCCCCGGGCACTGGCCCGCGAGTTCCAGCAATACCTGCTGCGGGTCCGGCGTGTTCCCGGCATGTGGCTGCCCCTCGTGGGGCTGGCCATCGCCATGCTGCTGGGCGTCGTGATCGGTGGACCGGGCGCCATTGCCTTCCCGGTGCCCGCCCTGCTCTGGTGCGCGCTGGCGTACCGGCTGTTCACCACCGCGCTGGTCACCCTGTTGTTGTGCGTCTGGACCCTGATCGCGATCGCCAACGGCATCATCGACCTGGGCCTGCAGGGCGACAGTGCCCTGCCGGTCATTTCACTGCGCATCGGCATGGCGCTGCTGGTGGTGGCGCCGCTGACGGTGGCGGGCGTGAATGCGGCGCGCAACCATCTGCTGGCGGCACTCAACCACGCCGCCGACCATGACTCGCTGACCGGCGCACTGACCCGCAGCGCGTTCCTGCGGCGCGGCCGCCGGCTGCTGCAGGACGTCGCGAGGGAGCAGGCACCGGCCGTCGCCATGATGCTGGACATCGATCACTTCAAGTCGGTCAACGACCGCCACGGGCATGCCGCGGGCGATGCGGTGCTGGTCGCTTTCGTGCAGCGCGCGCGCGGACTGCTGCGCGAGGAAGACATGCTGGGGCGGCTGGGCGGCGAGGAATTCGCGGTGCTGATGCCGGCGACCGGCCTGCATGACGCGACGCTCGTGGCCGAACGCCTGCGCTCGCATGCAAGCCATCTGCTTGCGCTGGAAGATGGACGCGTCCTGGACATCACGGTGAGCGTCGGCGTGACGCTGCAGCAACCGCACGAGGATGACCTTCCGCTTGAGGTCATGCTCAAGCACGCGGATGATGCGCTCTATCGTGCCAAGGCGATGGGACGCAACCGCGTGGTGATGGACCCGCGCCTGAAGGGTTGATCCCTTCGCCGGCGAAGGCCGACGTGCCTCAATCCCAGCCGGGCATCTGGCTGCCGTCCAGCCCACCGGTCTCGAACACCGCCGTGCGCGTGCCGCCGGCCTTGACCGGGAACTCGATCGAAACGACCTTCGTCTTGCGAAGCAGGCGCCACAGCGCCTTGTTGTCGTCGATGAACATCGCGGTGGCCTCATCGGTGTCGGGGCGGTGCGCGGCCATGCGCCTGGGCGGCGCGCCATCGGCCACGACCGTGACGCTGCAGCTCTTGTAACAGGCCCTGGCGAAGTCGCTCGCCTGCAACACCAGATAGCTGCTGCGCTTCCATTCGGGGTGGTCGCGGAACACCAGCTGCACGGGCTTGGCGCCACTGCCATCCACGTCCACCGGCGCTTGGCTGAGGATCGACGCCGACCGCTGCGTGCCGCCCTTGGCTGCAACCTGCGCGTAATCCCACAGGGCCTCCATGCGACGCTGCTCGCGCGCGGACACAGCCTTGGCCTTCACCGCTTCCAGCGCCGGCTCGATCCGGGCGGCAGCGCTGCTCTGCGGGTACTGCGACACCAGCGCCACGCCATGGATGCGGGCCATGTCCCAGTCGCTCGAGGCCACCGCGCTGTCGTACTTCTGCGCCAACGCATCGGCTTCCTGTTCGATGACGGCGGCCTGCGCAGCCGCGGCGGCCTGGCGCTCGGCCTCGCGGTCACCACAGGCGGACAACGCCATAACCGTGGCGGCGACCAGCAGGGTCTGCCTCAGCATCGGATGCTTCGCCAGGGCGGGTTCCAGCAGGGGCTTCATCGGTGCTCGCTTCATCGGGGCTCGCTTCATCGGGGCACTCCTCGCTTGATCAACAGGGCGACCGCGGCCGCCACGTCGTCGGGTCGTTCGATGATGGACATGTGTCCGCATCCATCCAGTGAAACCTGCAGCGCCTGCGGCATCTGCGCCGCGTACAGCGCCATCGCGCTGTGGTCGATCACGCGGTCCTGCCGGCACCAGAGCAACAAGGCGGGCTGGCGGATGGCTGCGGCGGCCTGGCCGGGCAGGAAGCGTTCCTCGCTGCGGCCGATGCGGTCCAGCACCTGCTGCTCGAACGGGGCCTGGCCGATGCGCCAGGCGATCACCGCGCGCGATGCCGGCCACGGAATGGCCGGCTGCACGGCCCTGTCGTGGAAGACGGTGTCCAGATAGCGCTGCAGCGACGCCGCATCACTGACCGCGAAGGGGTTCTTGCCGGCCAGGACCTCGGCACCGAACACGTTGTCGCGGAACCGCACGCCCGCGGCATCCATCAGGCCGACACGCGCGACGAGTTCCGGATGGTCCGCGGCGGTGATCGCCACGATGCCGCCCCCCATCGAATGCCCGAGCAGCACGATGGGGCTGCCATCGCGGCGGATCGCCTGCAGGAACTTCGCAAGCCGCCCCGCCTGGGCGTCGAAGCCATAGTCGGCGCCCGCGATGCGTTGGCTCTCACCCCACCCCGGCAGGTCGGGGATGACCAGCCTGAAGTGTCCGCCCAGCCGTTCGGCCAGTGGATACCAGTTTTCCTTGCTGCCGGTGAAGCCGTGCACCATCACCACGGTGGCCGCATTGGCCTGCTTCGCCTCGCGTTCGTCGTAGGCCCAGCGGTGGTCGTCGACCGTCACCCGCTTCTCCGACAGGCCGATCCACCACCCCTGCACCGCGAACGACACGCGCACCGGCAGCATCGGGTCGCGCCAGAGCATGATCGCCAGCACGCAGACAAGAACGGCCGCCCCCAGGGCGACCGTCTTCTTGCGGATGAACCGGGGTGGCATGGATTACCTGGCCGCCGGCGCCGACTTGGCCAGCAAGGCCTCGACCGAAGCGGTGGTGATCGGATGGTAGCCCGGACGCGCACGCGCGAAGGATTCCTGCGCGAACGCCAGGCCATCGGGCGTCTTCACCAGTTCCTCGTAGATCGGCATGATCAGCTTGCGGCGACCGACGCGCTCGATGAACGCCGCGATCGCCGGCCGTGCCTCCACGTAACCGCTGCGTACCGTCAGCGGATACCAGCGCATCGCGATCTCGCCATTGGCGGTACCGGTGAACTGGTAGGCCTTGTCCAGTTGCGCCAGCTGTTCGACGGTCAGCGTGTCGCCCATGCCTTCCAGGAAGTGCACCCACTGCTGGGTCACCCATTCGCCGGTGACCTGCGGGTTGGGCAGCTGGCCGCTGCCCATCCAGGCGATGCGCGCGGTGTCGGTGCTGGAGAAGCCGCGCGACTGCACCTGCGGCGCACCGGCCGGAATGCCCGGGCCGTAGACCCAGGCCTGGATCTCGGCCTCGGTGACCAGGTCGGGATGCTTGTCGAACAGGTTCTTCTTCGCGTAGTCGAGGAAGGTCTCGGTGGTGATGCTCTGGAAGGCGAAGTGGTCGAAATAGCCACGCAGGAAAGCGTCGAACTCCTGCCGGCCGAAACGCTCCTCGAGCATCTGCAGGAACCAGGCGCCCTTGTCGTAGGACACGGCGCTGAGCGCGTCGTCGGCATCCAGCTTCGTGCCCGGCTTCACCGCCAGTGCCTGGGTGGCCTCGGGCATCGTGCCGATTTCCTTCTTCAGGCCGTTGCGCGCGATGGCGTATTCCATGCTGGCCTGTTCCTTGCCATACAGGGATTCGACGATGCGGTTCTCCACGTAGCTGGTGAAGCCCTCGTTCAACCAGCCGTGCTTGGCGCTGGAGAACGTCACCAGGTTGCCCGACCAGCTGTGCGCAAGCTCATGCGCGATCAGCGACACCAGCGACTTGTCGCCGACGATCACGGTGGGCGTGATGAAGCTCAGGCGCGGGTTCTCCATGCCGCCGAACGGGAACGACGGCGGCAGCACCAGCATGTCGTAGCGGTCCCAGCGGTAGGGGCCGTACAGCTGTTCGGTGGTGGCGATCATCTTCTCGGTGTCTTCGAATTCCTTGGTGGCCTTGTCGACCATCGCCGGCTCGGCCCACACGCCGCTGCGCGCGGAGATCGGCTTGAACACCAGGTCGCCGGCGGCGATCGCCATCAGGTACGACGGGATCTTCTGCGGCATCTTGAACGTGTAGTCGCCATCGCGCGCGGCAGTCGGATCGTTGTCGGCGCTCATCAGCACCATCACGTCCGGGCGCGAGGTCACGTGCGCGCTGTAGGTGTAGCGCACCTGCGGTGTGTCCTGCAGCGGCACCCAGCTGCGCGCGTGGATCTGCTGCGACTGGCTGAACATGAAGGGCAGCTGCTTGCCTTCGGTCATCTCCGGCGTCAGCCACTGCAGGCCCGAGGCCTCCGGCGAGCTCTTGTAGGTGACCTTGACCTTGGCGTTGCGTGCCGGCGTCTCGATGGTCAGCTTGCTGCCCAGCACCGGATCCTTGGCGGCCAGCGCGTACTGCAGCGGCGCCCAGGCGTTGTTCGCCTCGCCTTCGACCTTGTCGATGGTCAGGTCGCGCGTATCCAGCACCAGCT
Organism: Pseudoxanthomonas sp. SL93; assembly: GCF_026625825.1. Taxonomy (NCBI): domain Bacteria; kingdom Pseudomonadati; phylum Pseudomonadota; class Gammaproteobacteria; order Lysobacterales; family Lysobacteraceae; genus Pseudoxanthomonas; species Pseudoxanthomonas sp. SL93. Next base: position 3,435,732 of record NZ_CP113065.1, on the reverse strand, counting down.
GGGTGGCGGCCTTGTCCTTCCAGTCCAGGGTGTAGGTGGCGGAGCCACCGATCGTCCTGGTGTCGAAGTCGACGGCGATGTCCAGCGCCAGGTCGGTGATGACGACCTTCTGCGGCTCGGCGTAGGAGTGTTCGTCCTGGTCCACGACCTTGGCGACAGCGGGTTTCTTGGGCGTGGCCACGGCAGTGGTCTCGGGTTCCTTGGAACAACCTGCGGCCAGGACGGCGGCGCAGGACAGCAGCAAAGCCAGTGAACGCATCAGGGACTTCCAGCGATCGGGGGAAGCCGCAAGTTTACCGCGCCGCGCTGGTGTTGCCCTTGTCAGGGCCCACAAACGCGCTACCACACGCCCGGCGACACTGAACCGCCGGACGCCGGCTCCTGGTAGAGCGCGTCCGGGGCCGAAGCAGCCTTACCAGGGACGCGCGCTCAGACCTTGTAGCCGGTATGGATGGCCACGATGCCGGCGGACAGGTTCTTGTAGCTGGTCCGGGCGAAGCCGGCCTCGTCCATCATGCCCTTCAGGGCGTCCTGCGGCGGATGCTTGCGGATGCTTTCGGCGAGGTACTGGTAGCTGCCGGCGTCCTGCGCGAACAGCTGCCCCAGCTTCGGCAGCACCTTGAACGAGTGGAAGTCGTAGACGGGCTTGAACCAGTCCACGGTCACCTCGGAGAACTCCAGCACGCGCGCCTGCCCGCCGACCTTCAGTACGCGGTACATCTCGCGCAGCCCGGCTTCCTTGTCGGTGACGTTGCGCAGCCCGAAGGCGATGGTGACCAGGTCGAAGCTGGCGTCGGGGAACGGCAGCGCCTCGGCGTTGCACTGCACATATTCCAGGCCCTGCACCACGCCGCGGTCGGTCATGCGGTCGCGGCCCACGGTCAGCATGCCGGCGTTGATGTCGCCCAGCACGATCTGCCCGGTGTCGCCCACGCGATCCTTCAGCAGCGCCGCGATGTCGCCGGTGCCACCCGCCAGGTCCAGCACGCGGTCGCCGCGCTTCACCTGGCAGGTACTGACGAAGTAACGCTTCCAGACCCGGTGGATACCCAGGCTCATCAGGTCGTTCATCAGGTCGTACTTGCCGGCCACCGAGGTGAACACCTCGCCCACCAGCTTCTGCTTGTCCTTGGCCGCCACGTCGCGGAAGCCGAAGTGGGTGGTGCCGTTCTTGTAGGGGGATTCGCTCATGGCCCGATTATCGCATTCCCGGCTGCGCGGGGTCCCGCCTGGGCTTCACGCCGTCAGGACTGACGGCCCACGCGACTAGAGCACGTCGCACAACGCCAGCAGGCGCACCAGCCCGGGCTTGCCAGCACAGCGGCTGTGCAACGCCTGCCTGCGCGGCGTCACGGTGGCGGGCGTCGCCACGGCGGGTGGCCGGGAAGAGGCGGTGACCGGGGATGGCTTCACCAGCACCTGCGAAGGCGAACTCATCGACCGCGGGCGCGGCCCCACCCGCACCACGAAGCCCTCGGCGGTGGCCGATACCACCTGCACCCAGTGGAAGTCGTCCGGAGTGCTCCAGGTCTCGCCCACCTTCAGCATGGAGCCCTCGTTGCCGGATACGTCCGCCGCCGGCACATCGGTATCCACGCTGTAGGCGATCCCGTAGTTCTCCAGCTTGTGGATGATCACCGCGTCGCCGGCCAGGCGGGCCTCGTAGGTGCCGGTGCGGCGGCGCGCCTCCAGCGTGTAGATCACGGTCCTGTATGGGTCGGGCTGCGCCGGCATCGCCAGCACCACCAGCTGCACATGGGCGGACCCTTCCACGCTGCCCGCATCAAGCGTCAGCAGGAGGCTCTGCTGGTTGCCCGCCGGCACGGTCAGCCTGCGCGCGGCGTCCACCCAGCCCAGCCGTTCGCGCTGGTACATGCTCAGGTGCTTGGGCAAGATGCCATAGGTGGCGTCAGTGGCGGCGTAGCGCCACGCATCGCTCAGCAGGTCCCACGGGTTGTCGTAGGTATCACCGTCGCCATCCGCGTTGTCCGAATGCGGCAGGCCATAGCCATGCCCCATCTCGTGCGCCAGCGGTGACAGGTTGTTGAAGGACCACGGTGGATTCCAGGTCACGCGGGTGCATATGTAGGTTCCATCCAGCGTGGTGCAGGCACCGCCGCCCCATGCATAGCCGTCCAGTTCGCCGTTGAACATCAGGTTGACGCCCTGCACGCCCGAGAAATCCACTTCCGCATCGGCCGCGGCGGCGCAATCGGCGAACAGCCGCGACAACTCGGCCTTGTTCTTGCCGTTCACCATCTTCACGTACTCCGCGCGCGGCGACGGCAGGCTGTACCAGCCGTGGGCGGCGCTGCCGGCCAGGTTCACCTTGCCGTAGGACACCTGGGACCAGTAATGCCCCAGCTGTCCCGGGGCATTGCCGTATTGCGCATGGAAGTAATCGCGCGGCTTGTGCTCGGTGGCGATGTCGCTGAACTTGCACATCAGCGTGACCCAGCGCGTGCTGCCCAGCACCGGTGCCGCCGCCATGACGCGGCCATCGGTGCCCACCACGGACGCTTTCGGGGCAAGACGGTCGGCCGGCACGATGGCCGTGACCGCCTGCGCGGACGACATGACGCGTCCGGGCGAGGAAAGCGAAACGGCGACACGACGATTGGCCAGCGCATACAGGTCGCCGGCGGCGCGGCGTGCCTGCGTGGCATCCAGTTCATGCCGCTGCTGCGGCCCCTGGTCGAGGAATACACGTAGCTGCGGTGCGAGGCGCGACCTGCCCGGCAACGCGCGCGGCGGATCGCCCCATTGCAGTTGCAGGGTTGCAGGGTTCCCTGTACCACCGTCTCCGTCTGCGCGAGCGCAGGCGTAGCGCTCAGTCCGCCCGCCAAGGCCAGCGCGAGGCCTGCCATCCATGAACGAAGACGTGCATCCCCCATGCGTACCGATCGCTGCTGTTGCACGTACGACTCCACGCCTGCCTTGCGTGCACCGACATGGCAACGCCTCCAAGGGGTGTCGGCCGGCGTCGCCTTCGGCTTGAGTCTTTCTTTCCGGAGTGGCCGCCTTGGCATCCAGGAGTGCGATGCAGTTCCCGTTTCCGTGCCGCATGCGAGCAGCGGCTTCAGCGGAGGATGCAGCTCGCGATCCACGCCCGTAGCCCACGCGCCTGCCGGCACCTGTCCACGGCCACCGCGGGTGCCGGCGCGGCCATCGGGCGCACACCGGCAACCGTGGATGCCGCGGCGGTGCCGGGCTTCACCAGGGGAGGCAGCGGACTGCTCATCACCCGGGGCGGCGCCCCGGGACCCACCGTCAGGCGGAATCCCGTGGCGGTCACTGCGTCCACCCGGATCGCATGCGACCCGTCCGGCGTGACCCAGCGCTCTCCTACCTTGAACATCGATCCTTCGTTGTTCGATGTGTTTGCCGCCGGCGTATCCGCATCGATGCTGTAGGCGGTGCCGGAGCGCTCCAGCTTGTGCAGGATCACCGCGGTGCCGGCCAGCGCGCCTTCGTAAGCCCCTTCGGGCTTGCGCGCTTCCAGCGTGTACACCACGGTGGCATAGGGATCAGGCTGGGGCGACAGCGAGAGCACCAGCATCTGCGTATTGACCGAGCCCGGCAGGTGCGCGAAATCCAGGTCGACCTGTCGCGTCGCCGTATTGCCGTACGGGATGACCAGCTGGCGCGCGGCATTCACCCAGCTCAGGCGATGGCGCTGGAAGATGTTGATGTGCTTGGGTCGCGCGCCATAGGTAGCGTCGCGCACGGCGTTGCTCCAGCCATCGCTCATCACGTCCCACGGGTTGTCGTAGGTGTCGTCGTCGCCATCGGAATTGTTCGAGTGCGGCAGCCCGTAGCCGTGCCCCATCTCGTGCGCCAGCGGCGCCAGGTTGTTGAAGGACCACGGCGGATTCCAGGTGACGCGCGTGCAGAAGTTGGTCCTGCCCTCCAGCGGCGCGCAGCTGCTGCCGCCCCAGGCAAAGCCATCCAGGTCGCCGTTGAACATCATGTTGACGCCCTGCACGCTGCCGAAATCGACCGTCGCATCCGCCGCCGCGCCGCAATCGGCGAACAGCTTCTTCAGGTCTGCCTTGTCCTTGCCGTTCTCCTGGGTGACGTAATAGCTGCGAGGTTGCGGCAGGGTGAACCAGCCATAGGCGCTGCTGCCCGACAGGTCGATCTTGCCGTACGACACTTCGCGCCAGTAATGCCCCAGCTGGCCGACGGCTTCCCCGTACTGCGACTGGAAGAACGCCAGAGCTTTCTGTTCCGTGGCGATGTCGCCGAACTTGCACATCAGCGTCACCCAGCGGGTGTTGCCACTGACGGGCGCGGAGGCCATCACGCGACCGCTGGCCGCCATCGCCGGCGCACCCTGCACCACGCGGTCGGCCGGCACGATCGCTTTGATCGCCGGCGCGGCCGACATCACCCGGCCTGGCGCGTCGAACGACACCGCCACCCGCCGGTTGGCCAGCGCATACAGGTCACCCGCCGCCAGCCGCGCCTGCGCGGGATCCAGCACGATGCGGGTACCGTCATCCTTCACCAGGTGCGCGTTGAAACGCGGCGACAACCGCGGCTGGCCTGGCGACACGCGCGGCGGATCACCCCATTCCAGCTGCAGCAGGCCCTGTTCGATGGTCTGCGCATGCGCACCATCGATGCCCGCGACTCCCCACATTGCCCATGCGACGATCGCCAACACACACCGCGCCGCTGCGCCCTTTTCCATCCTCATGCTCCCCTGAAGCTCCATCGGTTGCCGGCACGCACGGCGTGCCACAGGTGTCTTCTAGTGGGTACGCGCACGACGCGCCGTGAGTGGCATCACACTCGATGATGTGTGATGCTGATTTCCTTGAGCAGCGTCACGCTGCGCATCTTCGAAGAAGCCCATGAGCGATCGCCCCGACTACCGTGCACTCCTCGAAACCGCCATCGCCGAAGCCCGGAAGGGGCTGGCCGAAGGCGGCATTCCCATCGGCGCGGCGCTCTACCATCAGGACGGTCGCCTGCTCGGCTGCGGCCACAACCGTCGCGTGCAGGAAGGGGATCCGTCCGTGCATGGCGAGACCGATGCCTTCCGCAAGGCCGGCCGCCAGCGTCGTTACCGCGACACCATCATGGTCACCACGCTGGCCCCCTGCTGGTACTGCAGCGGCCTGGTGCGCCAGTTCAACATCGGCACCGTGGTGGTCGGCGAATCGGTGACGTTCCAGGGCGGCATCGACTGGCTGCGCGAGTCCGGCGTCGATGTCATCGACATGCAGAGCGAGGAATGCATCACGATGCTCGGCGACTACATCCGCGCCAATCCCGAGGTGTGGAACGAGGACATCGGCGAGGATTGACCTGCCTCTGTCACCACCCTTACTTTGAAAGGACTCTCATGACGCGCTTCCCTGCCCTCCTCGGCGCGCTCCTCGCCATTTTTCTTGTATTTCTGCCCGGCGCGGTGTGTGCCCAGGATGAGAGCAAGGACGTGAAGGTGCTCGTGGTATTCCCGGAGACCCCCACGCCGTCGAAGGTGTACTTCGCAACCGATGGCGAGTTCAGCCGCGGACTGCTGATCCCCTTCGCTGCCATCGCCAACAGCGCCAACCTCCGCAAGCGCAGCGACACGCTGGGTGCGCAGCTCGACGCCACGCTGGCGGGTTACGACCGCTACGCGGTCCTCGAAGAAGCCTTGCGCAAGAGTTTCGGCCAGCGCTCGCCGATGTTCACGGTCGAAGCCACCACCGATGCTGCCCGCTTCCTGCCCGGCGAACAGTTGGGGACGGCCGCCGCACAGGCGGGCTACCGGTATGTCATCACCATCGAAGAGGTATTTAGCGGCCTGTCGATGCTCAACCTGATGGCGACCCGGAGCGATGACGTTGCGCCGATGGTGAACATCCGCTATCGCGTGTACGAGGCCAACAGTCGCAAACAGTTGTTGAAGGGCATGGCGGCGCAGAACGGGATGACCAAGAAGCACATCGCCCAGGCTCCCGGGGACCGTGCGCTGTTCGTGGATGCCTATCCGCAGATCGCCCAGGGAATCGCGACGCAGCTCGTGGGCAATCTTTTCCGCACCGATACGCTGCACGCCATGGCGACCTCGATCGGCCGCGGCGGTGAAGTGCCCAACGTATCCACGATACTCAAGCAGAACGAGGATCGCTTCACTTACACCTTCAAGCCTGTCGATGGCTGGAAGCAGACGAAGATGAACTCCCGTTACGCCAGCGTCCTCGAGCCCCGCACCGACCTGCGCTACCGCATGGGCATGAGGTTCGAGATCGACCTGCTGGTGCAGGAGTTCGGTCAACCCGTGGACAACCTGGATGATTACCTGCCGCCATTCCTGGAGCGCCTGGGCGATACGGGCGTGGACGTGACGACCTTCGCGCCCTTCGAAGACATCCAGGCACCCGGCTACCGGGTCTATTCACACGCCATGGGTGACAAGGGCGGCCGCAACGTGGTGATGATGCGGATGCTGGACAAGGACATGCTGGAAGTGGTGACCGTGGTGATGACCGAAGACTTCGACACCCTGTACGCGCAGCACCGGACCGCCATTGAGCAGAACCTTGCTGCCACCCGGCTCAAGGTGGCAACTGCGCGCTGAGAGGCGCCATCAGCCCGGCTTCATCACCATCAGCCAGAAGATCGCGATCACGCTGATGAAGGCTGGCCATCCGAGCCAGAACCACCAGCGCATGGCACGGTAGTAGGCCGGTGGCAGCGGCTGCGCTGTCGCCACGGCCTGCACGGCCAGGTCACGTGCACGGATCTGCAGCCACAGCACCGGCAGCCAGCACGCACCGACCACGAAGAACAGCAGCAGCGCCGACTTCAACCAGAAGACATCCAGCGGCAGGCCGAGCAGGTGCGTCAGCCAAAGTCCGGTGCCCAGTTGCATCGCGACGGCTGGCGCGGTGAAGCAGGTGTCAGCGATGACCACGGTGCGCGCGGTCGACGCGATCACGCGTGCATCGCCGCGCAGGTGCGCCAGCCACATGAAGAACGCGATGCCCAGCCCGGTGCCGAACAACAGCGTGGAAGCCAGGATGTGGACCCACTTCACCCACAGGTACGTCATCTCAGCGTCGATCCGCCAGGACCCACAGCACCGCCAGCGCTGGCAGCAACACCAGGTTCTTCGCCAGTCCGCCCAGCGGATCCCACCACAGCGATGGCACCATACCGCCGAGCACCAGCGTGTACGCCAACAGCAGAACCACCATTGCCCCGACAGCAGCGCGGGGTTGCCAGCCACAGGCCAGCCACAGGCCGAGCACGAGATCAGCCCCGCCACCCGCGCGCGCCAGCATCACCGGATCCCAGGTCACCAGCGGCGTGCCACTCGCCAAACGCAGGATGTCATCCGCTGGCGTCATGAAACCGGCCAGCGCCGACAGTAGCCACAGTGCCACCACGGCCCAATGCAGAACGGGTGCGAGGAAGTAGAGCTGCGCCTGCCAACGGTCCTGCACCTGGCTGGGTGCCTGCTGCAATGCTTCGGCAAGCGCCTGCGGCCGCAGGCCGAAGTCGGCATGCAGGCGATCGGCGGCATCCGTCGCGGTCGTGTTGCCACGTTGCAGCATGCGCCACATTGTCCGCCCTACCGGTCCACGGCCCAGCGCTTCCATCACTGCCACCGCGAACGAAACCAAGCTTGCCGGTACCGCCACCACGCGATCACCGGGAATGCGGAGCCAGCGCCGCCACTGCCGTTGGTACTCGCGAAGTGTCATCGGGACTGGACCGCCGACCTCGTAGATGCCGGTCGTGGTGCTGGCCGCGGCACGCGCCACCAGTTCGCCTAGATCTTCCGCCGCGACGGGCTGCACTTGCCATCGGCCCTCGCCGGGCAGCCATTGCGCGCCGGGTAAGCCCGCCAGTGCGCGCAGCAGTGACGTGCCGCCGTAGGAACCGCTGACGGAGTAGACGACCGAAGGACGCAGCACGACGGAGGACACCGCGACATCGCAAAGTTGTTCGTCGAAGCGATGCTTGGAGGCGATGAAGGGTCCGTCCTCGGGCAGGCCAAGCGCGGAGACCTGCACGAAACGCGCCACGCCCCGGGTCGCGCAAGCCTGCGCCAATGCGAGCGGCGCTGCGACGTGCACCGCTTCGAATGTCTGTCCTTCCTGCTCGCGCAGGATGCCCGCTGCATTCACCACCGCATCGACGCCATCCAGCAGCGGCACCCAATCCTCCGGAAGCAGCATCGTCTTCAGATCACAGGCGCGCTCATCGGCCGCAAGCTGGCGCTCCTTCGCTCGCACCGCACGCAACACGTGCCAGCCATGGCGGCGGAGCGCCGCGACCAGATAGCCGCCGACGAAGCCAGCGCCCCCCACCACCAGCACCGTTCGTGCGTCGCCCACCGGTGAGTTTTGCAAAGGGATTTCCATGCGGTCGTTCCTTGTCCGTGGAGGGGATGGGAAACGCAGGCCTATGCTTTCCGGACGAACTCCGACTTGAGCTTCATCGCGCCGATGCCGTCGATCCTGCAGTCGATGTCGTGGTCGCCGTCGACCAGCCGGATGTTCTTCACCTTGGTACCGACCTTCACCACCAGCGAAGACCCCTTGACCTTCAGGTCCTTGATGACGGTGACGGTGTCGCCGTCCTGCAGCAGGTTGCCGTTCGAATCCCTGATGACGCGTGCGTCATCGCCGGCCACCGCTGGCTCGGCCGACCATTCGTGGCCGCACTCGGGGCAGACGAACTGCGCGCCGTCCTCGTAGGTGTAGGCGGAGGCGCATTGCGGGCAGGGGGGCAGCATGCTCATGGAAGCGAAGGCGAGGTGCGGGATATGGTGCGATTGTAGCCGACGCGTCCCCATCGCCCGGAAACGAAGAACCCGCCTTGCGGCGGGCTCCACGGGTTACAGGATGTAGCGGCTGAGGTCGGGGTCCTGCACCAGTTCGCCCAGGTGCGTGTCGACGTAGGCCCGGTCGATGCTGAGGCGCTGGCCATCGCGGTCCGGCGCTTCGTAGCTCAACGTGTCGAGCAGGCGCTCCAGCACGGTGTGCAGGCGACGCGCACCGATGTTCTCCTGCCGCTCGTTGACCTGGGCGGCGATCGCGGCGAGGCGTTCGACCGCATCCGCGGTGAAGGCCAGTTCCACGCCTTCGGTCTTCATCAGGGCTTCGTACTGCTTGACCAGCGCGGCGCGCGGCTCGGTGAGGATGCGGATGAAATCCTCCTTGCTCAGCGCCGACAGCTCCACGCGGATCGGGAAGCGGCCCTGCAGTTCCGGGATCAGGTCACTGGGCTTGGCCAGGTGGAACGCACCGGAGGCGATGAACAGGATGTGGTCGGTCTTCACCGTGCCGTACTTGGTGGACACGTTGCTGCCTTCCACCAGCGGCAGCAGGTCGCGCTGCACGCCTTCACGCGAGACGTCGCCACCGCCGATGTTGTCGCCGCGCTTGGCGACCTTGTCGATCTCGTCGATGAAGACGATGCCGTGCTGTTCGCAGGCCTCGATCGCCGCCGCGCGGATGTCGTCCTCGTTGACCAGCTTGGCGGCCTCTTCCTCGATCAGCTGCGGGCGCGCTGCCTTGATGGTCACGGTGCGCTTGTGGGTCTTGCCGCCGCCGAGATTGGAGAACATCTGCCGCAGCTGCTGGCCCATCTCTTCCATGCCGGGCGGCGTCATGATGTCCACGCCGACATTGGCGGCCAGTTCGAGCTCGATCTCGCGCTCGTCCAGCTCGCCCTTGCGCAGCTGCCGGCGCAGCTTCTGCCGCGTCTCGGATTCCTGCGAAGAGGGATCGGCGCCGATATCGACCGTGGTCGACGCGCTGCCGAAGCCGAAGCCGCCGCCCGATGCCTCGCGGCGCGGCAGCAGCGCATCCACGATGCGGTCCTCGGCACGCTCTTCCGCCTGCGTGCGCACGCGCACCTTGGCCTGCTCGCGATACATCTTCACGGCCGTGTCGGCCAGGTCACGGACGATCTGCTCGACGTCCTTGCCGACATAGCCGACCTCGGTGAAGCGCGTGGCCTCCACCTTCACGAACGGCGCGTTGGCCAGCGTGGCCAGGCGGCGCGCGATCTCGGTCTTGCCCACGCCGGTCGGGCCGATCAGCAGGATGTTCTTCGGCATGACTTCGTTGCGCAGGTCCTCGTCCAGCTGCATGCGGCGCCAGCGGTTGCGCAGCGCGATGGCGACCGCGCGCTTGGCGGCCTGCTGGCCGACGATGTGGCGATCGAGCTCCTGCACGATCTCGCGCGGGGTCATGGAAGACGATGTGGGGCTGTGCTTGCTCATGGGATGGGGATTCGTTGGGAGTGGCGTTGATGGCTGGGGAAGGCTCGGCCGGGTTGCGCTACGCGCATCAGCCGTCGCGGATCACCCTCAGAGCTCTTCGACCACCACGTTGCGGTTGGTGTAGATGCAGATGTCGCCGGCGATGTTGAGCGCTTCGACGGCGATGGATTTCGCATCCATCGCGGTGTGCGCCAGCAGCGCACGCGCCGCGGAGAGCGCATAGGAGCCGCCGGAGCCGATGGCGATGATGCCGTCCTCGGGTTCGATGACGTCGCCGGTGCCGCTGATGATCAGCGAGGTCTCCCGGTCGGCGACCGCGAGCAGCGCCTCCAGCTTGCCCAGACGGCGCTCGGTGCGCCAATCCTTGGCCAGCTCCACGGCGGCGCGCTGCAGCTGGCCGTGCTTTTCCAGCTTGGCTTCGAACAGCTCGAACAGGGTGAACGCATCGGCCGCCGCGCCCGCGAATCCCGCCAGCACCTGGCCATCGCGGCCGAGCCGGCGCACCTTGCGCGCGTTGCCCTTCATCACGGTGTGGCCCAGGGTCACCTGGCCATCGCCGGCAACGGCGACATGGCCGTCGCGGCGCACGGAAATGATGGTGGTGGCGTGGAAAACGTTGGGATTCTGGCTGGGGTCCATGGGGCCTCCGGGGTGTTCCTCAGAGGTGGGGACGCCGATTCACGGTTCAAGCATGACTTTCGGCTTGACTGGCTCGCCGTAGGATCGACGTGAGTCGCGACCGCACGTCCGCATAAACAGGATGGCCACATCAGGTGTGACCTTGCGGTGGGTGCCCGGTGGCTAGGGGATCCCGGTCGCGACTCACGTCGCTCCTACAGGCGGCTCAGCGTTTGCGCTTCGCTCTGGGATGCGCCGCGTCGTACACCTTCGCCAGGTGCTGGAAATCCAGATGGGTGTAGATCTGCGTGGTGGCGATGTCGGCATGGCCGAGCAGTTCCTGCACACCGCGCAGGTCGCCGGAGGACTCCAGGATATGGCTGGCGAAACTGTGCCGCAGCATGTGCGGATGCACGTGCTTGAACAGCCCCTGCCGCTGCGCCAGCTGCTTCAACCGTATCTGCACCGCGCGCTGCGACAATGCACCTTCACCCCGTCCCGGGAACACGAACGCTTCGTTGCCCGCGGGGCGTTCCTGTCGCCAGGCCTGCAACGCATTGCGTGCATGCGAGCCCACCGGCACCTTGCGCTCCTTGTTGCCCTTGCCCAGCACGGTGACGAAGCCGCTGGCCAGGTCCAGGTCCCGCCAGCGCAGCGCGCACAGTTCGCTGAGGCGGAGACCGGAGGAATAGAACAGTTCCAACAGTGCGCGGTCACGCAGGCCCAGCGGTGCGTCGGTCGGCACTTCGACCAGCCTGACCGCCTCGTCGGCGTCCAGTACCTGGGGCAACTTGCGCGGCGCCTTGGGCGCGCGCAGCACGGCGGCGGGACTGGCGGTGATCCTGCCATGCTTGAGCAGCCACTGGTAGAAACTGCGGCACGCGGACAGCCGCCGCTGCAGGCTCTTCGGCGACAGGCCACGACGATGTTCGCTGGCCACGAAGCTGCGCAGCTGCTCGGCCTGCACATCGGCCAGGTCGGCGATCTCCTGCGCATCGGCCCACGCCGACAACGCGGTCAGGTCGCGACGATACGCATCCAGCGTATGCGCCGACACGCGGCGCTCCACTTCAAGATAGGCGAGGAAGTCATCGACGGCCTGCATGCGGGCGATCCGTCATCGCGGCCGGCATGCCGTCAGGCATCGAACCGCTTCAGGGCTGTCACCAGCGCATCACCCACCATGCGCAGGAACAGCGTGCCCATGCCCGGATAGAAGCGGTTGCCGTCCCGGCTGCCCACGGCCACCAGGCCCACGCCCGGCAACGGCAACAAGGCGGTGGAGGCGATCTCGTCGGCGCGCGCGCCATAGAGCAGTGCGTTCTTTTCCGGCTGCAGGCGGCCGCAGATGGGTTCGCCATCGCGCAGGCAGTCGCGGAACGAGGCCAGGTGCGGGCTGTCCGGCGCGACGTACTGCAGCCACTCGCCTTCTTCCAGGCCTAGCACCGGGGCCAGCATCACGATGCTGACGCGGTCGCCGTTGAAATCCTCGGCCAGCGACGCCGCCATCGCGCGCAGCGTGTCGGCCGCACTGTCCTGCTTCATCAGGGCCAGCGCCAACTGGTGCGTGCGCACGGCCAGGCGTTCGTTCTCCTGGGCGTTGGCGAACAGGTCATTGAGGCGCTTGGACAGTTCGCGGTTCTTGTCCCGCAGGACGTCCAGCTGGTAGCTGGCGAGCGAGGCGGTGGGGCCTTCGTCGCGTGGCACCACCAGGCTCAGCGCCAGGTCGGGGAACTGCTTCAGGAACGTGGGATGGCGGCGCAGCCAGGCGGCGATCTCGTGGGCGCCCGTTTTTTCCAGTGTCTCGCTCATGCCTTCCATTCCCCTTCGAATACGAATGCCGCCGGCCCGGCCATGATGACCTGCGCGCGATCATCCGGCCAGCGGATATGCAGGTCGCCGCCCGGCAGCGAAATGACCACGTCGCGGTCGATGCGGCCGCGCCGGATGAGCACCGCCGCCGCGGCGCACGCGCCACTGCCGCAGGCCAGTGTTTCGCCGACCCCGCGCTCGAACACCCGCAGGCGCACGTGCCCGCGCGACAGCACCTCGGCGAAGCCGATGTTGGCCGACTGCGGGAAGTGCGGCGACTGCTGCAGCAGCGTGCCGTAGTGGGCGACCGGTGCGTTGGCGACCGACGGCATCTCGATGACCGCATGCGGATTGCCCATCGACACGGCACCGAAGCGCAGGCGCACGCCTTCATCGACATCGGCTTCGTACTCGTCCTGCGCATGGGCGAAACCCTGCAGCGGGATGCTCGCCGGCGTGAACTCGGGAACCCCCATCGCGATGGCGTAACGGTCCTCGCCCAGGCGCGCAACCTCATGCGTCGCCAGCGGGCTGTCCACCCGGAACGCATCGCCCGTGGCCGCGCCATCGCGCACCAGCCACGCAGCCACGCAGCGCGCGCCGTTGCCGCACTGCTGCGACTGCGACCCGTCGGAATTCCAGATGCGATAGGCCGCCACCGACTGCGCATCGCGCGGCGGCTCGATGGTCAGGATCTGGTCGCAACCCACGCCGAAATGACGGTCCGCCAGCCGTGCGGCCAAGGCCGCGTCAGGCGGGCGACGCCCATCGCGCAGGTCCAGCACGACGAAGTCGTTGCCGGCGCCCTGCATCTTGGTGAAACGCATCGGGGTGGCCCTCGTTGCGGTGGCGTCAGCCATTCCCGGTGCTGGACGGCACCGTGGCCGGATCAATCGGCGGCTCGGCCGGGAGCGGTGCGTCGACGGGAGCGGTGCCGTCGGTGGCAGGCTCCGGCGTTTCCGGCGCGGCGGGCTCGATTGGCGCGGCCTGCGCTTCGACCGGCTTTTCCGGCAGGAACAACGGCCCCTTGGCACCGCAGGCGGAGAGGACCGCCATCAGGGCGGCGGCAGTAAGAAGGCGTGCGTTCTGGCTCATGGCGGCAGTATAGCCAGACCGCGATGAACACGAACGGCCGCGGCCTTGTGGGTGGCGTTCAACGCCGAGGTTCGGGACGGGACCAGAGCCAGAGGGCCACCAGGGTCATGCAGGCAATGGGCAGGGCCGCCATCCACCAGCGATGCGAGCCTGTCCACACCATGATCCCCAGCAGCACGGCGGCGCAGAACAGCATGGTCCATGTGGCGGCCCACTTGCCGCGACGCGACACCGCGCCGTTGCGCTGCCAGTCCTGGATCGCCGGCCCGAAGCGGGGATGCGTCATCAGATAACGATGCAGGCGCTCGGAACCACGCGAGGCGGCGAAGGCCGCCACCAGGATGAAGACGGTGGTCGGCAATCCCGGCACGAACACGCCCACGATGCCGATCCCGAGGCTGACGTAGGCGAGCAGCCACCACGCCCAGCGGAAGCGGCTGCGCATCGGCGGCGGCGGGCGATGGGATGGGCGGGGGGCTTCCACGCCGTCGTTTTACCCTAATCGTGGGAGCGACGTAAGTCGCGACGGGGCGACGAATCGTCGCATCCACGATGGTCGCGGGAGGAATCGCATGCGATGGTGATCCCGCTCATACGCACGCCAACATGAAAAGAGCCGGGTTTCCCCGGCTCCTTCCGATCCACGCTGCGTGCGGCGACTTACCTGGCGGCCGGCGCCACGCCCAGCTGGTCCAGCATGAAGGCGAACATCTCGGCCCGCTCGCGGTACTGGCGGAAGCGGCCGGACTTGCCGCCGTGACCGGCTTCCATGTTGGTACGGAACACCACCGGACCCTTGCCGGTGTTGAGGTCGCGCAACCGGGCGACGTATTTGGCCGGCTCCCAGTACTGCACCTGCGAATCCCACAGGCCCGTGCCGACGAACATCGACGGATAGGCCTTGGCCTGCAGGTTGTCGTAGGGGGAATACGTCAGCATGTAGTCGTAGTAGCCCTTTTCTTCCGGATTGCCCCACTCGTCGTATTCATTGGTGGTCAGCGGAATGCTGGGGTCCAGCATGGTGGTGACCACGTCGACGAAGGGCACCAGCGTCAGGATGACCTTGTACTTCTCCGGCGCCATGTTCGATACCGCACCCATCAGCAGGCCACCGGCGCTGCCGCCGAAGCCGGCCACGCGATCCGGTGCCGCGTAGCCTTCCTTCACCAGGTAGTCGGTGACATCGATGTAGTCGGTGAAGGTGTTGATCTTGTTGTACAGCTTGCCGTCGTCGTACCACTTGCGGCCCATCTCCTGGCCCCCGCGGATATGCGCGAGCGCATAGACCACGCCCCGGTCCAGCAGGCTGACGTTGGTGATGCTGAAGTTGGGATCCATCGAGGCGCCGTAGCTGCCGTAGGCGTACTGCAGCAGCGGTGCCTTGCCGTTGCGCTGCACCCCTTTCTTGTACACCAGCGTCACCGGGATCTTCGTGCGGCCATCACGCGCCGGCGCCCACACGCGCTCGGTGACGTACTGCGACGGGTCGTAACCGGGCACGGGCTGCTGCTTCAGCTGGCGACGCTCGCCGGTCTTCGTGTTGATTTCGTAGGTCGTGGCCGGCGTGGTCATGGAGGTATACGTGTAACGCAGCCAGTCGGTGCCGGTCTCGGGATTGGCGGCCAGACCCATGGAATACGCCGGCTCGTCGGCCTTCACGTACTCGCTGCTCCCATCGGCCTTCAGCACGCGCAGGCTTTCCAGCGCGTTGGCGCGCTCGGCCACCACGCTGAAGCCGTCGAACAGCTCGAAGCCTTCGACGAACACGTCGTCGCGGTGGGCGACCCAGTCCTTCCACTCCTTGCGGGAGGTGGCATTGCTGGGCGCAGTGACCAGCTTGAAGTTGGTCGCGCCGTCGGCATTGGTGCGGATGACCCAGCGGCCGCCCAGGTGGTCAGCCTGGTATTCCACGTCACGCTCGCGCGGCGCCAGCACGGTGAACACCCCCGGGCTGGCGGCCGGGCTGCAGCGCATTTCCGACGACACGGTGCTTTCCACCGTGATGCAGATGAAAGCATCGTCGCGGGAGCGGCCGATGCCCATGTAGAAGCTGTCGTCTTCCTCTTCGTAGACCAGCTTGTCCTGGCTGGACGGCGTCCCCAGCACGTGCGACTTCACGCGCTTGCTGAGCAGCGTTTCCGGATCCTTGTCCACGTAGAACAGGGTGCGGCCGTCATCGGACCAGACCAGGTTCGGCTCGGCGTTGGTGATCGTGTCCGCCAGCACTTCGCCGGTCTCGAGATTCTTGAAGCGGATCGTGTACTGGCGACGGCCGTTGGTGTCGTCGGCATAGGCCAGCAGACGGTTGTCCTGGCTGACCTCGTAATCGCCGACGTTGTAGTAATCCTTGCCCGCGCCCAGCGCGTTGACGTCCAGCAGCACCTGCTCGCCGGTGAAGTCGCCGGCCTCGTTGGCCTTCTGGATGGAGGTGGCATCGATGCCCGCGCCATCCTTGCGGCGCGCGTGCACCGGGTAATCCTTGCCGGCCACGAAACGCGAGTAGTACCACCAGCCGCGTTCGCGGTAGGGCACGCTGCTGTCGTCCTGCTTGATGCGCGCGACGACCTCGTTGTACAGCGCCTCCTCGACCGGCTTCAGCGGCGCCATCACCGTGTCGGTGTAGGCGTTCTCGGCGTTGAGGTAGGCCAGCATCTCCTTGTCCTCGCGCTTGTCGTCGCGCAGCCAGTAGTACTCATCGTTGCGCTCGGCGCCGTGCGGCGCCTTCACCACGTGCGGCTTCCTGGCCGCATCGGGCGGCGTGGCGGTGGCGGCAAGGGCGGAAACAGTGGGGGCGCTCATCAGGACGGTCGCGGCAAGAAAAAGGGAAGTCGGTCTCATGGATGGGGTCCGGTAACGCGGGATGCAATGGCGACGCCCCTCCGGAGAGGGGCGTCGGACGCTTACCTGGCGAGCTGCTGCCAGAGGAAGGTGTAGGCCAGCGCGCTCATGTGCGCGGCCTGGGCGTTGTTGGCCGCGCCACCGTGGCCCCCTTCGATGTTCTCGTAGTAGCGCACGTCCTTGCCGGCTTCCAGCATCCTGGCGGCCATCTTGCGGGCATGGCCGGGGTGGACGCGGTCATCACGGGTCGAAGTCATGAACAGGGTCGGCGGATAGTCCTGCTGCGCGTCGAACAGGTGGTACGGCGAGAAGGTCTTGATGAATTCCCAGTCGGCGGTGTCGGGATTGCCGTATTCCGCCATCCACGAGGCGCCGGCCAGCAGGTGGCTGTAGCGCTTCATGTCCAGCAGCGGCACCTGCACGACCACGGCGCCGAACAGCTCCGGGTACTGCGTCAGCATGTTGCCGGTGAGCAGGCCGCCGTTGCTTCCACCCTGGATGCCCAGGTGCTTCGGCGAGGTGATCTTGCGGGCCACCAGGTCCTGGGCGACCGCGGCGAAGTCCTCGTACGCCTTGTGGCGGTTGGCCTTCAGCGCGGCCTGGTGCCAGCGCGGACCGTACTCGCCACCGCCGCGGATGTTGGCCACCGCGTAGACACCGCCCTTCTCCAGCCAGCCCTTGCCGACGCCGCCGGAATAGCCGGGGGTCAGCGAGATCTCGAAGCCGCCGTAGCCGTAAAGCAGCGTCGGGGTGCTGCCGTCGTACTTCAGGCCTTCCGGGCGCACGAGGAAGTACGGCACCTTGGTGCCGTCCTTCGACGTGGCGAAGTGCTGTTCGATGACCTTGCCTTCCGCATTGAAGAAGGCCGGCATCGCCTTGAGCTGTTCCGGCTGCTTGCCGATCTCGGCCAGCGACAGCGTGGTCGGGGTCAGGTAGTCGGTGACGGTCAGCCAGACCGCATCGCTTTCGTCGCTGTCCACCGCGCCGATGCCGATGGTGCCGAACGAAGGCGCGCCGGTGAAAGCGCTGGTCTTCCAGCCGCCTGCCGACGGGGTCAGCACGCTCAGCTTGTTCTTGACGTCTTCCAGCACGTTCAGGACCAGGTGGTTCCTGGTCCAGCTGAAACCCGCCAGCGAGGTTTTCTCGGTCGGCGCGAACAGCACGTCGAACTTCCGCTCACCGGCCATGTAGGCATCGAAGTTCGCCGCCAGCAGCGAGCCGGCCGGGTAGGTCTTCCCGCCCACGGTCCACGGCTCGCGCAACTCCAGCGTCAGCCATTCCTTGTGCACGCCCTTGTTGGCGGAATTGGGGGCATCGATCTTGGTGAGCGTGCCGTCGGCGGCGCGCAGGTACAGCTCGTCGTTGTAGAAGGCCAGCGTGCGGCTGACGAAGTCGCGCGGATAGCCCGGCTCGTCGTCGTGGTAGGCAGCGATGTACATGTCGTCCGGCTTGCCTTCGTACACCACCCTGGCCTCGGCCAGCGGGGTGCCGCGCTTCCATTCCTTGACGATGCGCGGATAGCCGGAGCTGGTCATGCTGCCGGCGCCGAAGTCGCTGTACACGTAGACGGTGTCGGCGTCCTTCCAGCCCAGCCCGCCCTTGGCTTCCGGACGATAGAAGCCGTCGGCCAGGAACTTCTTGTTGACCAGGTCGAACTCGCGGGTCTCGTCGGCATCGGCGCCGCCGCGCGACAGCGCGATCAGGCAGCGGGTGTAGTCGGGCTTGCGGCAATCGGCGCCGTGCCAGACCCAGTTCTTGCCTTCGGCCTTGTTCAGCGCGTCCAGGTCGAGGACCGTTTCCCACTGCGGCTGCGCCTTGCGGTACTCGGCCAGCGTGGTGCGGCGCCACAGGCCGCGTTCGTGCTGCTTGTCCTTCCAGAAGTTGTAGTAGTAGTCGCCGATCTTCTGCACGCCGGGGATCTTGGCGTCCGAATCGAGGATGGCGCGGATGTCCGACTCCAGCTGCTTGAACGCCGGCGTGGAGGCGATCTCGGCCTCGGATTTCGCATTCAGGGACTTCACCCAGTCCAGTGGCTTCTGGCCTTCCACCTCTTCCAGCCATGCGTACGGGTCATGCGCCACGTCGTTCTCCTTGGCGTGGGCGGGGGCTGACACGGCGCCGGCAACGGCGAGGCCTGCCGCCAGGCAGGCATGGGCGAGTTTGGACATCGAATACGGCTCCGGGGATGCAATTCATCAGCCTGCAAACCTAGCACAAGGCCCGGAGGGCACCCCCTGCCGAAGGTCAGGCCGCCCGTGCCAGGGCGATGCGCGCCGGCCGGGCCCGGCGGCGCGCCTGCGCCTGGCCGCGGCGGCGACGGCCGGACACGCCGCCTGCCCGCGCCGGCCAGGCCGGCAGGCGGAAGCGATGCAGCGCCCACCACGCCACCGCGGGCATGCCCACCAGCCACAACGGCATCCAGCCCAGCCACGCGGTACTGGCCCGCGCGACGGGCAACAGCAGCACCAGCGCCAGGCCGGCCAGCAGCAGGCTGCGCAGTGCGTGGTCGAGCTGCGGCGCAGGTGCGTGCCGCGCGGGGGACGAGACATGAACGCTGGGGATCGACATGGGGCGGGCTCCGTTGTGGTTGCCCGTCACACTGGCGCACCCCCATCTCACCGATTGCGACATCCCCGGTTAACATCCCGCTCGCACACTCACCAGTAGCCTGTCGCCGATGCCAAGGGAGAAGGAACCCCGCATGTCCATGCCACGCCCTGTTCGAACATTCTTCCGTGTGGTGATCGCGGGCGTGGCGCTGCTGGTGCTGGCCGCCTGCGCCAGCCAGCCCACCGTTGCCACGCGCAACGCGGTGGACCTGCCCCGCTTCATGGGTACCTGGCACGTGATCGCCCACATCCCGTATTTCGCCGAACGCGGGCACGTCGCCAGCCGCGAGGAATACACCCTGCGCGACAGCGACAAGATCGCCGTGCGCTACGTGTACCAGGAAGGGTTCAACGAGCCGGTGCAGGAACTGGAGTCGCGGGGCTCGGTGAAGGCGGGTACCGGCAACCGCGAGTGGACGCTGCGCTTCTACGCCGTGATCCCCGCCAAGCTGCGGATCCTGGAAGTGGCACCCGACTACTCGTGGGCGCTGATCGACTATCCCGGTCGCGACATGGGCTGGATCTTCGGCCGCGAACCCGTGATGGACGACGCCCTGTATGCGGAACTGGTCAAGAAGATGCGCGACCACGGCGTCAACGCGCGCCAACTGGTCCGCGTGCCGCAGGTGCCGGAACAGGTGGGCAAGGAAGGATTCGCACCGCCGAAAGTGCCGTGAGTGATCCGCGGGCTGGACGCTGGGTGGAGCGACGCAAGTCGCGACAGCATTCGCAGGTCGCTTCTGCCGTGCCGTCACGCCATTCGCGATGCTGCGTCGCAGTTGTTCAAACGGCCAGGCGAACCTTTCCGCCTGCGGTCGCGACTCACGTCGCTCCCACCGGGCAGGTCGCTAGTTCTTGTCGTAGTTCGACAGCGCCAGTTCCAGCAGCGACTTGGCCTGCTCCCGCAGCACGGCCGGCTCGATGATCTCGGCGTCGGCGCCGTAGTGCAGGATGTCCATCAGCAGTTCGCGCGAGACGCTGTAGGGAATCTTCAGCTCGTAACGGCCATCCGGCAGATGGCGGCCCTGCTGCTTGGAATGCCACTGCTCGTCGGCCACCCAGCGCGCGGCCTTGGCGCTGAACAGGATGGTCGCCCAACCCTTCGGCTCCCCCGAGAAGATGCCGTAGCTGGACGCCAGGTGCTGGTTGAGTTCTTCGTTGGGCAGGTCGCGCGCAGGCTCCTCGCCCAGCCGTGCGCCGCCGATGCGGTCCACCGCGAAGCTGCGCAGCCCATTGCGCTCGTGGTCCCACGCATCCAGGTACCAGTTATCGCGGTAGTGGGTGATGCGCTGCGGCGACACCGTGCGGCGCGTGCGCTCGTCGGTGGAGCGCGCGCGGTATTCGAACTGCAGTTGCTTGCGCTCCAGCACCGCCGAGGCGACGGTGCGGAAGCTCGCCTCATCCAGCTTGCGGCCGCGGTGCGGAATGACGCGAACGCGGTCAACCGGCCAGTGGTCGACGCCGGCATGATCGGCCAGCAGGCCTTCGATGCGCTTCTGCAGCGGCGCCAGCGCACCCGACAGCACGCCCCCACCCGTGCGCACCAGCAGCTGCTGGGCGGCGAGCAAGGCATACAGTTCTTCCGAACTCAGCCACAGGCCGGGCAGTTCGAAGCGGTCGCTCTCCGCCGCGTGATAGCGGAAGCCGGCTTCGCCGTCGCCTTCGATCGGCGCCATCAGGGCATCGCGCAGGTAGGCAAGATCGCGATAGACCGTGGCGCGCGAGCAGCCCAGTTCTTCCTGCAGGCGCTTCACCGTCACCGGGTAGCGCGCCGCCTTCAGGATGCGGTGCAGGGCAGTGATGCGTTCGATCTTGTCCATGGGGGCTGCGGCAACGGCGGGGCGTGGCCGGATTATCGCCGAGTGCTGGCCGTTTTCACCGCCCGTCCTGCGTTGGACAAGGAAACAAGCCCTGCCGTACGCCGGTGGCTTGGGCCCGTGCGGTGCCAGGTGCCGCGGCGTGTCTCGCCGCTGCAGCACCCCCAACGCACGGACCCAAGCCGTCGGCGTGCCGCGTTCCTTCCCCCGGGAACCCCACGATGAAGCGTCGCCTTCCTGCGTTTTCCGTTGCCGCGCTGTGCCTGCTGGCCGCCTGCCAGCCCGAGGCGCCACCCGCACCGGCCACTCCCGCGCCCACCGCCACGTCTCCCGCACCCACCGCGGATGCCGTGCAGGAGGTGAAGGCATCGATGAACCGTTTCCTGTCCGCGCGCAGCTTCCATGCCCGCATGGCAGTGGAAGGCAGCAGGCCGATGACCAGCGAGATGGATTACGTGGCGCCCGACCGCTACCGCATCCTGTTGCCGGTGGGCACCCAGACGGTCATCGGCGACACCTTGTACATGCAGGTGCAGGGGCGCGTGACCCAGGTGCCCCTGCCGAAGGAAACGCTCGCCCCCTGGCGCGACCCTTTGAAGCTCCAGCAATCGCAGGCGGGCCTGTCGGCCGAACGCATCGGTACCGATACGATCGATGGCCAGGCCGCCACGCGGTACCGCGTGCGGCACGCCCTGCCGGAATCCGTCGTCTTCGACTACTGGATCGGCACCGACGGACTGCCGCTTCAGCTGCGCCACGCCGGCACTGGTGACGACGGTCAGCCCTACACCGTGCTGCAGACCTACTCGCGCTACAACGACCCGACCATCACCATCGATGTTCCGCGCTGAGCGGATGCCGTTCGATCCGTGGGCGAGTTGATCCTTCCGATGGCATGCGGTGTCACCGCATGAGGCAGGGACGGCGGGCAGACGCGTTGCCATGGTCGTGGAATGACGGCCGGTGGCCGCTGGATGGGAATGGCCTTGGACAGGAAGCGCTGCCGACGTGACCGCCCTGCTTGAATGCCGGCGCTTCCATGGCAGAATCCATGTCGCAAACCTGAATACAAACAACCACTTGGGTTGTAGCTGTCACATGGGCCATCTACCATGTAACCGGTTACATCCTGATTCGTCGTTTCGAGGCCCCCCATGCCCCGCCCCCTTATGCCGTCCCTGCTCGCTGTTGCCCTGATCGCTGCGGTGCCCGCTGCGCAGGCCATGAATGCCCTGCCCCGCAATGACAAGCTCGACGTGCCGCTGGCCAAGCCTGCGGCCGCGAAGGCCTTGAGCAAGGAGGAGGGAGCGGCGGCCCCCGTCGCCTCCATCGCCGTCCGCCCGCCCCCGCCGCCGCCGCCACCGGTGGTCCCGCCCCCGCCGAAGCTGACGGGGGGTGGCGAAGTCGGCTTCGCTTCCTCGCATGGCAACAGCAATACCGAGAGCTTCAACGGCCGGCTGGACCTGACCTACGCCGAAGGCGGCGCGTGGCGGCACAGCGCCAACCTGTTCGGTCTGCGCTCGCGTTCGGAGTACAGCGAGACGCGGGAAGACGGCAGCGTCGTGCGCGATCGCCGCACCACCGCCAACCGCTACACGATCAATGCCAACAGCGCCTACCTGATGGACGAACGCGGCACCATCAACACCGCGCTCCGCCATGAGGAGGACGACTTCGGCACCTACAGCCGCCAGCAGTCGGTCAGCGTCAGCTACGGCAACCGGGTGATCGAGAGCGAACGCGCGCACCTGGACCTGCAGGTGGGGCCGGGCTACCGCCGCGCGCACGACACGCTGGACAACCGCACCGAGGCCAGCCTGATCGGTCGCGGCCTGATCGACCTGCGCTATTCGCTCAGCGAGAACACCGACATCGTCAACAAGCTGCTGATCGAATCCGGCGAATACAACACCTTCGCCCAGAACGACCTGGGCGTCTCGGTCACGATGAATTCGCACCTGGCGCTGAAGGCCGGCTGGCAGGCACGCCACAACAGCGACGTGGCGCCCGACATCAAGAAGACTGACACCCTGACCACGATGAACGTGGTCTACCGGTTCAAGTAAGCGGCCGCGGGCCGGCGCACACGGTGCGCCGCCTCAGGCGAGGAATTCGCCCGCGCCCTGCTCCAGCAGCTGCTTGGCCACGGCGCGGCCGAGCGATTCCGGATCGGCTGCCGGCCCGTCGCTTTCAGCGCGGATCGCCAGTCCTTCGGCCGCCGAACCCACCAGGCCAGACAACGACAACATGCTCCCGTGCAGGCGCGCGAAAGCCGCCACGGGCACATGGCAGCTGCCATGCAGCGCGCGGTTCATCGCGCGCTCGGCCTCCACGCACCGGCGCGTGTCGGCATGGTCCAGCACGGCGAAGAGTGCGTGCGTGGCCGGGTCTTCCGCACGGCATTCCACCGCGATGGCACCCTGTGCCGGCGCGGGCAGCCAGTGCGGCGCGTCCAGCCTGGCCCTGATGCGCGCATCGAACCCCAAGCGCTGCAGGCCGGCGCAGGCCAGCACGATGGCGTCGTAGTCGCCCGCGTCCAGCTTGGCCAGGCGCGTGTTGACGTTGCCGCGCAGGTCCAGCAGTTCCAGATCGGGACGCAGCGCTTGCAATTGCGCCTGCCGCCGCAGCGACGAGGTGCCGACGCGCGCGCCCTGCGGCAGCGCGGCGATGTCGTCGTAATGGTTGGACACGAAGGCGTCCGCGGGGTCCGCGCGCTCCAGGATGGCGGCCAGTGCGAACGGGCCCTCAAGCTCCATCGGCACATCCTTCAGCGAATGCACCGCGCAGTCCGCTTCGCCGCGCAGCATCGCCAGTTCCAGTTCCTTGAGGAACAGGCCCTTGCCGCCGATGGCCGCCAGCGAGCGGTCCAGCACTTCGTCGCCGCGGGTACTCATCGGCACCAGTTCGACCGACAGCGCCGGGTGTGCCGCGCGCAGCAGGTCGGCGACGTGTTCGCTCTGCCACAGGGCAAGCGGGCTTTTGCGGGTGGCGATGCGCAGCGTGGTCATGCGGGCATTATCCCGCATGGCGGCCGCGGGCGGCAGCGTCAGAGCATCTTCACCGTTTCGCGCAGGCCGGCCACGCAACGGCGGCTGACCTCCAGGGGTGCCTTGCCATGCCGCAGGATCGCCTGCACGTGGCCGTCGCCGACGCGCTTGATCTCCACCAGTTCATGGCGCGCGACCAGGCAGTTGCGGTGGATGCGCACGAAGCGGCCGTTGAACTCTTCTTCCAGCGACTTCAGCGACTCTTCGATGAGGTCCTCGCCGCGCGCGTGGTGCACCACCACGTACTTTTCTTCCGCCTGCAGGTAATGCACCTCGTCGACCGGGATCAGCCGCAGGCTGCCGCGCAGGCGGGCACACAGGTGCGTGCGCGGCTGCGAACTGGGCGAGGCCGGGGCCTGGCTCTCGCGGCCGGCGATGAAGGTGCGCGCACGCTCCAGCGCGGCGGCCAGGCGCTCGGCGCGGATCGGCTTCATCAGGTAGTCGATGGCCGCGGCTTCGAAGGCCGACAGCGCATGCGCGTCGTACGCCGTGCAGAACACCACCGCCGGGCGCGGATCGAACGCCGCCAGGTGACGCGCGGCTTCCAGCCCGTCCACGCCTGGCATGGCGATGTCCAGCAGCACCATGTCAGGGCGGTGTTCGGCGCAGGCCTGCAGCGCATCCAGGCCGTTCTCGGCCTCCGCCACCAGTTCGACGCCGTCGTGCTCGGCAAGCAGCGCGCGCAGGCGTTCGCGGGCCAGGGGTTCGTCGTCGGCAATGACCACTTTCACGGCAGTTCGTCCTCGTTGAACGTTGGCGTGATCCCCCGGGCGCATGGTAACCACGGCCACGGCCGTGCGTCACCTGCCGGGGAGTCCTGGTGGATTACAACGCAAAACGCCGCTGCATCCAGTCACCCAGGTCACGGATTTCCTCCGCGCAGACCTGGTGGGCCATCGGATACCGCTGCCATTGCGTATCGAAACCGAGCCCTTTGAGCGCCTGCGCGCTCTGTTCGGCATACATCAGCGGGATCACGGGATCACCCGTGCCGTGGGCCATGAAGACCGGCTGCGTGTTGGCGCCCTGTGCCAGGTGTGCGGCGGCACTGCCCGCAGCGGGCAGGTAGGTGGACAACGCGATCAGGCCCGCCAGCGGCACCTGCCTGCGCAGGCCGGCCGCCAGCGTGATGGCGCCACCCTGCGAGAAGCCCGCCAGCAGCAGGCGTTCGGGGGCGATGCCGCGCGCCTGTTCGCGCGCGATCAACGCCTCCACCTGCACGATGGATTCCTCGATGCCGGCACTGTCGGCGCGGGTCGGGAAATCCATGCCCACGATGTCGTACCAGGCGCGCATGCGCACGCCATTGTTGATGGTCACCGCGCGCACGGGTGCGTGCGGGAACACGAAGCGCAGCGCGGGCCAGCCGGGGCGTACCAGTTCCGGCACCAGCGGGGCGAAATCGTGTCCGTCCGCGCCCAGGCCATGCAGCCACAACACCGACCATTGCGGTGAGGGGCCGGTTTCCTGTTCGACCGTGTCCAGCAGGGAAGCAGCAGTGATGTCGTTCATGCCGCCATTCTCGCCGCATCCGGCGGCGGACACCAATCAGCCGCCGCCGGCTTCACCGGCGGGCAGGCGGAACAGCACGGTGCGGCGGAGCGCATGCACCTGTCCGGTGGCTTCAAAGCGCCAGCGCTGCGCCACCGCCACGGCGGAGGCATCGAACACGCCGGGCGGTGTGGAAGACACCAGCTGCACGTTGCGCACACTGCCGTCGGGCTGGATGGTGAAGGCCACTTCGGCCTGGCCTTCCATGCCGGCGCGCAGGGCCGGCAACGGATAGCGCGGCGGCACATCCTGCAGCAGGCGCGGCGTACGCGTCGCCACGGCGCGGGGCGTCACGGCGGGCGCGGCACTGGCGCCGACGTCTGGCGCACGCGCCGGCGATGCGGGCGCCGCTGTTGCGGGTACGGCATCCACGCTGGCTGCCTCGCGCGGCGCGGCCGACAGCGGGGCGCTCTGCGCAGGTGAGGTGGTCACGGCGGTAGTGGCGCTGACGGGAGCGGGTACAGGTGCAAGCCCCGCTGCGGGAAGCGTTGGCGATGGCGCATCCGCCGTGGCTTCGCGCTGCGCCTTCTCCATCTGCTCAAGCTGCAGGCCGGCCAGCGCCGCTTTCAAGCGTGGCAAGGCAGGGGCATGCGTGTCGATGCGCGCGACCAGCGACAGCAGGCGGGCGGCCTCGGGGGCATCCCCGCGCCCCAATGCCTGCTCCACCGCGATCAGCAGATAGGGCTGCAGTTCCAGCAGGGCGGCCTGCGCGCGGCCATCAGCCGCCTCTTCCTGGCGGGCGGCCAGGTAGTACTCCACCGCATTGCGCCCCGCCGGCGACACCATGCGATGGTCGGCCAATGCCTGCGCGGCGCGCTCGTGCAGGGATCCCGCGTCATCGTCGCCCACCGGTTCGGGCAGCGAATCCGCGTCGACCGCAGGCGATGCCGTTATGCCGGGCTGCGGTGCCTGCTCCCCGCAGGCAACCAGCAGCATGGAGATGGCCAACACGATGGCCACCTGCGTCGTTCGCTTCATCTTGTCTACAGCCCCCTGAAGTGCGGGCCGCAGCTTACGGAGACGGGATGACGGTGATGCGTCAGCGGTGTTGCGCAGGTTTGCAGCCCTGGATTGCCCGGACAAGGCCACCGGACAGCGTGACGCGCATCACGCTTCAAGCGTGCGCCTGCCCTGTAATCGCTTGCATGCGCGCAGCGGCGCCGATGCGCCGGCAGTTCGGGTAAAGTGCTTCGATTGGGGGCCGATACGGCAACGTATCGCTACATGTATCAGGGGATTTCCGCGGTGGCGCGAGCTGCGGCGGTTTCTTTCTATCTGTCCGGACCGATCCTGGGGAAGTCGTAACCGTGAGGCCAACCGCAGCTGTCATCGAGCCGCTCGTTCCGACGTCCGTGCAGGACGCGCTGATGGTCGTCGACCACAGCGACAACGCCGTGGTCGTCTGCGACGACGCCGCCCGCATCACTTACGTCAACCAGGGTTTCGTGCGGATGCTGGGCTATACGCCCGACGAAGTCATCGGCCGCCGGCCCAGCGATTTCCTGGTGGGCCCGCACACCGATCCGGACACGCTGGAATGGGTGCGCGGACAACTGCACTCGCAGCAGGGATACCGCACCGAGCTGCTGGCCTATGCGAAGAGCGGCGTGCCGCTGTGGATCTCGGCGGTGGTCAATCCGGTCTACGACGCCGAACGCAAGGTGCGCAACATCCTCGGCATCTACACCGACATCACCCACAGCAAGCTGCACGAAGAGCTGCACCGCAAGGTACTGGGCGCGATCGTCCGCGAACAGCCGATCGGCGAGGTGCTGACGCAGGTCTGCCGCGAAGTGGAAAAGATCATGCCGGAGGCCGTGGCCACGGTGATCGGGCTGGACGACTACGGGCGCCTGCATCCGCTCGCCGCCCCCAGCCTGCCGGACGAGATCGCCGCGGTGATCGAAGGCGAGATGGCGGGCCCGATGGTCGGTGCCTGCGGAAGCGCCGCGTGGAGCGGGCAGCCGGTGCTGAGCACGGACATCGAACGCGATCCGCGCTGGCAGGCCTACAAGGCGCCGTTCCTGAAACTCGGCATCCGCGCGTGCTGGTCAAGCCCCATCAAGGCGCACGACGGCCGCGTGCTCGGTACGTTCGCGCTGTACTACTGGGAAAACCGCGCACCGGACGATTTCCACCAGCGCGTGGCCGACGTCTGCCTGCACCTGTGCGCCCTGGCACTGGAGCGCGAGCGCACGCGCGCCCACATGCACAAGCTGTCGTTCTACGACACGCTGACCGGCTTGCCCAACCGCATGCTCTTCAACAACAAGGCCGAGCAGATGCTGCTGACGGCCGCGCGGCACGACGCGACGGCCGCAGTGCTGTTCATCGACATCGACCGCTTCAAGATCGTCAACGACACGCAGGGACACGCCGCCGGCGACGCGCTGCTGCGCGAACTGGCCAGGCGCCTGGGCGCTGAGCTCGGCGACGGCGACGTGGTGGCGCGCCTGGCCGGCGACGAGTTCATCATCGCCCTGCCCGAATGCAGCGCCGAAGAGGCCGCCAACCTGGCCGACCGCCTGCTGGCGCGACTCTCGCAACCCGTCAACGCCGGCCGCATGATGATGACGCCCCAGGCCAGCGTGGGCGTGGCGATGTTCCCCGGCGATGGCTGGGACGTGGATTCGCTGGTGCGCCATGCCGACATCGCCATGTACCGCGCCAAATCGGAAGGCGGCAGTCGCATCGTGTTCTACAGCCTGGAAATGAACCAGGCCATGCAGGAACGGTTGGCGCTGGAATCCGCACTTCGCGACGCCGTGCGCAGTGGTCAGCTGCGGCTGCACTACCAGCCGCAGGTGGAGATGGGCCCGGACACCAGGCTGCATGGCGTGGAAGCGCTGCTGCGCTGGCGCCACCCGGAAATCGGCGAGATCTCGCCGAGCACCTTCGTGCCGATGGCCGAAGAATGCGGACTGATCGATGAGCTGGGCCGCTGGACGCTGGAGGAAGCCTGCACGCAGATGGCCGACTGGCGGCGACGCGGCGTGGCCGTGCCGCGCGTGTCGGTGAACCTCTCCGCGATCAACTTCGAACAGCAGGACCTGCCCGCCTTCATCGGCAACGTGCTGGGCAAGTCGGGCCTGACGCCGGCGGAACTGATGATCGAGGTCACCGAGAGCGTGATGCTGGCGGAGAAGCCCGAGGTGCTCGGCAATATCGATGCCCTGCACCGGATGGGCGTGCCGCTGTCCATCGACGACTTCGGCACCGGCTATTCCAGCCTCAGCCACCTGCACCGCCTGCCGGTCAGCGAGGTCAAGCTGGACATGAGTTTCGTGCGCGACCTGGAGCACAGTGCGGCGGCACGTTCGCTGACCACGTCGGTGCTGCGCATCGGCGAAAGCCTGTCGCTGAAGGTGGTGGCCGAAGGCGTCGAGAACGAAGCCCAGCGCGCGGTACTGGCGTCGCTTAACTGCGCGGTGCTGCAGGGCTACTTCGTCTCGCGTCCGCTCTCGCCGCATTCGCTCGAGCGCTGGATCAGTCTCAACAGCACCGAATGACGTGCACGGCAGGCGTGTATGCCTGCCGCTGCCCGTCGCGCCCACCCGCCAACGGGTCGGGCGTCATCGCGCGGGTGCGCTGGCCGCCGCCTCCAGCAGGAACGACAACGCCGGCCCGCACGGCGCGGCGACCCGGAAGCGGAGCAGGTCATCCCCGCGTGTGCGCCCCAGGTTGACCGCCCCCACCGGGATGCCTTCCCGCACCGCCGCGTGCACGAAGCGGAACCCCGACCAGACCATCAGCGAGGACCCGACCACCAGCATCGCGTCGGCCTGCTGCAGGTGGTCCATCGCGGTTCTCACCCGTTCCTGCGGCACGTTCTCACCGAAGAACACCACGTCCGGCTTCAGCACGCCGCCACAGGCCTCGCATTCGGGAACATCGAAGGCATCGAAGTCGCGGCCCTCCAGGTCGGCGTCGCCATCCGGTGCGGTGTCCGCGACGAGAGCGGCCCAGGCCGGATTGCGCTCCACCAGCCGCCGCTGCAGGTCGGCGCGCGGCGTGCGCTGTTCGCAGGCCATGCAACGCACCATGTCCAGCCGGCCGTGCAGATCCACGACCGCATGGCTGCCGGCAGCCTGGTGCAGGCCATCGACGTTCTGCGTCAGCAGCAGCTCGCACTGGCCCCGCTCTTCCAGCTGCGCGAGGGCGCGGTGCGCGACGTTGGGCCGCGCCGACGCGATGCGTGGCCAGCCGACCAGGCTGCGCGCCCAGTAGCGCCGGCGGGTGGCGGCCTCGCCCATGAAAGCCTGGTAGGTCACCGGTTGCGCGCGCTTCCAGCCGCCTTCGGCGTCGCGGTAATCCGGGATGCCGGAATCGGTGCTGCAGCCCGCGCCGGTCAGCACGAAGATGCGCCGGTGGGTGGTGATGAAACTTTCCAGTCGCTCGTCGATCATCCATCAAGCATAGTCCAGCGGCATGCCGGCGCGGACAGCGAGGGGGTGGGGCACGCGGATGCATGGCATCGCCACCAGGACCCGGGATAATGCGCGAAGGCGACGCGTCGCCGCCCCATGCCACGGAGTCCTCATGCACCGTCGCCTGTTCCCCGCCGGCATCGCCCTCCTGTCGTTGCTCGCACTGGCCGGGTGTCGCACGCTGCCCGCCGACGATGCCGACCGGGCGTCCGCAGGGCCCCCTGCCGCGGAGGATTGGCCCGCACGCGCCCTGGCATCGGCCCAGCAGGCCCGGCGGCAAGCGGGTGCGCGCGCCGCGCCGCATTGGCTGCGCTGCGCGCAATACGCCTACCGTGCGGCCGCGTCGGGCCAGGTACCGCTCGATGACATCACCGCGCTGTCCAATCACTGCACCGATGCGTGGCTGGCGCAGATGCTCCAGACCACGCCTGCCTGGCGCGCGGGTCCGCTGACCCTCTCGCGCGGCACGGTGCAGGTGGAGTTCCGCGACCTGTCGCCGTATTTCAATCCACCGCTCACGCTGGTTCGTGCCGCCGACGTGTCCGCGCAGCTCTACGGCGGCACGCGGCACGTCACCGATGGCTGGGGCATTCCGTTGGCCGCCATCACCCCGCGCTGCACGCACCAGCCCCTGTGCGAGCTGCAACCGCCGGAAGGCGTGTTCCGGCCCGCCACCGCCTGGATCGAGTGGGATGGCGAGCCGGCGTCGCCTCCGCGCCTGGTAGTCGGCAATCCGCTGCGCAGCGCGCACGTCATGGTGGGAACGCGGACATTGGCGCTCGCCGCGGATACGTCCGCGTTTTACGCCCATGGCGCCGGCAGCTCGTCGCTGAAGCGGCTGGGGATCTGGGGATTGCTGGGTGGCGATGAAGTCGGCCGGCGCGCCGGGCTCTACCTGCTCGAGGACTACGATCCCGACAAGCGCCCCATCGTGATGCTGCATGGCCTGGGCAGCAGTCCGTTGGCCTGGGCCAGACTGTCCAACGACATCTGGGCCGATCCCGCGTTGCGCCGGCATTTCCAGGTCTGGCACGTGGTGTACCAGACCAACGCACCGCTGCTGGTCACGCGCCGGCGCGTGCAGGCCTATCTGGATGCCGCCTGGGCCACGCTGGATCCGGAACAGGACGATCCCGCGCGCGAGGGCATGGTGCTGATCGGCCACAGCATGGGAGGCGTGCTGTCGCGGCTGCTGTGCGTGGAAAGCGGCGACGTGCTCTGGTCGGCGGCATTCGCCGTGCCGCCCGGGCAACTGCCCGGGAACGCCGCGGATGTGGCGATCATCGATACGACGTTCCGCTTCGCGCCGTATCCGGGCGTCTCGCGCGCCATCTTCCTGGCCGCACCCCATCTTGGCAGTCCCAGTGCTGATCGCTGGTATGGGCGACTGATGCGCTCGCTGGTGGGGCGGCGCACGCCGGAGATCCAATCCCTGCAGCGCGTGGCGCGCGAGCATCCGCAGGCCGTCCGGGAGGAGGTGCGCGAAACCTACCAGCAGGCGCGGCTGAACAGCATCGCCACGCTGCAGACCGCACAACCGGTCCGTCGTGCGGGCGAACACCTGATGCCCGCCGCGCACATTCCCTACCACACCATCGCCGGCAGGTTGCCGGGGCGCGTGCCGGAAGGCGACGGCGTGGTGCCGCTCGCCAGCGCCATCATCCCGGGCGCCGCCTCGACAAGGGTGGTGGCATCAGGACATGACCTGTACCAATCCGAGGCCGCGATCGCGGAAGTGCTGCGCATCCTGCGCGAGGACCTCGCGGCGCAGGACTA
Source organism: Pseudoxanthomonas sp. SL93 (assembly GCF_026625825.1). Lineage (NCBI taxonomy): Bacteria > Pseudomonadati > Pseudomonadota > Gammaproteobacteria > Lysobacterales > Lysobacteraceae > Pseudoxanthomonas > Pseudoxanthomonas sp. SL93. The sequence continues at coordinate 3,403,905 of NZ_CP113065.1, read as the reverse complement.
GCAGGTTCATCCGGGACCGCGACGGAATTCGTAACGGTTGCGCAGCAGCCACGCGCCTTCCGTCGTCCTCTCCTGCTTCTGCAGCGTCCACGCACCCGCCGATGCTTCCATCCGGTGGCGCGATGGGCCGCCGTCTTCCCCGGGCGGCGGCGGGCATTTGAAAGACACCGTCCAGCGACCGCCGGCTTGTTCGAACTCTTCAATCGCACAGGTGACGCTTTCCGGTGTCACCGAACCACTGCGCCACGCCAGCGTGCCGCCTTCCAGGTCGAAGCGCATCTGCTGATAACCGTGGACGATCTTGCCGGGACCATCCTCGTACACGAAATGCAGCACCAGAGAATCGGCGGCTTCCGCTGCCACGAACAGTCGCGTGGGCAGCTCCACCATCGCGTGCGGCGGCTGGTAGTCGCGATACGACAACCGTCCTTCCCATGTCCCCTCGATTGCCGAAAGCATCTCACCCGGTGCGGGATCGTGGGCCGCCAATGCAGCGGGACCTATCAGCCAACATGCCGCCAGCAACAGCACTCTCTTCTTCATGACAGGCATTCCTGGGCGGGGATGCGCCCACGCGCAGCGCTACGCGTGAAGCGCATGTGAAAGTGTTCGTCCCTTTCCATACGAAGACCATGCCGCACCGGATGCAACCGCGCGCCGATTGTCGCCGCGGTGCATCCGACGCGTGTTTACGCGCGTATGCGTGGGTCGGCGCCCCCGCGCCGCATCACCACCAATCCCTGGAGGACATCATGAAGAAACTGTCGATCGTCGCCGCCCTCTCGCTTGCACTCGCCAGCCCTGCTGCGCTCGCGGCAGGACCACAGCCGGGAAAACTTTCGCTGTCCGTGTTCGGCGGCATCGATGCACCCGCCAGCGGCGACGTGCATGACGGTGCGATCGCGCCGGTACCGGACCTGGGTCCGTTGAATCCCGCCCTGGCCGGCGTCAGTGCCGAACTGCGCATCCAGTCGCGCGGGCACGACGAGATCTATGACCTCGCCACCGGCTACGGCCTGGAATTCGCCTATGGACTGAGTGACCGCTCCGAGGTGTTCGGACAGCTGCGCTATACCGAGACCGACGATGGTACGGTCCAGGTCGGCGGCGCCTTCGTTCCCGCGCTCAACACCGAGTTGCCGGTGTACGGCACTTTCAGCAAGTACAAGGCGTTGACCGTTGAAGTCGGTTACCGGCATTACTTCATGCAACCCGGCGCGACGCGCCCCTTCATCGCCGGCCGCCTGGGTGCCACCCAGACCGATGACATCCGCGCCACATTCGAGATTCCCGATGCGGCGATCGCCATCGAGAACGTCCCCTTCACCGAGAAGAAGTGGGCTGCCAGTGCCGGCGTCGATGTCGGCGTGCTGATCCCGGTCGGCGAGCGCTTCAGCATCACCGCGCAGGCCGGCGTCCGTTACGTGGCGGACCTGGAAGGCGACGACAGTGCGATCGGTGGCCTGGGCCTGGGCTCCATCAATGACACGGGCAGCCGGGTCTCGGTCCCGGTGTCGGTGGCCGCGCGCTTCGATTTCTGACACTACGCAGCCGGCCCGCCTCCGTGCGCAGGGGCGGGCCGGTACATCTCGCTCCCCGGCCGTGCGTCAGGGCCTGGGGGCGGGACAGTACGCGCGCAGGTAGTCCATGTGGGCCGGCATCTGCCGCACCGTGCCGAGCACGTTGGCACGGATGTCGTCGAGGAAGCGCTTCAGGTCGTCCCGTGCCATGACGTCCGCGGTCGGATGATGCTGCCGCGGCACGATGCCCTGCCCCATCATCACCTGGATCCAGGAGTTCTCGCCGAACAGTTCGCCGGGTACGTGGAACACCGTCCCCGTTTCGCGGAACAGCTCGATGCGATGACGCAGCGTTGCGGGAATCTCCATCGCCGCGATGTCGCGCCAGTACGGCGTGTCGCGACGGTCGCTGACGCAGTAGTGCATCACGACGAAATCGCGCACGTGCTGGAGCTCCTCATCCAGCCGGGCGTTGTATTCGTCGATCGCCGGCTGGGTGATCACGCGCGGGAAGGTCTGCAGCAGGCGCACGATGCCGCGCTGGATCAGGTGGATGGTGGTCGATTCCAGCGGCTCGATGAAGCTGCCAGCCAGGCCCAGGGCCACCACGTTCTTCGCCCAGCACTGCTGGCGCTGGCCGGGCTTGAAGCGGATCGGCCACGGCTGCTTGATGACCTCGCCTTCCACGCTGGACAGGAACTGCTCGCGCGCTTCGTCATCGCTCATGTAGCGGCTGGAATAGACGATGCCATTGCCCACGCGGTGCTGCAGCGGGATGCGCCATTGCCAGCCCGCCGTGCCGGCGATCGCTCGCGTGTAGGGCACCGCGTCGCGCACCGCCGTCGTCTGCGTGGCCAGCGCGCTGTCGTTGAAGAGCCACTGCGACCAATCCGTGTAGCCCACGCCCAGTGCCTGCCCGATCAGCAGCGCGCGGAAGCCGGTGCAGTCGATGAAGAGATCGCCTTCGATCACCTCGCCGCGCTCCAGCCGGATCGACGCGACGCCACCGTGCTCGTCCTTGGCCACATCCACGATCTTGCCTTCGATGCGCCTGCAGCCATGGCGTTGGCTGAAATCGCGCAGGAAGCGTGCATACAGCGCCGCATCCATGTGGTACGCGTAGTTGACGTGGTAGCGCGGCAGATGGGAGAAACGATCCTGCAGCGCGGCCTGCAGTTCGATGCAGTAGTCGCTGTACTCGCTTGCCAGCCCCTCCTGCCGCCCGCGCAGCCAGAAATGCTGGAAGCCCGCGGACCAGTGGTCCTTGCCGCTGATGCCGAAAGAGTGGATGTAGCGGTGGTCGACGTCCTTCCAGTTCTCGAAGGAGATGCCCAGCTTCACCGTGCCCTGCACGGCCGCCATGAAATCCTGCTCCTTGATGTCCAGCAGCCGGTGGAAGACCACCAAGGTGGGGATGGTGGCTTCGCCCACGCCGACGGTGCCGATTTCCTCGGACTCCACCAGGGTGATGTCCAGGGTCTTGCCCAATGTCTTCGACAGGGCAGCCGCCGCCATCCAGCCCGCCGTCCCGCCGCCGGCGATGACGACGCGCTTGACGGGGCGGGGACTGACGGCGGTGTCGTGGTTCTGCATGCGGGACGTACTCAGCGGTTGAGGCGCTGCAGCAGCAGCGCGCGAAGGTGGCGGGCGCGGGCCTCGTCGATGGGCGAGAGCACGCGGCGCGCGGATGCGGGGATGTGGCCTGCGTCCTCGGCCTCGTCGTAGTCGAAGACGTAGTGTGCGAAGACGTCCTTCCAGATGGCGCGTTCGGCGGGCGGCAGGTCGCGCACACTCATGATGGCGAGCATCAGCGCGTTCATCGGCGTGTCCATCCACGATGGCGACTGCCGCCACCAGTAGTTGACCAGCACGTTGAACGCATCCAGGCCCTCCATGTGGTGCCACCACATGCTCGGGATGAACACGGCATCGCCGGGCGCCAGCAACGCACCCCTTGCGTGTCGCAGGGCTTCGGCGAAGCGCGGGAAACGCACGTGGTCCGGCGCCGCGAAATCCACCAGGCTCACCGCCTGCCCGGCGGGCGTGTGGTCGAGCGGGCCGACATAGAGGTTCTTCAACTGTTCCGGCGGGAACAGGGTCACCCGCCGATGTCCCGCCACCACGCAGGCCAGGTTGTCCGGCACGTCCTGGTGGGCCGCGATGCGGCTGCGGTTGCCGATCCAGATGCTGGCGAGCGGGTCGCGCCCGCCAAGATCGACCTTGTTCTCGTCGCGGAAACCGGGCAGGAACGTATCCAGCGTGGTCGAAGCCACGTAGATGGACGGCGGCGCCGTGGCCTCCAGGTACTTGCGCAGCGTGTCCAGCGCGACGGCCAGCGGTACCTGTTCGCGGCGGAAATTGAAGCCGCTCAGGTCCTCGTTGTAGAACACGCGGCCCGCGGCCTCGGGTGGCGCGATCGTCGCCACCACCGGCATGCCGCCATGGTCGAAACGCTTCAGATAATCGATGGCCGCGCTTGCCGACGCGCGGGCGGCCTGCACCATCGGCCATTGCGCCACCAGTCCACGCAGCACCCTGGGGCGGGAGGAACGCAGCAGCTCCTCCGGCAACGATCCCGGATCGATGCCGGTGACCTCCTCGATGGGTTCAATGGCCGGCAGCACGGCGGCGGTTCATCCGCTCGATCAGGTCGCGGAAACGCGACACAGAGGCCAGCACCATGTAGATCGGCAACAGGTGCCCATCGCGCGCGAGGCATTCCAGCGCCGCGCCGTCCAGTGCCTGCAGCCGTGCCTCGTCGATGGTATGGAAACCGACCAGCCGGTTGTGCGACCCGTCGTCCAGCTGGACATCCAGCACGAACGACTCCAGCAACTGGTGCCGCAGCAGCGCTTCGATGAAGGACGGCGTGGCGACGACACCGTCATGCAGGCCCGACAGCACCGACTTGATGCGCTCGAGGAACTCGGTGGTTCCGCCGTACTCGCGGAACAACACCTCGCCCTGGCCGCTGCGCACGCGCGGATGGTCCAGGTCGATGTGGATCAGGCGTTCCTCGCCGGCGATGCCGATCAGGAACGGTTGCCGCTGCACCGACAGCGGAATGTAGGTCGCATCCCAGCGGTCGCCCTGCAGGAAAAGATTGGCACCTTCGTGCAGGCCGAACAGGGCCAGCGGCTGGAAGCCCCCGCCTGCATCGCGACGGAACACGATGGGATAGTGCGCCTGCACGTTGCGGAACTCGTCCGGGAACGTCAGCGCCTGCATCACCTCATCGCCGAGGGCCGCCCCGTGGCCAGCGTCCACCCGCAGGTGCATGTGCTCGACGTTGCTCAACAGGACGTGGTTGCTCATTCGCTATCGACGCATTCCGGACGGGGGGCGACAGGCAAGCGCATCGTGCCTGATCGCGGTTTGCAAGGAAAGAAGGGCCGCTGGTATTCCCAGCGGCCCTTCCGCCGCCCCGGAGAGCAGTGGGCGGTTTACGGCGTTGCAGGCCTCAGAAGCGGTAGCGCAGGCCGAACATGTAGCGTGGACCCGTCTGCGTGGCGAACCGCACCATGTTCTCGTGGCGGGCGTGCGTGCGCATCGTCTCGTCGGTCAGGTTGATGCCTTCCAGGCTGAGGGTGAGCTGCGGCGTGACCTGGTAGCTGACGTTCATGTCGAGCTGGCCGTACTCCTCGACGTAGTTCGGGTTGTTGCCCTGCCCGCCCACGCCGTTGAAGAACTCGTCGCGCCAGTTGTATGCCGCACGGATCTGCCACGGCCCCTTGTCGTAGAACGCCACCAGGTTGGCCGAGTCGCTCAGGCCCACCAGCGGGTACTGGTCGCCCAGATCGGTGTTGTCGAACGTCAGGCCCGAATCGACCTTGGTGTAGTTCGCCGCCAGGCCGAAGCCGCTGTCCCAGAACAGGTGCTGGATGTTGATTTCCCAACCATCGAGCGTATCCGAGCGCTGGTTGGCCGGCACGGTGATGTTGAAGCCCGCGACCGGATCGCCCGGCTGGCCCGTGATGGTGCCTGCCGCCACGTCAACGCCAGGATCACCGGCATGGTTGGCGAAGATGTAGGTCCGGATGCAGTCGCCGTCGGTCGGCAGGCAGCCGGCCGCAAGCGCGTTGTTCCAGTAGGTACCGCCCACCGGCGTACGCAGCGAGAACGGCTCTTCACGCACGATGGTGTCGCTGATGAAGTTCTCGATGTCCTTGCGGAAGTAGCCCACCGAGAAGTAGCTGCCCTCGCTGTAGTACCACTCGAACGACAGGTCGAAGTTGTCCGACAGCAGCGGCTCCAGCGCCGGGTCGCCACGGCTGCCGTCGCCGCCGGTGATGCGCACGACGTTGGCCAGCTGCTGGCCGCCTCGGATCGCACCCCAGCCGGGGCGGCCGATGGTCTGGCTGTAGCTGCCGCGCAGCACCATGCTGTCGCTGAGATCCAGCTTCAGGTCCAGGTTCGGCAGGAAGTAGTCGTAGTCGCCCTCGCGCCGGCCGAAAGTCTGCTCAGCGGCGTAGTTGACGTACAGCTCGTTCGCCGCCACCCAGGAGATGGTCTCGCCCACGCGCTCGAGCGCGGTGGAGACGACTTCCGTCTTCTCGTAACGGACGCCCAGCGCCACGTGCAGCGGCATGGACCAGTCGAACATCGTCGTCCACTGCACGTACGCGCTCTTCGACTTCTCGGTCGTGCGCATGTCGTCGGTGAACTCGGTGGGCATCTGGTAGCAGCTTGCACAGCCGGATTCGGCGATCGCCGCCTGGCGCAGGCGTTCAAAGTCGAACACCAGGAAGGCATCGGTCCAGTTGGGGTTGTTGTGGTTGCCGAACGCCTCGAAGTAGCGCGACATGTGGTCGGTGTACCAGATGCTGTCGTCGTAGTCGGCCGGCGTACCCACGCCGCCCCACGTGTCGCGCTGCATCACCGCCGATGCCGAGCGGTTCTGCACGTCGATGGCCGACACGCCGAAATCCAGCCCGGAGTACTCGCCGAACTCGAAGCGGCCATTGGCCTGCAGCTGCTCGACCTCGGATTTGTTGTAGCTGTTCTGGAACACCGAACCGGTGACCAGTGCCTGGGATGCAAGCACCTCGGTCTGGCCCGGCGGCAGCACGACGTTGACGATCGGGATCTCGCCGCTGTAGTCCACCGTGGTGGTGCCGCGCACGTAGGCGGCCACGCCGAGCACGCCGGCCGACCCGAGCGGACTGTCCGGCTTCGATTCGGAGCTGGAGTTGTGGTAGTCGAATTCCAGGTTGAAGTTGTCGGTGACTTCCCACTCGACGTTGAAGCCAAGCGAATCGCCCTGGGTCTTGGTCGCCAGCTGCATGCCGCCCATCGACAGGTCGGCGCCCGTCATGTCTTCCGAATAGATGATCGGGGCGGCGACGGGACCATCGGTCCACGAGCTGTCGCCCGGTCCGTAGTTGAACCACACCGACAACTCGCTGCGCTGCTGCTGCACCTTGTTCTCGACGTAGCTGTAATCCAGCGTGGTGGTCACGTTGTCGGTCGGTGCCCACTGCAGGGTCACCTGGCCGTTGGTGCGCTGGCGCTGCACGCCGTTGACGCTGTAGCCGGTGTTCTGCGGACGCGCATAGACGTCATCCGGACCGGGACGGTTATCGATGCGGTCGTAGTAGGTCTCGCCCGGCAGCGGCAGGCGCTGCCAGCTGTTCGAGTTGTCGCCGTAGAACGTCAGCCAGCCATCGGCCACCGACGCCTGGTTGAAGCCGGAGTCGCGTTCCTGGTAGCTGCCGCTCAGCGCGATGCCGAATCGGCCGTCGGCATAGGTCTGGCTGAAGATGCCCGACATCTCACCGGTGAAATCGCTGCCCTGCAAGGTCTTCGGCAGGTTGTCGTTGGAGCTGTCGTTGACCGCCTTCAGGCCGAACGTCGCGACCGGATCGGCCTCCAGCGGACGCGCCGTCCTGACGTCGATGGTGGCACCGATGCCGCCCGTGGGGTTGTCGGCACGACCGGTCTTGAAGACGCGGATCTCCGAAATCGCTTCACTGGCCACGTTGGCGAAGTCGAACGAGCGCGAGGTGGACGAACCCGCGCCACCGCTGCCGAGGTTGGATGCCGGCATCTGGCGGCCGTTGAACAGCACCAGGTTGTAGTCCGGACCCATGCCGCGCACGGTGACCTTGGAGCCCTCGCCGCTGGACGTGCGGTCGATCGACACACCACTGATGCGCTGCAGCGATTCGGCCAGGTTGGTGTCCGGGAACTTGCCGATGTCCTCGGCGACGATGCCGTCGACCACGCCCTGCGAATCCCGCTTGAGATTCATCGACGCATCAAGGCTCGCCCGGATGCCGGTCACGACGATCGTGTCCAGCTCGGTGGCATCGGCCTGCGGAGCGGCGGTCTGCGTGCTGGTGGTGGTTTCCTGTGCTGACTGCTGGGCCCATGCGGGACCGGCCATGGCGAACAGCAACGCGGATGTCAGCACCCGCTTCCTGGGAACGGACTGCAGTTTCTTCATGGATTTTCCCCTCTCCGGAAATTCACGAAATCAAGTTTTTGAAGTTGTGGAACGCGTTCGAGGCCTCTCCTCGCACATTGGGCGGCATTGGACGCCCGATTGACAGCGTTGTCAACTTTTCAGCCAGAAAGTCGTGATCGGAGAAAAATCCCTTGTTTTCAGCTGCGGAGCTCATGTTGCATCGCAGCTGAAACCGTTTTCTCGCTTTTTCGCACCCGAAAATTTCTCGCACGGATTTTTTCCCGTGACGCTCGGGCGGAGCCGCGCAACGTCACGCGACGGGGCCGGCCGGCACGTCGTCCATTGTTCACTTCATGCGAAGCGGACGCGCGGGAAACGCGCCGTCGCCGTCGACGTCACGCAGGGTCGGGTGCGCGCGTGGATTCGCGGAACAGCACCTGGTGCTCGACATGCACCATCGCCCCGCCACCCTGCGTGCGGATGCGGGCCAGCAGCTCAAGCGTCGCAAGCTTGCCCATCTCCGAGGTCGGCTGGCGCACCGTGGTCAGTGCCGGATAGATATGCCGGGCGATGGGCGTGTCGTCGAATCCGCAGACGGAAACATCGTCGGGCACCACCAGGCCGCGCTGGCACGCGGCGCGGATGACGCCCGCCGCCATGTCGTCGTTGGCTGCGAAGATCGCCGTGGGTGGCCGCGGAAGATCCAGCAGCGCGTTGGCGGCTTCGATGCCGGATTCGAACGAGAACGCACCCTGCACGACGAGGTCCGGGTCGAAGGCGATGCCCGCCTTGCGAAGTGCGTCCTTGTAGCCCTTGTGGCGCCAATGGCACGCGCCGTGGGACGGTGGCCCCTTGATATGGCCGATGCGGCGATGCCCCTGGCCGATCAGGCCCTGCATCAGCTCCAGCACGGCGGCGGTCTCATCCATCATCACGCCGATGCGGCCTTCGCCATGCTTGGGCGCGATGCAGGAGAAAGGCACGTCCTGCGCTTCGAGGAACCCGATCACGGCCGGATCGTCCGTCAGCGGCGGGATCAGCACCACGCCATCGGGTGCGAAGTGTTCGAACACCACCTTCAGGTCGTCCGCCTTGCGCTGCTTCGGCGTGCCGACCGGTGCCAGCACCAGGTTGTAATGGCTGTCGCGGCAGGCATCCAGCATGCCGCTCTGGATTTCCATCAGGTAGTTGCGCGACGGATTGTTGTAGACCAGCGCGATGACATAGGAGCGCTGGCCGGCCAGGCTTCGTGCGGACAGGTTGGGCCGGTACTGCAGCTTCTCGACGGCCTTCATGACCCGCTGGCGCATTTCATCGCGCACGTTCGGCTCGTTGTTGAGCACGCGCGAGACCGTCTTCATCGATACACCCGCTGCTGCAGCCACATCCTCGATACGACTACGCATAGTGCAGTTCCTGCTCCAGATTCGACACGGCCCGCGGGTGCGGCAGATTCTGACAGCGCCGCCAGTGCTTGTGTACCGCCCGTTCCCATCCCGACGCCATCGCGCCGGCGGACAGGCACGTCGATGGCTTTGCCCTTGCCGCCCTGCCTCCGACTGCGCAACCGGCATGCTGCATGGCAACACGTTTCCGCCACGCGACGCACTTCCGCGCTGCTTCGCGGCGCTGACGCCCGCCGGAACACCGTGCGTTTGACAGCTTCGGCATGTCGAATGTATGACAGCGCTGTCAGAATCGCACGTTATCTGTCCGCACAAAAGGGCGGGGTGAAATTTTCCGCGCCGCTCATTCGAACAACGCGAGGTCCATCCATGAACCACCGCTCCTTCTTCGCCGTCGCCACGCTGGGCGCCCTGCTCGCAAGCCTGCCCTGTTCCGCAAAGGATGCCGGCACCAAGGAAAGCGTCATGAATACCTCGGATACCGTCACCATCTTCACCACCGCGCAGGGCACCGACCAGCGGCTGGGACACAGCGGCGAGGTGACGTTGAAGCCCGGCCACCCGCTCACGGAGGCGGAGACGTCGGTGTTCGTCAATCCGGGCAAGCGCTTCCAGCCGATGCTGGGGATCGGCGGCGCCATCACCGATTCCAGCGCGGAAGTATTCGCCGCGCTGTCGCCCGCCACGCAGGCGGAGTTCCTGAAGGCCTATTACGACCCGCGCGAAGGCATCGGCTACACGCTGCTGCGCACCACCATCCACAGCTCCGACTTCAGCTCATCCAGCTATACCTACATCGACGAAGGCGACAAGGCCTTGTCGACGTTCTCGATCGACCACGACCGCAAGGCGCGCATCCCCATGATCAAGCGCGCCATCGAAGCCGCCGGGGGCAAGCTGACCACCTATGCGAGCCCCTGGAGCGCGCCCGCCTTCATGAAGACCAACGGGCACATGCTGCGCGGTGGCGCGTTGCTGCCGGAATACAACGATGCCTGGGCGCGCTACTTCACCAGGTTCATCCAGGCGTACGAGGCGGAAGGCATCCCGATCTGGGGCATCACCCTGCAGAACGAACCCATGGCCAAGCAGACGTGGGAGTCCATGCTGTTCACCGCCGAGGAGGAACGCGATTTCCTGAAGAACCACCTCGGCCCGACGATGCACCGCGCCGGCTACGCGGACAAGAAGATCATCGTGTGGGACCACAACCGCGACATGATGGTGCACCGGGCGCGCGTCATCTTCGACGACCCTGAGGCCTCGAAGTACGCATGGGGCATGGGTTTCCACTGGTACGAAACCTGGGCCGGCTTCGACCCGATGTTCGGCAACGTGGCCGCGGTTGCGCAGGCCTATCCCGACAAGCACCTGCTGCTGACCGAGGCCACGGTGGAGAAGTTCGACCCTGCCCGCTACCAGCACTGGCCGAACGCCGAGCGCTACGGCACCGCCATCATCAACGACCTCAACAATGGCGCGGAGGGCTGGACCGACTGGAACATCCTGCTGGACCAGCACGGCGGCCCCAACCACGTGGGCAACTTCTGCTTCTCGCCCATCCACGGCGACACCACCACCGGCGAACTGATCTACACGCCCAGCTATTACTACATCGGCCACTTTTCCAAGTTCATCCGTCCGGAAGCACGGCGCGTCAGCGCGGTCAGCAGCCGCAGCACCCTGCTCACCACCGCCTTCCTCAACCGCGACAACCGGCTCGCCACGGTGGTCATGAACCGTACCGACCAGCCCATCACGTACAACTTCTACGTGGGCGACCGGTCGGCGCAGGTGACCATCCCGGCGCATGCCATCCAGACGCTGCAGCACTGAGGCGCCCGGCAGTGCGACGTCTCGTGCCGACCGGATTGCTGCTGCTCGGGGTGCTGGCCGGCCCGCCGGCGCGGGCACAGACGACCCCCTACCCGTGGCCGGACGGGAAGATCGCAGCGGTCAGCCTGGCCTACGACGATGCGCTGGACTCGCAGCTGGACAACGCGATACCCGCGCTCGACCGCCATGGGCTGAAGGGCAGTTTCTACCTGCAACTCTCAAGCGACACGGTGCGCCTGCGGATGGAAGACTGGCGCCACGCGGCACGGCAAGGGCATGAGTTGGGCAACCACACCTTGTTCCACCAGTGTTCGGCATCGCTGCCGGACCGCGGCTGGGTGGAACCGCAGCGCGACCTGGACACCACCACCGCCGCCCAGATGAAGGACCAGGTGCTGGTCGCCAACGTCATGCTCGCCGCCATCGACGGCCAGCGCGAACGCACCCTGACCGTTCCCTGCGGCGACGTGATGGCGCGCGACGGTAACTACATCGACCTGGTCGCCGACCAGTTCGTCGCCATCAAGCTGGGCAACGCGGACGTCATCGGCGACATGCGTACGCTCGACCTGCATGCCGTGCCTGTCATGGTCCCCGTGGGTGTCACCGGTGCGCAGCTCATCGCGCATGTCGAGGAAGCGGCGAAGCGCGGCACGATGGTCAACTTCACCTTCCATGGCATCGGCGGCGACCACCTGGCCGTGTCCAACGAAGCGCACGAAGCGCTGCTTGCCTACCTCGCGCGCCACCGCGACCGCTACTGGGTGGACACGTTCGTCAACCTGATGCGCCACGTGCGGGATCAGCGCGCCGATTCCCGGCAACGCTGACCGCAACTCCCGGGGACGCAACAGCATCGTCGGCGCAGGACGCGGGATCGTCCCGCCTGTCCATGCCATGCGCAGCCAGCATGGCTTGCAGCCGCTGCGCGACGTGCCTGCGGTCTGCCGCGGACGCGCCCTCGCCTATCCGGTCGGCGAGCGCGTTGAACTGAGGCCAGAACTGGGCCGGATGGCGCAGCCTCGACAGCCACGGCGACAACATGCCGGCCAACCGGTCCAGTTCGCGATCCAGCGACGCCCGCGTGTTCACGCGACGGCCCGCGGCCACGCCACCCGCACATGGTGCACGCTGCCGTCGTCGACCAGCGGGATGCGCGGCCCGGGCAGCGCGACGCCATCCACCTCGACGCGCATCGGGCCCGCGTCATGCTGGCTGACCTGGATCGCATACAGGCTGGTGCCGAAGCGGTAGCGAAGCGTGTATCCGGGCCAGTCCGCGGGCAGGCAAGGGGTGAGCAGCAGTTCATCGCCGAGCCGCTGCAGGCCCAGCAGCGATTCCGTCAGCAGTCGATACATCCAGCCGGCCGAGCCGGTGTACCAGGTCCACCCGCCGCGGCCCACGTGCGGGGCCACGCCGTAGACGTCCGCCGCTAGCACGTAGGGCTCCACCTTGTAGATGGCGGTGGCCTCGGCGTCCTGCGCGTGGTGGATGGGATTGATCATGCGCGCGAGTTCCCACGCACGCGTGGCATCGCCACGGTGCGCGAACGCCATGGCCGCCCACACCGCGGCGTGCGTGTACTGCCCGCCGTTCTCGCGCACGCCGGGCACATAGCCGCGGATGTAGCCCGGATCCTTCGGTGTCTTGTCGAAGGGCGGATCGAGCAGCTGGATGAGTCCCGCTTCGCGCCGCACCAGGTGCTGGTCGAGCGACGCCATCGCCTGCTTCGCACGCGCCGGGTCCGCCGCACCGGACAGGACGGACCAGCTCTGCGAGATCGAATCGATCCTGCATTCATCGCTGGCGGTGGAACCCAGCGGACTGCCGTCGTCGAACCACGCGCGCCTGTACCACTGCCCGTCCCAGGCGTGGGCCTCGATGTTCCCGCGCAGGCGCTCCGCCTGCTCGAGGCAGTACTCGGCGAACACGCCGTCGTCGCGCGCCCGGGCGACCTCGACGAAGCGCTGCAGGGTGTCGTAGAGGAAGAAGCCCAGCCAGACGCTTTCGCCGCGCCCGGCTTCGCCGACGCGGTTCATGCCGTCGTTCCAGTCGCCCGTGCCGATCAATGGCAGCCCGCGCTCGCCCAGCAGGCGGCAGCCGCGCTGCAGGGCCAGCACGCAGTGCTGGTAGAACGACTGGCGCAGATGGGACACCACCGGCATGTCGTAATACGACTCCTCGTCGGGACCGACCGGCCGCCCATCGATGAACCGGACGTCCTCGTCGAACACGCTGGCATCGCCGGTCACCTGCAGATAGCGCGACGCGGCCAGTGGCAGCCACAGGTAGTCGTCCGAGCAGCGGGTGCGCACGCCACGTCCCTGCGGCGGATGCCACCAGTGCAGCACGTCGCCCTGCGGGAACTGATGGGCAGCGCACAGCAGCAGGTGCTCGCGGGTCAGCGCAGGCTTCGCATGGATGGTCGCCATGGTGTCCTGCAGCTGATCGCGGAAGCCGAAGGCGCCACCGGACTGGTAGTAGCCGCTGCGCGCGACGTAGCGGCACGCCAGTGTCTGGTACATCAGCCAGCCGTTGGCCAGCGCGTCCACGCTCGGGTCCGGTGTCTCCACCTGGACGGTGGTCAGCAACTGGCGCCAATGGATGCGCAGCGCGTCCAGTGCATCGTGCGCACGCTGCGCACCCTGCAGCCTCCGCGCCAGCTGCAGGGCCTCGTCACGGTCCTTGCCCATGCCCAGCCGGAAGACGGTTTCGGTTTCCTGTCCGTCGACCAGCACCAGCGGCACCTGGATGGCGGCACACGGATCCAGCCCCACGCCGAGCCGGCCTGAAAGGCGCTCGCGACGCAACGCCGCCGGATGGGCCAGGCTGCCGTTGCGACCGAGGAATTCGGTGCGGTCGGTGGTGTAGGTGCACCCGTTGGCGTCGGTGTCGAAGAAGGCGACGCGGCCGTTGAACTCGGTGTTGTACGGATTGCGTGCGGTAAGCACGCCCGTGGCGCCATCCTGCTCGCTGATCACATGCATCTGCGACTTCATCCGCAGGTCGCCCAGCACCCATTCCACATAGCCGGTGGCGGAGATCCGCCGTGGCCGGCCGGACAGGTTGCGCAGCTTCAGCACCGAGAACTTCACCGCATCCTCGACGGCCACGTAGACCCACAGCTCGCTGGCGATGCCGTCTTCCATGTGTTCGTACACGCTGTAGCCGAAGCCGTGGCGTGTGCGATACGCGCCATGTCCGCGCCTGGGCAGCGGCGTCGGCGACCACACGTGGCCGGTTTCCTCGTCGCGCAGGTAGAACGCTTCGCCGCCGCTGTCGGAGACAGGATCGTTGTGCCACGGCGTCAGCCTGAACTCGTGCGCGTTCTCGAACCAGGTGTAGCCCACCATGCTCTCGCTGACGACCGTGCCGAGCTTCTCGTTCGCCAGCACGTTCGACCACGGTGCCGGCGTGGGCGCGCCGTCCTGGGTGGTGATGAGGTATTCGCGGCCGTCGGCCGAGAACGCACCCGTCCCGTTGTCGTAGAGCACCTCGGTGGCGGCGGCTTCAAACGGCCAGGCGTCGTTCTCTTCATCGACCTGCGGGGGCGGCGGCAGCCCACTGGTGGCCTGCAGGTCCGGTTGCTCTTCCACCGGTCCTTCCGGCAGCAGCGCGGGGATGCTCCGCTCGACCGGTTCATGGCGGCCGACCTGCGCGGCCAGCGAGCCCTGCTGGTCGCTGATGATCACGCGCGCGACCGACTGCAGCAGGATGCGGTCTTCCTGCGACATCTGGTAGCCGGGCCGCACGAAGATGCCGCCGGGCCGGTCCAGCACGTTGGTTTCCGGGTCGGCCGAGATCATGCCGAGGATCTGGTCCTGCAGCTGCTGCCGGTAGCCGGTCTGGCTCTCGTTCCAGATCACCAGGTCCGCACGCAGGCCTTTCAATCGCCAGTACGCATGCGCCTGCACCATCTGGCGGACCAGTTCGATGTTGTCCGCGTCGGAAATCTGCAGCAGCACGATCGGCAGGTCGCCGGAAATCGCATGGCCCCACAGGCCGGACTGGCCACGCTGGTTCTGCAACAGCACGGCGGGGTCGGCACGGAGCAGCGGGTGTGCGTAGACCATCAGGCCGGCCAGACGCTCATAGAGTTGCGCGTCGGCCTGGGATGCGTTGATCTGGCGCCTGACCACCTGGCTGTGGGTCCAGGCCAGGTCGAAGACGCGGTCGGCCAGGCGGCGGTCGCGGTATTTGTCTATCAAGTCCGTGCAGGCCTCGCGGTCCACGCCGACGCCGTAGACCATGTCGATCATGGCGGTTTGGCCCGGATCCAGCTGGATGCGGCAGCGGATCGCCACTACCGGGTCCAGCACCGAACCCTCGCTGTCGGTCAGCGCCTCCGCCGACGACAGCGCATGCGGCGCGCGTGGCGTGTTGCCGCGGCCCAGGAAGCGCGCGCGATCGGTTTCGTACGAGATCGCGCTGATGTCGGCGTCGTGTACGGCCACCAGGTGGAACATCCACGGCGGCACTTCGTCGTGCGCGCGCGGCCGCCGCGTGCACAGCAGCGCCTGCTTCTCGCGCACGATCTCCGATTGCACGAACAGGTTGCTGAAGGCCGGATGCGCCTCGTCCGCGATCGCCGGCGCCAGCACCACCTCGGCGTACGTGGTGATCTCGATGGTGCGGGTGCGGCGGCTGCGGTTGCTCAGGCGCAGGCGTCGCAGTTCGATGTCGTCCTCGGCGGAAATGGCGATTTCCAGATGGCTGTCATAGCCCCGCTTGCGCCCGCGGAACTCGGCCTTGGCATCGGAGAAGATCGCCTCGTACTGGTCGACCGGCACGCAGGTGGGCTGCAGCGAGGTGGACCAGAACTCGCCGCTTTCGACATCGCGCAGGTAGCAGAAATTCCCCCAGTGGTCGCGCGTGCCGTCCTCGCGCCAGCGGGTGACCGCCATGTCCCGATGGCGGCTGTAGCCACCGCCGGCATGGGTAAGCAGGCCGTGGTAGCGGCCGTTGGACAACAGCTGCACGGCAGGACGCGAGGTCCCCGGATTGCGCAGGATGCGCAGCTGGGTTTCCGTTTCGGTGGGCGTGGCGCGCGCGCCGAGCGTCTCGGCCTCGTGCGGGTGGAACACGCCCGTGTGCGGGATGCGTTCCTGCAGCAGCAGCAGCGTCGCCTGGAACTCGGCATCGGCCACGAACCGGCGCTGCATGGGCTGTTGCCTCAGCAGATGGACCAGCGACAGGAAGCCCATGCCCTGGTGGTGGGCCATGAACGAACGCACCACCACGCATTCCTGCCCGTGCGGTACGCGCGCCGGCGTGTAGTCGATGGCTTCGTACAGGCCGAAGTGGCCACCGAACCCCAGTGCGTCCAATCGTTGCAGGTTCTGGCAGGCGGCCTCCGGCGCCACCATCAGCGCCATCATGCTGGCATACGGCGCGATGACCAGGTCCTGGCCCAGCCCGCGCTTCAGGCCCAGCCCCGGCACGCCGAACGCACGGTACTGGTAGTTCATGCGCGCATCGACGGTGTTGTAGCCGGATTCGGAAATGCCCCACGGCACGTCGTGGTGCGCGCCATGGGCGATCTGTGCCTCCACGGCGTGCCGCGAGGTCTGGTCAAGCAACGTGTCCGGATAGCTCGGCATCACCAGCTGCGGCATCAGGTACTCGAACATCGAGCCGCTCCACGACAGCAGCGTGGCATCGCCGTTCACCTCGGTCAGCAGGCGGCCGAGCGCGAACCAGCTTTCCTGCGGCAGCTGTCCCTGTGCGATGGCGACGAAACTGCACAGGCGCGCCTCCGACGCCAGCAGGTCGTAGAAGCCGCTGTCCAGGCGGTGCTCGTCCAGGTTGTAGCCGATCGCCAGCAGGTGGCGGGAACGGTCGTACAGGAACTCGTATTCCATCAGCGAGAACTGCCCCGCGATGTGGGCCAGTCGTTCGAGCTGGTGGATGCGTTCGCGTGCACGCTTGCTGGCCAGTGGGCGGGCGTTGCGTTCCTGCAGCTCGCGCAGCGTGGGGATCCGTTCGGTGCGTGCCTCCTGCGATGCGAAGTCGGGCACCAGGAACACCAGTTCCGCATGCGCGGAGCGGCATGCCTCCGCAAGGCGGGTGGGCCAGTGCGGCGCGTCTCCTTCGTCAGGCAAGGTGGCTGGCCACGCGGCGAGGATGTCGTCCGCATGCACCACCAGCTGCGCCAGCGTGCGCTCGGCCTCATGCACGGTGACGGGTGGCTCCGCCAGGGTGGAAGACAGCGCCGTGCGGAATGCCATCAGGGCGCCGGACAGGATCTCTCCGTCCAACAGTGCCTCGCGGCGCGCGTCTTCCAGCACGGCCAGCGTATCGACCAGCCCGGCGAACGTGCACGGGGCCAGCACCGGGGCATCCGCCAGCCCCAGCAGACCCTGGCGGAGGGTCAGCAGGTGTCCCGCCAGGTTGCCGCTGTCCACGGTGGACAGGTAGGCCGGCGGCAGCGGACGCAGTGTCTCGGTGTCGTACCAGTTGTAGAAGTGCCCGCGATGGCGCGGCAGCAGCTCCAGCGTGGCGAACACCAGGCGCGTGCGCTCCATCACCCCGCCCGCCTGCAGGTAGCCGAAGTCATACGCCGACAGGTTGGCCAGCAGCGACAGCCCGATGTTGGTGGGCGACGTGCGGCGCGCCACCACCAGCGCGGGATGCTCCTGCACGTTGTCGGGGGGCAGCCAGTGGTCCTCGGCGCGCACATAGGTTTCGAAGAACGCCCAGGTGCGCCGCGACAGCTTGCCGAGGAACGCCAGCTGCGAGGCGGACAGGTTGGCGGCGCGATGGGCGGGCGGGCGGCCCATCCATGCCATCAGCACCGGCGAGGACAACCACAGCAGCAGCAGCGGCATGGCCACCCACAGCGATGCGGGTTGCCTCAGGGCCAGCAGTACCGCGACCGCCACCGCGAACACCGGCGCGGCCGCCATGCTGCGCAGTTCGGCACCCATGCCGCTGCCAAGGCTGCGCTCGACTTCGCTGGACGGATTCCATTGCAGCAGGTGCCGGCGCGTGACCAGCAACCGCCACAGGGTGCGCAGGATGGCCGCCAGGCTGAAGAAGGCTTCGTACGGCAGGCAGGCCAGCGTCACCGCGGCGCGCAGCACCTGGCGAAGCGTGGACCGGCCCACCTGCAGCAGGTGGGTTTCCAGCGGCATGTCCACCGGGATGGAGAACACTTCGCGCAGCGCCGGCACCAGCACGGGCACCAACCACAGGCTGAGCAGCCACGCGGTCCAGGCGAGCGGTTGTGGCGCGAACAGCCAGCCCAGCACCAGCAGCGCGGTGGTGGCCGCGGGCACCAGGCTGCGGCGCAGATTGTCCAGCAGCTTGCCGCGCGACAGCCACGTCAGCGGGTTGCGCTCGAAGCCGCCCTCGCGGCGGGGCACCCACGGCAACAGCCACGGCAACAGTTGCCAGTCACCGCGGATCCACCGGTAGCGCCGCTTGACGTCCGCAGCGTAGCGCGACGGATAGTCCTCGAACAGGCGCACGTCGCTGACCAGGCCGGCGCGCGCGTAGCACCCTTCCAGCAGGTCGTGGCTGAGGATGCGGTTGTCGGGGAAACGGTCCGCGAGCGCGTGCTCGAATGCATCCACGTCGTAGATGCCCTTGCCGACGAAGGACCCCTCGCCGAACAGGTCCTGGTACACGTCCGAGACGGTGCGCGTGTAGGGATCGATGCCCGGCTCGCTGCCGAACATGCGTGCATAGCGCGAGCTCCTGCGACCACTCAGGCTGGTGCCCACGCTGGGCTGCAGGATGCCGTAGCCCCGCACCACGCGACGGTGGCGCGCATCGAACGACGCACGGTTGAGCGGATGCGCCAGGGTGCCGGCGAACTCGCGCGCGGCATCGCGCGGCAGGCGCGTGTCCGTGTCCAGCGTGATCACGTAGCGCACCTGCGCCAGCGGGGTGGTGTCGCCGACCACGCGCAGGAAGTCCTCGCCGGAGCCGCCGCGCAGCAGCCGGTTCAGTGCCGCCAGCTTGCCGCGCTTGCGTTCGTATCCCATCCAGCGCCGCTCGCGGTCGTTCCATTGCCGCGGCCGGTGGAACAGGAAGAAAAGATCGCCGCCGCCCTCGCCCGCGCGTTCGGGGGCATAGCGGGAATTGAGTTCCTCGATCCGGCGCGCCGCGCGCGCAAGCAATGCCTCATCACCTGGCAGCGATGCCTCGTCCGCGTCAAGGAAGTCGGTCAGCAGCGCGAAATGCAGGTAGCGGTCGCGATTGGCCAGGAAGCGTACTTCCAGCCCCTCGACCAGGCTGTCGATGCCTTCCGCGCTGCCGAGCATGCTGGGTACCACGACCAGCGTGCGCGCATCGGCAGGGATGCCCTTGGAAAAATCCATCCGCGGCAACGGCCGCGGCGGCACCAGCAGGGTGGCCGCCCAGTTGACCAGTGCGATGCCCAGCTCGCTGAAGGCCAGCAGCGCCAGCGCCGCCAACACCCAAGGGGAAACGCTCTGCGCGGACGGACCCGACGCCATCAGCCCCCACGTGAACATGCCGATGATGGCTGCGATCGGCAGCAGGTAGACCAGCAGGGAAACGCGATGCCGCCGCAGGCGTGCGTGCCGGTGGCCCTGCGCCGACGCCGCCACCGCCGCCTGCGTCTGCGCCACGCCGTCGTCCACCAGGTAGAAGCCGACATGCGCACGGTAGTCCGCGGGATCGGCGGTGGCAGCCTCCTGCGCCAGGCGCAAGGCGGTGTCGGCGACTTCCTGCTCGCTGGCGCCGCTCCGCTGCGCCATCTTCTCGACCACGTGGCGGTAGCTGTCGCGGGTGCTGAAATCCATCGCGGCATAGGTACGCGCCGGATCCAGGTGCAGCGTGCGCTCGACCACGCTCATGTTTTCCACGAATTCCCGCCAATCCATGTTGGCGAGGAAACGCAGGCTGCCGATGCTGTTGCTGATGGATACCTGGTCCGCCGCCTGCTGCTGGCTTTCCAGGTGCACCAGTTCCTCGATGCGGTGACCGCCATCGGCGGCCCACTGCTCGAGCCAGGTGAGCGGCATGGAGAACACGCCGCCACGGCCCTGCAGCCCGCGGGTCAGCTCGGAGACGAAGGCGCCGGACAGCGGCGGGCGCGAACGCGCCATGTCGGCGATCACCAGCACCACGTCCTTGGGGTTTTCCGCCGCGGTGAGGTTCAGTTGCTCGGCCCATTCGCCGGCCAGCCGGTGGTCGGCGCTGTCGCGCATCACCCGCACGGCCATGCGCCGCAGGTTGTCGATCAGCGCCAGGCGCAACATGATCGGGATCGCCCACAGCTCGCCGAGCTTCAGCGGCGTGATGGACTGGTACGACGCGACGAAGCGGCTGATGGTTTCGGCATCGATGCGGCCATCACCGTGCGCGATGGCCTCCAGCGACAGGTCGTACACGCGCGGCAACCCGGCCGACGGGCCCTGGCTCAGCGAGGGCAGCTGGCGGCTGTAGCCCTTGGGAAGATGGCGACGTGCGGTATGGATCTGCTCTTCGACCAGATAGTAGTTGTCCAGCAACCACTCGCCGGCGGGCGTGATCCGCATGTCTTCCTGCACCATGCGGGTCAGCAGCGTGCAGACGTCGTCCAGCAGGCCTTCGTTCTCTTCCAGCCGGTCAAGCAGGCGCTCCGGGCCGGGGCGCGCACGGACACGATGCGCGCGGGCCAGCGCGCGACCATGCACTTCCATCTGCTCGACGTTGAACAGCTGCGAGCGAAGCGGTTCTTCCGCCTGTACCGGTTTCTGGGTTGCCGAGCGGCGCCAGCGCCAGAGGCGGCGGCGCAAACGCAACCAGCGGCTGAATACCCTCCAGACCTGGGGCATCGGGAATCCTGTGGGGTGGGCGACCGACGTGGAGCCCATCCTTGCATCCCGGCAGGTACAGGCGCGTGAAAGGCCGTGCACGGCGGAGCACGGACCCCGCGATCACGCCGATTTCCTCCAGCCGCGCTCACGGGACGTCCAGCAGTCCTCCGGGTGTCAGCCGCAACCGGCGGGTCGTGCCGATGGCTTCAAGGAAGGGAAGGTCATGGCTGACCACCACCATCGCACCTTCGAAGCCCTGCAACGCGCTTTCCAGTTCGGCGGTGGCATCGAGGTCCAGATGGTTGGTGGGCTCATCCAGGAGCAGCAGGTTCGGGGCGGGGTGCGCATGCAGCACGCAGGCCAGCGACAGCCTGGCGCGCTCACCACCGGAAAGTGCACGCGCGGGCCGCTGCATGCGATCGCTGCGGAAATGCAGCCGCGCCAGCAGATCGGCACGCTGCTGGGTGGTCATGCCGGGAGTGGCGCGTTCGAAGTTCTCCGCCACGCTGAGCGACGGATCCAGATGCTCCAGCCGCTGCGACAGGCGGGCGATACGGGTTGATCCGCGCCGGAGCGTTCCCGCGGTCGGCGCGCATTCGCCCGACAGGATCTTCAGCAACGTCGTCTTGCCGGTCCCGTTGTCGCCCAGCAGGGCGACCCGATCCGGCCCACGCAGCGTGAGCGAAACACCGTGCTCGCCGAACAGCGTGCGACTTCCCGCGCGTGCCCGCAGGTGCTCGCCGACGAGCAGCAGGTGCCCATCGGCAACACGCGTGGCGGGCAGCACGAATGAGGGCACGGACGATGCAGACGTGCTGGCGCGCGCGAGCTGGAGTTGCCCGCGCAGCTCGCCGACACGATGTCCATGCACGCCTTCCGCCTTGCCCGCCGAGACCTGGGCGGCGCGTGCGCGATTGCCTGCCACGATCCTGGGCAGGCCTGCATCCGCCCGGGTGCGCCTGGCGTTTCCCGTGCGCCTTTCATTGCGCTCGCGCGCCTGCTGCAACTCGCGCTTCTCGCGGTGCAGCTCCTGGCGGAGATGATGCATGTGCTGCTCCTGCGCACGCCGCTCGGACGCAACCGCCGCCCGGTAGGCACCGAATCCTCCGTTGAAGACGCGAAGGCCGCGCGGGCTCAGCTCGACGATCTGCTCCATGCCTTCGAGCAGTTCCCGGTCATGGCTCGCCACGATCAGGATGCCGCGGTAATCGGCAAGCACGTCGCGGAGCCGTCTGCGCGCGGTGAGATCCAGATGGTTGCTGGGCTCGTCGAGCAGCAGCACGGCAGGCCGTCGCAACAGGTGTCCGGCAAGCGCGAGCGACATGATCTGGCCACCACTGAAGGTGGAGATGCGCCGCGACGGGGCAGCATCCTCGAGGCCCAGCCTTCCCAGCATCGCCTCGACGCGCTCGCGCAGGTCCCACTGCCCTTCGACGCGTTCGAACAGCACCGGATCGGTGTCACCCGCCGCGATCGCCTCCAGCGCATGCAGCCCATCGGCCACACCGAGCACGTCCGCCACGCGCGCTTCGGGATGCATCATCAGATCCTGTGGCAGATAGCCAACGTCGCCGAAGACCTCGATCCGTCCGGCCTGTGGCGGGAGTTCGCCTGCGATCAGGCGCAGCAAGGTGCTCTTGCCGCCGCCGTTGGGAGCGACAAGGCCGGTCCTGGACGGACCGATCACGCACGACACATCGGCCAGCACGGGAGTGCCGTCGGGCCAGGCAAAGGAAAGGTGGGAAACGCTGACGCGTATCTCGGGCATGGGTTCCTCCAGGAGAGCAGCGCACGCATTGCGCGCAGACAGTCGGCGGGAGCGTCCGGTGAGGCACTGGACGGCTCCGTTGCTGGGGGGGAACGCTTGAATCACATGTCCGGGGAGGTTCCTGCAGGAACGTGCGGGGCGCGCATTGTCGCAGGGCGCAGGGTCGCACGCATGAACGCGCGCTAGCTCTTCGTGTCCAGCAGCAGGGTGGCACGCAGCCCCCCACCTTCGCGGTTGGCCAGTACCAGCTCCCCGCCCAGCGCATGCGTGAGCTGCTGCGCGATGGCGAGTCCCAGGCCGGTGCCGCCGGTGGACCGGTTGCGCGACGCCTCCAAACGATGGAAGGGCTGCTTCACCGCTTCCAACTGGTCCTCGGGCACGCCCGGGCCACGATCCAGGACATCGATGCAGATCCTTCCGCCGTCCAGCAACCGCACCCGTGTTTCGGCACTGCCGGCGTACGCCAGCGCGTTGTCGATGAGGTTCTGCAGGATGCGGCGCAACACCTGCGGATGGGTATGCATCGACGCCGTATCGCCGTCGATGCGCTGCACGGCCTTGCCGGTGTCCTGGTAGTCGCCCACCACGCTGTCGAGGAAGGCGAGCAGGTCAAGCCGCACCGATGGCCCCATCGCCACGTTCGCGCTGCGGGCGTAGTTGAGGCCGTCACGCACCAGTTGGCTGATCTGGTCGATGTCATCGAGCAGCCGCGCATGTTCGGCGTTGTCGTCCAGTGCCTCCACCCGCAGGCGCAGCCGGGTGATCGGGGTCTGCAGATCGTGGGAGATGGCCGCCAGGATCTGCGTGCGCTCCGACACGTGGTTGGCGACGCGCGCCTGCAGCGTGTTGAGCGCCTGCGCCGCCTTGGCGATTTCCACGGGCCCGTCCTGCGCCAGCGGCTCGCCTTTTCCCGCGGGATCCATGCGCTCGGCCGCCAGCGCCAGCTGCGCCAGCGGTCGCGTGGCCAGGCGCACCGCCACGCCGACGCACGCCAGCAGCAGCACGACCTGTGCCGCCAGCACCCAGGGCAACCAGCGGGCGACCGGCATCGGCGCCGGCGTGACCTCGATGGTCACCGGCTGCCCGTCCCGCAACGTCAGTTCCACCTCGTAGCGCTCCGGAACGGACGACACCGCACGCGGACGCAACGCATAACGGTGATCCAGCGCATCGTCGATCAGACCCGTCACCTGGCGCGCGCGATCGCTCGCCAGGGGCGTTCCCGTCTGCGCCGGACGCAGCAGGTAACGATAGGTCCGCCGTTCCAGGCGCGGGATCCATTCCTCGCGTTGCGCGGGCGGGAGACGCTCCAGCAACGCCACGCTGACGGGCACGTCCTCGAACAGGTTCCTCAACATCATCGAGCGCGTGGCATCCATGCGCTCCTGGAACAGCACCGAGAACGACAGCGCGTGTGCCAGCAGCAGGCCGGCACCCAGGATCAGCAACAGCCGCGCACGCAGGGTACGGGGCAGCAGGCGCGAAAAGGGTCCGGGGGGCGTCGCGCTCATGCGTCTTCGCCGATCAGCACGACGGGCTGGCTGAACACATAGCCTTCGCTGCGTACGGTCTTGATGTAGGTCTGCTCGCGCGCGCCGTCACCCAGACGCTGGCGCAGCCGGCTGACCAGCAGGTCGATGGAACGGTCGAACATCTCCGCGTCGCGTCCCTGGGTGAGGTTCAGCAGCTGGTCGCGGCTCAACACGCGTTGCGGGTGGTCGATGAAGATGCGAAGCAGCCTGAACTCCGCACCGCTCAGCGGATACGCCGTGCCCTCGGCATCCAGCAGATGGCGTGCGGTCGTGTCCAGGCGCCAGTCGCCGAAGCCCAACAGGCGGCTTGCCTCGCTGACCTGCAGGTTGGGCGGCAGCATGCGTGCGCGGCGGATCACTGCATTGATGCGCGCCAGCAGTTCGCGCGACGAGAACGGCTTGGTCACGTAATCGTCGGCGCCCATTTCCAGCCCGATGATGCGGTCGGTCTCGTCATCGCGCGCGGTCAGCAACACGATCGGCACCGTCTTGTGCCGGCCCGCACGCAGGTTGCGGCACAGCGACAGCCCATCCTCGCCGGGCATCATCACGTCGAGCACGATCAGGTCGATGTCGCTGGTTTCCAGCGTGGCGCGCATCTCGCGCCCGTCCGCGGCCAGGCTGACCCGCAGCCCGTTGCGCCGCAGGTAGTCGCCGACCATCTGGCGGATGTCCCGGTCGTCGTCGACGACCAGCACATGATCGGTGTGGGATGACATGTGTTCGGCTCCGGATTCCACGGCGCGACAGGCGCCAGCGACGGATGGTAGCGCCTCGCCCCGGGGCGGCCGCCAGCGCCTTTGTATCGGAATGTATCCGCGGCCCGATTCCGGCCATTGGCTGACAAATCCGGGGTGTGCGCGACACGTCGCCGATACGCGGCAGGCGCGGAATGTGTCCATCGCCGACGGAGCCTCCGTTGGCACCTTCCCAAGGACACGCCATGCCCACTTCCGCCCTTCCCTCCCCCCAGGCCGCGCTGGTGTTCGGCGGCTCGCGCGGCATCGGTGCCGCCATCGCCCGCCGCCTGGCGCACGAAGGCTACGCCGTCGCGCTGACCTACGCCTCGCGCGCCGACAAGGCCGACGAGGTGGTCGCCGCCATCCGCTCCGCGGGCGGCCAGGCCATCGCCCTGCAGGCGGACGCGGCGGATCACAACGCCATCATCGCCGCCGTCGCCGATGCCACCGCGCGCCTGGGGCCGCTGCAGGTCGCGGTGGTCAACGCCGGCATCTACCAGGGCAGTCCGCTGGATCAGTTCCCGCTCGCGATGCTCGACCAGATGCTCGCGGTCAACGTGCGCGGCGTGTTCCTCGCCATCCAGGCTGCCGCCGCGAAGATGGCGGACGGCGGGCGCATCATCACCATCGGCAGCAACACCGCCCAGCGCAGCGGTTCCGTCGGCAGCAGCGTCTATGCGATGACCAAGTCCGCCGTGGCCACGCTGGTGCGCGAGCTGGCGCTGGACCTGGCGCCGCGCCGCATCACGATCAACAACATCCAGCCGGGCCCGATCGAAACCGACATCACCGCCAGCTTCCTGGAGCCGCTGATCCAGCGCAGCCCGCTGCAGCGCGTAGGCCGGCCGGAAGAAGTCGCATCACTCGCCGCCTACCTGGTCAGCGCCGACGCCGGCTACATGACCGGCGCCAGCCTGACGATGGATGGCGGCTACGCCATCTGAGACGCGCACGACGAACGCGCACCCCACCGCTTCCCTTCCATCCACCCTGACGGAGGATCCACCATGTCCGCTACCCCATCTTCATTCCCTGCCGTTGCCCGCCGTGGCCTGCGCTGGCTGCCATGGCTGCTGGCGTCGGGCCTGCTGCTGAGCGGCGTCGCCGCCGCGGCCACGCCCACCGCCGCTTCCGACCGCACCCCGCCCGCCGAGCTGGTGGCGGACAGGCAGGTGGAGGCCGGTGACCTGCGCATCGGCTACGCCGACCTCGGCCCGAAGCGGGGTGAAGTGATCATCCTGCTGCACGGCTGGCCTTACGACATCAACAGCTACGCCGAGGTGGCGCCGCAGCTGGCCGCGCGCGGTTATCGCGTGATCGTCCCGCACCTGCGCGGCTACGGCACCACGCGGTTCCTGTCCGCCGACACGCCGCGCAACGGGCAGCCCGCCGCCCTGGCATCGGACGTCATCGCGCTGATGGATGCGTTGAAGATCCGTCGCGCCACCCTGGCCGGCTACGACTGGGGCGCGCGCTCGGCCGACATCGTGGCCGCGATATGGCCCGAACGCGTCAAGGCGCTGGTGTCGGTCAGTGGCTACCTGATCGGCAGCCAGGAGGCGAGCCGCAAGCCTTTGCCGCCTTCGGCGGAACTGCAGTGGTGGTACCAGTACTACTTCGCCACGGAGCGCGGCCAGGCCGGGTACACGCAGTACACGCATGACTTCGCCCGCCAGATCTGGCAGCTGGCCTCGCCCCGGTGGGCATTCGACGACGCCACGTTCAACCGCAGCGCCGCCGCGCTGGACAACCCGGACCACGTCGCCATCGTGATCCACAACTACCGCTGGCGGCTTGGCCTGGCCGAAGGCGAGCCGAAGTACGCCGCGCTGGAACAACGCCTGGCGCAGGCGCCCGTCATCACCGTGCCGACGATCACCATCGAGGGCGATGCCAACGGCGCGCCGCACCCGAAGCCGGAAGCCTATGCCGCGAAGTTCACCGGCAAGTACGAGCATCGCACGTTCACCGGCGGCATCGGCCACAACCCGCCACAGGAAACACCGGCGGAATTCGTCCAGGCCGTCGTCGATGCCATCCACCTGTAACCGGACGCCCGCACCGGCGGCTGGCAGGCACCGCGTCCACCCGACACCTCGCAACCCGACACACCCCAAACGGAGATTCCCATGAACACACTCGACACCGTTCTCTACACCGGCAAGACCCACACCACCGGCGGCCGTGAAGGCCATGCACGCAGCGACGATGGCCAACTCGACATCGCCCTGTCGCCGCCCGGCAGCCGCCGTCCCGGCACCAATCCCGAACAGCTGTTCGCCGCCGGCTGGTCCGCCTGCTTCGAAGGCGCCATGGGCTTCGCCGCGCGCAAGCTGCGCATCGAGCTGCCCGCCGGTACCGCCATCGATGCGGAAGTGGACCTCGGCACCCTGGGCGAGGGCTACCAGCTGCAGGCGCGGCTGAACATCGCGCTGCCCGGCCTGGAAGCACATCAAGCGCAGGCCATCGTCGACGAAGCGCATCGCACCTGCCCGTACTCGAAGGCCACGCGCGGCAACATCGATGTGCAGATCCGCCTGACCTGAGGCATCGCGTAACAGAACGTATCGCCCGGCTTGCACCGGCGATCCGGATACGAATCCCCGGATCGCCGGACACGTTGCAGTGACACGCGCGCGATGGAATGAGCTCCCGCACCCCACGGCTGGATTTCCGATGATCGAATACACCCTGGCTGCCCTCGCGGGCATGGCCACCATCCTCTCGCCCTGCATCCTTCCGGTGCTGCCCATCGTGCTGGCGACGGGAACAGGCCGTGATCGCGCCACGCCGCTGTGGATCATCGGCGGGTTCGTCGGCACCTTCGCGGCCAGCGGCATCCTGCTGGGCACGCTGGCCGCCTCGTCCGGCGAACTGCAGGCCGGCATCCGCACCGGTTCCATCATCGTGCTGATGCTGGCCGGCCTGGCCTGCTTCCGGCCGACGCCTTTCGAACGCGCGGTGGCGTGGACGCAGCAGCAATGGAGCCGCATCGCGCCGCCACGGATGGCGCTGGCGGGCATCGGCGGTCGGCCGGGCGCGCTGATCATCGGGGCATCGCTGGGACTGGCGTGGACGCCGTGCGCCGGCCCCGTGCTGGCATCGGTGCTGGCGCTTGCCGCGTCGTCACAGCAACCCGCGAAGGCAAGCGCGCTGCTCGGCGTGTATGCGGTGGGTGCCGGCATTCCCATGTTGCTGATCGCCTACGGCGGCCACTGGATCAACGCGCGCCTTCCCTTCCTGCAGCGCCATGCCGACCTGCTGCGCAAATGCTTCGGTGCAGTCGCCGTCGCAGTCGCCGTGCTGCAGTTGCTCCAGTACGACGTGTTCGTGTCCGCCTGGGCCACCCAGTGGCTTCCCCCTCTCTCGCAAGGACTCTGATCCCATGAAAAAGTTCGCTTCCCTGGCCACCCTGCTGGCGGCCTGCGTGTTTTCCGCCGCCTGCTCGCCCAACGTGCAGGCCGACCCCGTCCAGCCCACGCAGGCCGCGCCGGCCGCGATGGCACCCGAGTTCACCGGCATCGATGCCTGGCTAAACGGCCCGCCACAGAGCCTGCGCAACCTGCGCGGCAAGGTGGTGCTGGTGGAGTTCTGGACGTACTCGTGCATCAACTGCGTGCGCGTGATGCCCCACGTGAAGCAGTGGCATGCGCGCTACCGCGACCAGGGGCTCGTCGTGATCGGCGTGCATACGCCCGAATACGGTTTCGAGAAGAAGCTGGACAACGTGCGCGCCGCCGTTCAGCGGTTCGGCATCACGTATCCGGTCGCGCAGGATAATGCCTACGATACCTGGAATGCCTACGGCAACCGCTACTGGCCGGCGATGTACCTGATCGACCAGGAAGGACGCATCGTGTACCAGCACTTCGGCGAAGGGCAGTACGAGGAAACCGAAGCCAGGATCCGCGCACTGCTGAAGGCCGACGTTCCGAAGCGCTGACCGCGCCGGTCGTCGCTGCACGGATGCGCACGCACGGACAGGTGGCCGGGACTGTACGGATGGTACGCTGGCATGCCCCCGACGCCGGGGTCCCGCTGGGATCTCGGCATCGGCATCCGCCACGCCTGCGACGACCCACGATGACCGGACGAGTTGATGCCATGCGCGACCTGCTGTCGGCACACCCGGCATGACGACGATGACCACGCCACTGCTGGCGTTGCACGTGGGCAAGGTGCAGCCCTATACGCGCGCCGGCAGCACCAGCGCCATTGCCAAGACGCCGGTCAGCGCGCGACTGCAGGTCACGCCACTGGGCCTGCTCGGCGACGAGCAGGCCGACCTGCGCGTCCACGGTGGTCCGGACAAGGCGGTGCACCATTACCCGTTCGATCACTACGAGGCATGGCGAGAAGAACTGGGCCATCCGCTGCTGGGCGCGCCCGGTGCGTTCGGCGAGAACTTCTCGACGCTCGGCTGGACGGAAGAGACGGTGCACTTCGGCGACATCGTGCAGGCCGGCACCGCCGTGCTGCAGGTCTCGCAGGGCCGGCAGCCGTGCTGGAAGCTCAATGACCGTTTCGGCGAACCCCGGATGGCGGGCCGGCTCCAGGCCAGCGGCCGCACCGGCTGGTACTACCGCGTGATCGAACCCGGCGCGGTGGCTGCCGGCGACACGCTCCGTATCCTGGAACGCCCCTACCCGCAATGGCCGCTCAGCCAACTGGTGCAGATGCTGTTCCATCGCACCCTCGACCACGCGCTGCTGGAATCCGCCAGCGAGCTGCCTTTGCCGCCGTCGTGGCAGAAGCTCATCCGGCACCGGCTCGAGCGCAACCAGGTGGAATCCTGGAGCAAGCGGCTGGAAGGACCGAGTGATGCCTGAGCGCGCGGCACCGGTGCCCTCGGCATGCGGTGCGTCGTCGCGCCGATCAGCTCGCGTCGAGGTGTGAGGCCAGCCATTCGCGCGGAGAGGCGCCTGTCCTTCGACGGAAAGCGCGAGAGAGTGTCGGCGCATCCGCGAATCCCAGGTCCAGCGCGACCTGCTTGACGGAACGGCCGCCCCGCAGCAGCGAGCTGGCGACGTTGAGTTTCCAGTCGAGCGAGTACGCCGCCGGCGTGGTGCCCGTTGCGGATTTGAACGCAGCGGCGAAGGCACTGCGCGACATGCCCGCGTTCGCGGCCATGCGCTCCAGCGTCCAGTCCGCATCGGGCGCCGCGTGCATCGCCATCAGCGCCTTGGCCAGTCGTGGATCGGCCAATCCCATCATCATGCCCTGCGAGACATGCGCTTCGGTGGGATGATCGATGATCCAGCGCAGCACCTGGATCAGCACGATTTCGAACAGGCGGTTGGCGAGCAGCTTGGAACCGCAGCGCAGCTGGTCGGATTCGGCGAACAGCAGGTCCAGCGTCGCGCCGAGGCCCTCGATGCGTTCCAGGGGAAGGGCGATGACGTCCGGCAGCGACTGGACGATCGGATTCCGGCTGCCGCCATCGAAATCCAGGGTGGCGCAGGTGAAGTCCGAGCCGTCACGCGGCGGATTGATGAATTCGTGGTGCACCGCGCGCGGAAACAGGAGCAGCGTGGGCTCGGAGAGGTGCAGGCGCGCCAGCCGCGTTCCTTGCCGATGCAGCATGTCCATCTCGCCCCGCCGCAGCACGTGCAGGAACCCGCGGCCCGGCCGGGCATCGAAGACCTGGTGACCGCACAGCGGTCCGGAATGGAAGAGCGAGGCGTGCACGCGGAACCGTTCCAGCACCGGCGTCAGGCGGTCGATCGCAGGGCTGGCGGCGTCGGTGGCAGCGGGCGCAGTGCTGGACGAAATGACATCTTTTAGCGACATATAGCCACCAACCGTCCTGATCGGGTTCCTATTATGACCGCCACCCGGCCATCCCGGCCGGCACTTCAACAGGAACTCCCCTCATGTCCCGCGTACCCCTCATCAACCCCCAAGACACCACGGACGAACGCCAGGTCCTGCTCGGCCAGATCCACGCCGCGTTCGGCGCCACGCCCAACATGTTCCGCGCCGTCGCCAACTCCACCGCCGCCCTGAAGAGCATGTGGGGCTCGTTTGGCGCGCTGGGCAATGGCGTCATCCCCGCCAAGCTGGGCGAGCAGATCGCCGTAGCCATCGCCAACCGCAATGCCTGTGAATACTGCCTGGCGGCGCACACTGCGCTGGGCCGCAAGGCGGGCGCCAGCAGCCAGGAAATGACCGCGGCACAGGGCGGCGAATCCGAAGATCCGAAGACGGCGGCCGCCCTGCGCTTCGTCCTGCGGGTGGTGGAAGGGCGCGGCCAGATCGACGACGCCGACGTGCAGCAGCTGCGCACGGCAGGATTCGGCGACGAAGAGATCGTCGAGATCCTGGCGCACGTCGCCCTGAACCTGTTCACCAACTACATCAACGTGGCGTTCTCGGTGCCGGTGGATTTCCCCGGCGTCAAACTGCGCTGATGCAGCGCCGTCTCCGCTGGTCGCCACCGCGCGGCCAGCGGATCCCTATCAATGGTCCAGCGTGCCCGCTTGCCCGCATGCCCGCGCGATGGCCAACGGAGATGCCCCCGATGCAAGCCTATGTCCCGATCAACTGCGAGTTCCACGACGTCCTGGAAGCGTCCGCCGTCCGCGGGCGCGCCGCCGTCATCCGCTACCTGGACGAGCAGGAGACACTGCGGATCGTCGAAACGCGCATCCGCGACCTCTATGCGCGCAATGCCATGGAATACATGCAGTTGGATGACGGCAGCGCCATCCGCCTGGATCGGCTGGTGAGCGTGGACGGTATCGAGCGGAGCGCCTTCGAAGACGTGTGTGCCCTGCCCGACGCGTGATCGATTCACGTGACGTACGCGATGAACAAGGCGCGCGCCCCTGCCACCGCGCCTCAGGAACGCTTTGCCGCCCATGATGCGGACGAAACACCGGTGTCGCGCAGCACGTCCAGCGCTTCGTCGATCATGCCGCGGGTGATCTCCTCCGCGCCCATCGCCTTCGCCAGCGGCGCGGATTGGCCAGCCCAGAGCGGAACGAAATCGCCGCCCGGGTCATGTTCCCTGAGCGCTGCCAGCAGGCTGCCGGCATAAGGGAACGCGATCGCTTCCGACGACATCGGGCCAAGTTCGCGCATCAGTCGATTGAGCAGGCCGCGCGCAGGTCGACCGGTGAACACGTTGGTCACGCGCGTGGCATCGTCGGTGGACGTGGCCAGCGCCGCGCGATGCGCGGGCGACGTGCGCGCTTCCGGACTGCGCAGGAAGGCGGTCCCCACCTGCACTGCCGACGCGCCGAGCATCAGCGCCGCCGCCAGTCCGCGTCCGTCCGCGATGCCGCCGGCTGCGATGACGGGCACCTCCACCGCGTCGACGATCTGGGGCAGCAGCGACAGCGTGCCCACCTGGGCGCCGACGTCGGTATCGAGGAACATGCCGCGGTGCCCGCCCGCCTCCCAACCCTGCGCAATGATGGCGTCGGCACCGCGGGCTTGCAGCCAGCTGGCTTCCGCCACGGTGGTCCCGCTGGACAGCACGAACGCGCCGGTCGCCTTCACGCGTTCCAGCAGAGATGCATCGGGCAAGCCGAAATGGAAACTGACCACCTGCGGCCGCAGCGCCTCGACCGCGGCGAGTGCTTCCTCATCGAACGGCTGCCGTCCGGCGGCAACCTGCGTCGGCAGGCTCAGGCCGAGCTGCTCATGCAGCGGCGCCAGCGCCGCGCGCCAGCGTTCGATGTCGGCGGGCGACGGTGGCGATACCGTGTGCGCGAAGAAGTTGAGATTCAACGGCGCATCCACCGCGTCGCGGAAACGCCGGGTCTGTTCGTGCAGCTGCTCGATGGACAGCGTGGCCGCGGCGATCGCACCCAGCCCGCCTGCGCGGGCCACGGCGATGGCGAGCGCGGCATCGGCCACGCCTGCCATCGGCGACAGCAGCAGGGGCGCCGCCATGCCCAGCCGGCGCATCAGATTTTCCGATCGTGGCAGTGACATGGCGGCGGCGCTCCTCGGGTTTTCAGCGGGGCGATGCATCACGACGGCGGCGGTCCGTCACCAGTTCCCCGCCGTGGCCCCAGTCGTCGGTCTCCACTTCGGCGATGACGATATGGGTGAGGTCGGGCTGCTTGCCCAGGACGCGCTCGAGAGTATCGGTGATCTCGCGGACCACCTGGCGTTTCTGGGCCTGCGAGGCACCGTCGCGCGTGATGCTGACATGGACGAAAGGCATTGGGATTCTCCTGATTGGCGAGGGGGCCACACGCGTGGCCCCGGGTGGATCACCAATGACCGGCGGCCATGCCGCCATCGACCGGCAGCACGACACCGGTGGTGAAAGCCGCATCACCGAGGTACAGCACGGCTTCGGCGATCTCGTCGACGGTACCGATGCGTCCGGCGGGCTGCAGGCCCTTGAGGAAATCGTGCATCTCCTCGGTGTACAGCGGCGTATCGACGATGCCCGGCGCCACGGCGTTCACCTGGATGTTGTGCGCGGCCAGCTCCAGCGCCAGCGCCTTGGTGGCCTGGTTGATGCCGCCCTTGATGAGCACCGGCAACGCGGCCGGCACGGACTTCAGCGGCTGGTCGGCGATGCTGGCGGTGATGTTGACGATGTGGCCGGCGCGACGCTCGCGCATGTGCGCGGCCGCTGCCTGCGAGGTGAAGAAGAAGCCCTTCAGGTTGGTGTCGACCAGGGCCTGCACATCCTCCGGGGTGTACTCGGTGAACGGCCTGGCGGTGAAGATGCCGGCGTTGTTGACCAGTACGTCGACCTGGCCGAAACGTTCGACCGCGGCGGCGACCAGGCGCTGGGCGGTCGCCGGCTCGGCCACGTCGCCGGGCACCAGCAGCAGGTTGGCGGGCTGGCCCAGCTGCCCGGCCGCGGCCTGCAGGCGTTCCAGCGTGCGGGCGTTGGCGACGACGTTGTCGCCCCGCTGCAGGTAGGCGCGGGCGATGGCGAAACCGATGCCGCTGGAGGCGCCGGTGATGATGACGGTCTTGGTGCTCATGGAAGTTCCTGTGGGTGCGGGAAAGGCCTTTCGGCGGTGGAAGGACTCTATTCCTCACTCCGCAGCCGATAAATCCGCCACAATTCACTTCACCTGTTACGTGGAGTAACGAATGCGCCGACAATTCGATGATGTGCTGGTCGGCAGCCTGGAGCTGTTCTGCCTGGCGGCGGAAATGGGCGGCTTCACCCGCGCCGCCACCGCAGCGGGCGTCACCCCGGCCGCCGTCAGCCGGTCGGTGGCACGGCTGGAGGAACGGCTGGGCGTGCGCCTGTTCGTGCGCACCACGCGCCACATCCGCCTGACCGACGCCGGCCGCGCCTACTGGACGCATTGCCGGCAGGCGCTGGAACAGCTTGCCGAAGCCGACCGTGAAGCCTCCGGCGAACAGTCCGAACCCGTCGGCCGCATCCGCATCAGCGTGCCGACCACCTACGGGCATTACCGCCTGCTGCCGTTGCTGGCGGAATTCCACCGGCTGCATCCACGCATCCAGGCCGACATCCACATCGGCAATCGCAACATCGATTTCGCTTCCGAGGGCTTCGACCTGGCGGTGCGCGTGCGCAAGCCGCCGGAGTCGGGCCTGGTGGCGCGCCATCTGGAAGACGCCGAACTTGTCCTGGTCGCCTCGCCCGACTATCTGCAGCGACGCGGCGTTCCCGACTCGCTCGGCGCCCTGGCCGGACACGACTGCATCCAGTTCGAACTGCCCAGCACCGGACGACGCATCCCGTGGTTGTTCAAGGAAGGCGCCACCGACATCGAGCTGGAGACCGATGGCCCGTTCCTGCTGTCCGAGGACGTGCTGGGTGGCGTGTCGCTGGCGTGCAGCGGCGCCGGTGTTTTCCAGGCCTACCGCTTCACGGTCGAACGCGAGATCGCACAGCAGCGGCTGGTGGAAATCCTGCCTCGGCATGGCGGCCGCAGCCGCCCCTTCAACCTGCTCTATCCCTCGGGCCGCCACATGCCATTGCGCGTGCGGGCCTTCGTGGATTTCCTGGTGGCGTCGCTCGGCCGGACTTCGTGGCCAGGCCATGGACGGTGAGCGGCAGCACCGAACGCTGCCCGCTCATTCCACAGCGAGTAAAGGCGTCGCGCTGCTCACCCAGCACTTCACCCGGCGACTTGCGGTCAGCCGGGCGTGAGCACCACTTTCCTGCACGCGTCCTCGCGCCCGTTGAAGATCTCGTACCCCTTAGCCGCGTCCGCCAGATTCATGCGGTGGGAAATGATCACTTCGGGGGCCAGGTCGCCGTCGCCGATGTGTTCGAGCAGTTCGGGCAGCAACGCCTGCACGTGGGTCTGCCCCATCTTGAAGGTGAGGCCCTTGTCGAATGCATCACCGAACAGGAACCCGTGGATGAAGCCGGCATAGACACCGGGGACACTCACCGTGCCTCCACGACGCGTCGCCGCGATGCACTGGCGCAAGGCCTTGCCGCTTGAGCCTTCCAGCTTCAACGTGGTCAGTATCGTTTCGGTGGCGCTTCCCTTGGCCTCGAAGCCGACCGCCTCGATGCTGGCGTCCACACCGCGTCCCGCCGTCGCCTCGATGATGTACTCGGCCGGATCTTCCTGTTCGTCGAAATTGATCGGAATCACACCGTAGGTATCGCGCGCGAAATCAAGCCGGTACGCGTTGTGATCGACCATGAAGATGGTTTCGACGCCCAGCATGCGGGCGCACGCGGCCGACATGTAGCCCACCGGGCCCGCGCCGAAGATCGCCAGGGTGGAACCCGCGCCCACGCCGGCGTTCAACACGGCCTGGTAGCCCGTCGGCAGGATGTCGGAGAGGAACAGGACCTGTTCGTCGGACAGCGCGTCCGGCACCACCAGCGGACCGACGTTCGCCTTGGGCACGCGCACGAACTCCGCCTGCCCACCCGGCACGCCGCCATAGAGATGGCTGTAGCCGAACAGCGCCGCCGGCGGCTTGATCTGCTTGGGGTTCATCGCGGCACCCTTGCCGGTGTTCGTGGTCTCGCAAGCGGAGAACTCGTTGAGCAGGCAATGGAAGCACTGCCCGCAGGCGATCACGAAGGGAATGACGACGCGGTCGCCCTTCCGCACGCGGGTGACGGCCGGTCCTGCCTCCTCGACGATGCCCATGAATTCATGGCCGAGGATGTCGCCATCCTTCATCCCCGGGATCTTTCCGCGATAGATGTGCAGGTCCGAGCCACAGATGGCCGTTGCCGTGACCCGCAGGAGGATGTCGTCGGCCGCTACCAGCTGGGGATCGTCGACCGTTTCCACCCGCACATCGCGGGCGCCTTGGTATGTCAGTGCTTTCATGGGTTCT
The DNA here is from genome assembly GCF_026625825.1 of Pseudoxanthomonas sp. SL93. Lineage (NCBI taxonomy): Bacteria > Pseudomonadati > Pseudomonadota > Gammaproteobacteria > Lysobacterales > Lysobacteraceae > Pseudoxanthomonas > Pseudoxanthomonas sp. SL93. Next base: position 3,367,662 of record NZ_CP113065.1, on the reverse strand, counting down.
GGTCTCGCGCAGGGCAGACCACCATGTGCCCACCGCAATCAACACGGCGTGATGTTGGCGCCGATCCTGTGCGATCGCGACAGGCACGACGGGCGGAGACGAACTGAAAGCAGATCGCCGAAGCATGCAAACCCCACCATGCGACATAAGTCGCGACGGTGGAAATCAGGCAACGGGCACCGGGCTCGGTTGACGCGATGCATTCTTGAATTCCTTGGCGGCCGCCGGCGAATCCTTCCAGTTCTCGTAGTCCTCATCCATGCTCGCGAGCTCTTCCTTGGAGAACAGCTTGCGCACCATCCTGAACATCGTCGTCTCTTCTTCCTTGGCGTGGTGATCGACGAACTCGCCGAGCACCTTCGCCGAACCGGCGAAATCGGCGGAATCGACCTGCTTGGTCTTCAGGTCGGGCAGGACCGTCAGTTCGACGGCACGATGTTCCTGCAGCGCCTCCGCATGCACCTTCAGGCCTTCGCGGTCCGCGCGCGCCATGAACGCAGGGTAGAAGACCAGCTCCTCCCACTTCGCATGCGGGATCAATCCCTTTTCGATGGAGGCCAGGAGATCCGCACGCGACTTCTTCGCGCGGTCGGTGGTCTTCTCCATCTCGGCGAACAGCTTGCGGAGGTCGTCATGTTCGTTCTTCAGTGTCTTCAGGATGTCGCGTGTCATACCGGTCTTCCTCTGTTGGAGCACGGCATCATGCGCGCGCCGGGTTAGGCGACAGTGACGGTGCCGACGATGAACGCGCAGCATCGTGGCGATCCGCTGAACCGCCCGTCGGACATCGAATAATTCATGCACGGGTTTCTTCGCGCGATCGTCACATGCACAGCGCTGTCACGACGCAAGGACCACAGTGGCATCACTGCGTCAGTGACGTTCATCTTCGGAGTACACCCATGCCTACTTCCCGCAAGCCCGCCGCCAACGGGAAGAAATCCGTGGCCGGCAAGTCCGCGGCCCGCAACTCGGACAGCGCGGCTTCTTCGCCGCCGCCGCGCGCTACTGGCGATCTGCTTGCCGAACGCGCCGCCGACACGGACGCCACGGTTGCCGCACTGCCATTCAACGAGAACAAGGCCGCCGAGTACGGCCGTGAGCTGGCCACGGATCCTCCCGAGGGCACGCAGATCATTCCGCCTTCCGATCTCGTCGGCGGCAGCACGCTGTCCGAGACGAACACCTCGGAGAAGACCGGAAGCCGCGCGCCGGAAGGTGCGAACCCGACGGTCGCGCCGCTGGACCGCGTGCGGGTGGACAGTTCCGGCCAGCGCATGACGACGAACCAAGGCGTGCCGGTCGCCGACAATCAGAGCTCACTGAAAGCCGGGCTGCGCGGGCCTGCGCTGCTCAAGGATTTCATCCTTCGCGAGAAGATCACCCATTTCGATCACGAGCGGATTCCCGAACGCATCGTGCATGCGCGGGGCTCCGGGGCGCATGGCTATTTCGAGAGCTACGGCGACCAGTCCGCGATCACGCGCGCAGCGCCGTTCCAGCAGGCAGGCAAGCGTACGCCTGTCTTCGTGCGCTTCTCCACGGTCGCCGGTGAACGCGGCAGCAAGGACACCGCGCGCGATGTCCGTGGCTTCGCGGTGAAGTTCTATACCGACGAGGGCAACTGGGACCTGGTCGGCAACAACATGCCGGTGTTCTTCATTCAGGACGCCATGAAGTTCCCGGACCTGGTGCATGCCGTCAAGCCGGAGCCGCATCACGCCATGCCGCAGGCGGCCTCGGCCCACGACACCTTCTGGGACTTCGTGTCGCTGATGCCGGAATCCACCCATATGCTGATGTGGCTGATGTCCGATCGCGCGATTCCGCGCAGCTACCGGATGATGCAGGGCTTCGGCGTGCATACCTTCCGGTTCGTCAATGCGGAAGGCCTGTCGAAGTTCGTCAAGTTCCATTGGACGCCCGTACTGGGCACCCATGCGCTGCTGTGGGACGAAGCGGTGAAGATCTCCGGCTGCGATCCCGACTACCACCGCCGTGACCTCTGGGAGGCGATCGAATCCGGCGCCTATCCGGAATGGGAGCTGGGCGTGCAGGTCTTCTCGGAAGAGGATGCGGATGCGTTCTCCTTCGATGTGCTCGATTCGACCAAGCTGATTCCCGAAGAACTGGTGGCCATCGAGCCGATCGGCCGCATGGTGCTGGACCGCAACCCGGACAACTTCTTCGCCGAGACCGAACAGGTGGCGTTCTGCACGGCCCACGTCGTGCCGGGCATCGACTTCACCAACGACCCGCTGCTCGCCGGCCGCATCCACTCCTACGTGGATACGCAGATCTCCCGCCTGGGTGGCCCGAATTTCCATGAGATCGCCATCAATGCGCCCGTCGCGCCCGTGCACAACAACCAGCGCGACGGGATGCACCGCCAGGCCATCCACCGCGGCAAGGTGGCCTATGAGCCCAACTCGCTGGGCGGCGGCTGCCCGTTCCAGGCGGGCGGCGCGGGCTTCGTGTCGTTCCCGGAACCCATCGATGCCGACGAAGTGCGCGGCAAGCCGGAGAAGTTCGCCGAGCACTTCAACCAGGCAACCCTGTTCTTCAACAGCCTTGCGCCGATCGAGCAGGCGCATGTGGTTGCCGCCTACCGGTTCGAACTTTCCAAGTTGACCGTCCCCGCCATCCGCACCCGGGTCGTGTCGATGCTGCGCAACGTTTCGGATGACCTCGCGTCCCAGGTGGCGGCGGGGCTCGGGATGGCGTTGCCCGACGCCATGCCGCGTGCACTGGCCAAGCCGCCGACGGCAGAAGTGAGCGTGTCCGCGCCGCTGTCCATGTTCGCGCGACCGGGCGTGCCCGGCATCGACACCCGGAAGGTCGCCATCTTCGTCGGCGATGGGGTCAATGCCTACACCGTGGCCGCACTGCAGTCCGCCCTGCTGGCGCAAGGGGCAATCGGTCGCCTGGTCGGTCACCGTGTGGGTCAGTTCACCGCAGCGGATGGCAGCGCGGTAGACGCGGATGCCTCCTTCGAGAACGAACCTTCGGTGCTGTTCGATGCGGTGGCGGTTCCCGATGGCGAACAGGCCGCGAAAGCGTGGGGCCTGGACGGCCGCGCCTGCGAATTCATCAAGGACCAGTTCCGCCACTGCAAGACGATCCTCGCAGTGGGCGACGCCGCAGCCTTCGTGGAATCCACCGGCGTGCTGAATGATCCGGCCGACACCGGCCTGATCATCCGGGACACGGCGGATACAGCATCCATCGATGCGTTCCTGACGGCCATGGCCCAGCACAAGCACTTTGCCAGGGAGACGGATCCGCCCCTTCTGTAAGCAACGACGCCAAGCGGTGAAGCGCAATGGCCGGGACACCGGCCATTGCGCTTCACCCGCCCTGCATTCTTATGGAGCAACGCCATGGCCGACATCATCGGATGGACCGCATCAGCGATCCTGCTGGTCACGCTGGTCCGCCAGATCATCAAGCAGGTCAAGGATGGGCAGCAGGAAGGTGTGTCCGCGTGGCTGTTCATCGGCCAGGCCACGGCGTCCGCCTTGTTCATCGTCTACTCCGTGCTGCTGGACAACTGGGTTTTCATCGTGACCAACAGCTGCATTCTGCTGACCGCACTCGTGGGTCAGTGGTTGACGAGGAAGAAATCGCGCGAGGAATGACGCACGTTTTTCGCAAGCCCTTCACGCCAGGATAAACGTCTCGCGATATTCCACATTGTGTTCACGTGCGTAGGCGTTCCCTAGTACCAGGCCAACACACGGACAGGTTTCCATCCTGAAGGCAATCCCGGTTCGGCCCCCCATCCCAAAACCGGAGTTGCATCATGAAAGTTCGCCACCTGTTCGTCCTCGCCGCCGTCTCGATCGGTGTCGTGTCCCTGTCCGCCTGTCGCGACAACGACGACACGAATGACGTCATGGCGGAAACGTCGGACGCCGTGCCCGTAACGAACGCCGACCCCACCGATGAATCAACCGAAGCCATGGCGTCCACCGACCAACCCGACGTCCAGGCGTCCATGGCCGAGCGCAACGCCCTTGGCGTGTTGAACGCGATCAACGAACATGAAATCGCCGCGGGCAAGCAGGCCCTCTCCAAGGGCGTCAAGGGGCCGGTCGCTGCCTATGCGCAGATGATGATCGACCAGCACACCGAGAACCGCGACAAGACGTCCGCGCTCAATCCCGAGAGCGCCGCGCCCCATGCCGATGCGCAGCGCAAGAAGGGCGAGCAGGCGCTGGCGATGCTGGACGAAAAGAGCGGCGACGCCTATTCCAAGGCCTATGTCGCTGCCATGGTGAAGGACCATACGGAGGCCCTCGCGGCGCTGGACAGCAAGCTGATACCGGCCGCCGGCCGTGCCGAAGTCACGACACACCTGGCTGCAACGCGTGAGCATGTCGCCACCCACCTGGCACAGGCCAAGCAGCTGGAAGGCGCGGCGAACTAGGCCGGACCTGAAGTACTACGTGGTACGTGTCGGCATCGTGCATGCACGGTGCCGACCGTCCGGATGATGGCGCTCCAATCGGGCGCCTGCTGAAGACATCGACCCCCGGCGGCATTTCCTACGGCAACCCGTTGCAAGGACCCAGCGCAATGCAGGCAATCAAGGTCGGCTGTGCAGGCTGGTCCATTCCCCGCCAGAGCCTGGCGCTGTTCGGCGAAGGCGAATCGATGCTGGCGCGATACGCCACGCGTTTCCCGGTGGTGGAAGTGAACTCGTCGTTCTATCGGCCGCACAAGCCGGCCACCTATGCGAAATGGGCCTCCTCGGTGCCGAGGGATTTCCGCTTCTCGGTCAAGCTCCCCAAGATGATTTCCCACGAACTGGCGCTTCGCCAGTGCGGTCCGGTGCTTGACCGCTTCCTGGGCGAGGCGGAGGCGCTTGGCGGCAAGCTGGGGGGTTTCCTGCTGCAGCTTTCTCCCAGCCACGTGCTCGACGCCCGTGTCGCCTCGACGTTCTTCCGCCTGTTCCGCCGTCGCTCGGACGCGCCGCTTGTCTGCGAACCCCGCCATGCCAGCTGGTTCTCGAGCGCCGCTGAGGCATTGCTGCAGCGATACGACGTCGGTCGCGTCGGCGCGGACCCGGCCCTGGTCGAGGAGGCCGGACGCCCCGATGCGCGATCGCCCTGGCCGTACTGGCGCTGGCACGGTTCGCCGCGGATGTACTACAGCGCGTACACAGAAGACAGCCTGCAGCAGCTGGCGGCCGCGGTCGTTTCACGCAAGTGGCCTGCCCGTCCGTGGGTCATCTTCGACAATACCGCGCACGGTCATGCGGCCGCCAATGCGGCCCGCCTGCAGGATCTGCTGCGGGCGACGTCATCGCGCCCGACACCGCGAGGACGTGCACGTGCCTGAGGGTCCTTCCATCGTCATCCTGAAGGAAGCGGCGGCCCACTTCAGCGGCAAGACCGTCCGCAAGGCGTCGGGCAACAGCAAGCTCGACCTGGGCCGCATGGAAGGCAAGCGCGTCGTTGCGCTACGCAGTTGGGGGAAACATTTCCTCATCGAGTTCCGTGGCTTCAGCACGCGCGTGCACATGCTGATGTTCGGCTCGTACCTGATCGATGAAGAAAAGCCCGCCAATCCCCGCATGTCGCTGACGTTCGACAATGGCGTGCTGAACTTCTACGCGTCATCGCTGAAGTACATCGAGGGAGCGCTGGACGACACCTACGACTGGCGCATCGACGTGATGAGCCCGGAATGGAATCCCCGTCTCGCCAGGACAAAACTGAAATCCCAGCCTTCGGTACTGGTCTGCGATGCCCTGCTGGACCAGGACATCTTTGCGGGTGTAGGCAACATCATCAAGAACGAGGTGCTCTTCCGCATCGGCGTCCATCCCGCCACTGAAGTGGGCGCGCTTCCCCCGCGCAAGCTGGGCGAGATGATCGCGCAGGCCCGCCAGTACAGCTTCGAGTTCCTTGAATGGAAGAAGCAGTTCGTCCTGCGGAAGCACTGGCAGGTGCATACCAAATCCACCTGCCCCCAATGCGGCCGACGCATCACGAAGGAATACCTGGGCGTGCGCAAACGGCGTTCGTTCTTCTGCACGGACTGCCAGACGCGCTATTGACCGGGGGCGGCAACGGGCGTCGCCAGCGCCGCCGTCAGCTGGTTCATGCGGTAAGGCTTGTGGAGAAAGCGGACACCGGTGGGCAGCGTGCCATGCTCGCTTTCAGGATGGCCCGAGACCAGGACGACCGTGCAGCCCGGATTACGATGCAGGGCTTCGGTCGCCACGGCGACGCCACTCACGCCGCCGGGCATGCTGACGTCGCTGAGCACATGGGCGTAGGCCCGCCGGGACAGCAGGTGTCTCGCGACTGTCCCGTCACACGCCTGCACCACCTCGAATCCGGCATCTTCCAGCGCCATCGTGGTCACCGTGCGAAGGAGCTCGTCATCTTCAACGTAGAGCACTTGTGGCCTGACCATCGGTACCCTCCCACAGGGGAATCGCTATCGAGACCGTCGTCCCTTCGCCTTCCACGCTCTCGATGCTGGCGAAGCCCCCCGACTGGGCCGCAAACCCGAACACCTGGCTCAAGCCAAGCCCGCTCCCGTTGCCGACGTCCTTGGTGGTGAAGAAGGGCTCCATCGCGCGCGCCTGGGTCTCTTCCGACATGCCCGGCCCGTTGTCGGCGACCGAGGTCCAGAGATAGCGGGTGTTGGCCTTCGCGTCGACGTGCAGATGCATGTCGGGATGGCGGACCGTCGTGGTGATGCGCATGCCGGTGACGTCCCCCGCATCTCTCGCGTTGACGACCAGATTCACCAGGGCGGCCATGAACTGTGCCGCGTCAATGCGGACGACGGATGAGGAAGCGCCCATATGCATGCTGCATGGGACCGGTTCAGCGGATCGCGACAGGACACCCGTGGAGTCCGAGATCAGCGTGTGCACGTCGTGGATGTCGGGCGACAGGTTCTGCCCGCGTGCGAAGGCGAGCATCCGGGCGGAGAGTTGGCTTCCACGTTCGGCCGCCTTGGCGGCGGTGGACAGCAGCTTGAGTCGACGCGGGTCCTGCTCGCCCTTGCCGATGAGATCGAGGCTGCCGAGGATCACCGAAAGGATGTTGTTGAAGTCGTGGGAGATGCCAAGCGTCAGCTTGCCGATCGCCTCGATCCTGCGGGACTGGGCCAACGCGTGCTCAGCCTCCCGAAGGTGCTGGATGGCGTTGTACTTCTCTGTAATGTCCCGCGTCACCTTGGCGTATCCGACTAACGTGCTCCCGGAGTAGACAGGTTCGATGATGACGCCGACGCGAAAACGCGCGCGCCCCAGCGATCCACCGAACCTCGCGTTCATTTCTCCCTTCGCGCCTCCTGCAGCGAGATGCACCGGTGGCGAACATGTGCGAGCCGGACAGGCCGCGGCGTTGGCCCCGTTCAGCGCAGGGCCGGGCTCAAGCGTCGATGGACGGCGGTGGCGGCGATCGCGGCATGGCCGAAAGCCACGGAGATCTGGTTCAGATCCGTCACCACATCGCCAATGGCGTAGAGCCCCTGCAGCGATGTCTGCAGATCGTCATCGGTGAGGATGGCGCCTTCTTTCCCCATGGCTGCACCCGCGCTTGCGGCCAGATTGCTGCGTGCCGGCGCGCCCATGGCGGCATAGAGCGTATCGAACCGGTGCGTGCCGCCTGCCACATCGCGGGCTTCGCAGGTGTCGTCCTCGCACGAGAGATCACGCAGCTCGGGCAGCACCTGGATCCCGAGCTCGCCGGCACGGCGCAGCCATTCCTCGCGAAGCGCCGCCGGGGTCACCTCGGTATCGGCCACGGGAACCACGCTGACACGCGAGGAGAACGAGCGCAGGAAGCAGGCGTGCCGGATGCCGTACACCAATGGCCCGACCACGCCGATGTTCTGGTCCGTGGCCTCGTATCCGTCGCAGATCGCGCAGAGGCGGATCAGGCCGCGCGCGATCGCGTCATCGATGGAACCGCTCTTCAGGTCTGGAAGACGGTCGCGGACGCCGGTTGCCAGGATGACGCTGCGCGCCTGCCACGTCTGGCTCTCGTCCCGCACTTCCCAGCCCTCGGGACCGGCCGAAAGATGGACAACGCGACGGCGGATGGGCTCGACGCCATAGGTGGACGCCTGCTCCCGCAGCTTCTGCAGGAGGCGCTCACCGGACACACCCTGCGGGAAACCGGGACAGTTGTGCGTCTCGGGTATCCAGCGTGCGCGGCTGCAACCATCGTCGAAGAGTTGCACGCGCCTGTGGAAGCGGCGCAGGTATGTGGCAGCGGTCAGGCCTGCAGGACCACCGCCAATGATGATGCAGTCGGCAGCGACGCTGCCGTCGCTTCCTGTGCCGGCCAGGTCTTCGGCGGCCGCTGTCGCGTTGGGTTGGGGTTTCATGATGGTTGTCCTTTGTAGGGCGACCCGGCGCTCCGCGTGACCCGGAGGAGTCGCGTGTGCGGCCTCAAGCCGGTGGCGACGCACGAGCAGCGCTGCACCGGTCACACGACGCTCTTCACGATACTAAGCTCGCGTGGAGCCGTTGGCGAGAACAGGCGTCCGGGACAACGCGACGCGCCTTGCATGGCGCGACTCCGCCAGAGGAACGCCTTCCGGTCCCGTATCGCTCTTTCTGCATTTCACACCCTGCCGATTCCACCGCGCTTATGGTCGGTGGGCGCCCGCTGCGCATTTCCGGGAAAGCCCAGCATGGCACGCACCACCCTCAAGCTCGCAACCTTCAACCTCAATGGCATCGGCGCCAGGCTGCCGCATCTGCTGGCATGGCTTGCGAGGGAAAAGCCCGACATCGTGGCCTTGCAGGAGCTCAAGGCCGTCGACGACGCCTTTCCCGTCGACGCACTGGAGAAAGCCGGATACGGGGCCCTCTGGCAAGGCGAGCGTTCCTGGAACGGCGTGGCCCTGCTGGGGCGCGGGATGGTGCCGGTGGAGTCGCGTCGCGGGTTGCCCGGTGACCCCAGGGATCGCCAGAGCAGATATCTCGAGGCCGCGATTCACGGCGTGCTGGTCGCCGGCATCTACCTGCCCAACGGCAATCCGCAGCCGGGCCCCAAGTTCGACTACAAGCTGCAATGGATGGCGCGACTGGCGCGGCATGCGCAAGGGCTGGTCGACCTGCCGCACCCCGTTGCCATCCTGGGAGACTTCAACGTCATCCCGACCGACAAGGATGTCTACGACGCCAAAGCGTGGAAGAAAGACGCGTTGATGCAGCCGGAGGTGCGCCGGGCGTACGAAACGCTTCTTGGCCAAGGATGGACCGACGCGCTGCGGACGGTCTTCGGCGCGGAGCCGGTGTACACGTTCTGGGATTATTTCCGGCAACACGCCGAGCGTGACCGCGGACTTCGGATCGACCACGTCCTGCTCAACCCGGTGCTGGCAAAGGGCCTGAAAGGCGCGGGGGTGGATCGCTGGGTACGGCTGCAGGAGAAGGCCAGTGACCATGCGCCGACCTGGGCAAGCGTAAGAGCGCCCTGACTGCCGCAAGCATGCCGGGAGCGCGTTGCGCCCCCGGTGTTTCCCTTCGACGATGCAGCCGAAGGCTTACTCCTCGCCGCTGTCGCCGCCACCCTGGCCACCGCGCCGCTGGCCACCACCGCTCTCATGCTGCTCCTTGCCCTGCTGTCCCTGGCCGCTCTGGTCCTTGGTTCCGCCATCACGCTGGCCCTGGCCGCTCTTGCCTGGGCCCTGCTCCTGGCCACCCTTGTCGCGCTGGCCCTGGCCACCCTGGCCGGTCTGGCCGCTCTGATTCCTGATCTGGCTCATCACTTACTCCGGGTACCGCGAAGCCGGACGCCTCGCGTCGTTGCACCGTGCGCCCCAGCCGGTGAACACGCCGTGCGCGTGGCGTGCACGCCCGGTGATTGTTTCGTCACGGGCTGTGGCGCACGCGGGTGTACAAGCAGGACCATCAGCCTGGCAGGCGTTGAACTGCCATGGCGCAAGGAGGTGGCGCATGGCCATCGATGTACTTGTACTGCAGCAATTGCCCCCGGGGTGTCGTTGGCACGCTGTAGACGACACGCAGGTCGTGATGTATCACGACGAGAGGGAAGTGTTGCGCATATCACCGCAGCGGCAAGGCTGGGTCGTCTTCCTCACTGCAGGTGAAACAGCTTCACGCGATCCGGCTGCCGCCGCCGCAAGTTTCCGGCGTGCGGCGGGGTGGGCTGCCCGCTGGGCGAACGGACACGTATCCCCGATCACCGGATCAGGACCGTCGCCTGCCGCATCCGGTGCAAGGCCGGCCGTCCTCCGTACGCCACACCGCACGAGAAACCCCGGGTCGGAATGGCCGACCGTTGGCACGGACGCTGCGCAGCCACCTGCGCCCCGACGGTCGACCCCGCATTGAACGCCAGCATCCGTTTCGACGTGCATGGATCGGCGACAGCGTGCGCGCAACGGCGATCGCGGCCACGATTCGTCAGCCGCTTCGCCGCGGCTTGACCGACACGTGCGGATGTCCCTGCAGATGCCAGCGCCAGGGAAAGTCCTGCGCGCGGCTGATGCCTATCCGTGGACCGACGACGACATCCCGTGGAGGCGGGGTGCCGTCGGACACGATCCGGATGCCCCGGTCGCCTGTCGTCAGGTCGGCCCCATCAAGCGCGCGGGTGATGCCCATCGCCTGCGACAACTTGCCCGGGCCGCTGCAGAGGTCCGTATCCCGTTTGCCGGCGCCCCGCAGCTGGCGCATGGCATCCAGGCCATGCAGTGGTTCCAGCGCCCGCAGGAGAACACCGGCGCCTTCACCTTCATCGCCGCACACTGCATTGGAACCCCAGTGCATTCCGTAGGTGAAATAGACATAGAGGTGCCCGGGTTCACCGAACATGGTCGCATTGCGCGGCGTCCGGCCGCGGAACGAGTGCGCCGCCGGATCCTCGCTGCCCGCGTAGGCTTCCACCTCGACGATCCGGCCCGCACGGCCGTCGTCCCGCAGCAGGATCTTGTTCAACAGTTCGGGCGCCACCGCGGTCGGGTGACGGCGGTAGAAATCGCGCGGCAACGGCGTGCAGGCGTCATGCATAGGGTGCGATCAGAGCCGAGGTGGAACAGATCGGACGGGACGAAGCTTCAAGCGGCCCGGCTTCCGCGCAGGGCATCGGCCAGGTAGCGCGACGTGGGGCCTTTCGAACGCGAAACCTTTTCGGGCGTGCCTTCCGCCACGATCCGCCCACCTTGTTCGCCCGCCCCGGGCCCGACATCGATCACCCAGTCGCTGTGGGCGACCACGCGCATGTCGTGCTCCACCAGGATGACGGTGTTGCCGGCGTCGACCAGGCTGTGCAACTGCGTCATCAACTTGTCCGTGTCGGCGGGGTGCAGGCCCGTGGTGGGCTCGTCCAGCACGTACAGCGTGTGGCCGCGTTGGGCCCGCTGGAGTTCGCTGGCGAGCTTGATGCGCTGGGCCTCGCCGCCGGAGAGCTCGGTTGCCGGCTGGCCGAGCCGCAGATAGCCAAGCCCGATGTCCTGCAGCAGGTGCAGCGGTCGCCAGACCGACGCTTCCTCCCGGAACAGCGCCGATGCCTCGTCGACGGTCATCGCCAGTACCTGCGCGATGTCCTTCCCGCGCCAACGCACCTGGAGCGTCTTCTCGTTAAAGCGGCTGCCATGGCAGGTAGGACACGGCGCGTACACGCTGGGCATGAAGAGCAGCTCGACATGCACGGAGCCTTCGCCCTCGCACGTCGGGCACCGTCCCTGCGCCACATTGAAAGAGAAGCGGCCGGCACCGAACTTCCTGGCCCTGGCCGCGGGAGTGGCCGCAAACAACCGGCGGACGTGATCGAACAGGCCCGTGTACGTGGCCAGGTTGGAACGTGGTGTACGGCCGATGGGTTTCTGGTCCACGTTCACCAGGCGATCGATCGCCGCCGCGCCCTCCACCAGCCTGCCGGACGCGCGGGCGGATTCCGGGGGCTGCCGCAGTTCGATGTCATGGTCTTCGGCAACGGGTTCATGGCCCAGATGGTCACTCACCAGTTCGACCAACGCCTGGCTCACCAGGCTCGACTTGCCGGAGCCCGAGATGCCCGTCACTGCGGTCAAGGCGCCCAGCGGAAAACGGACGTGGATGCCATGCAGGTTGTTGCGATGGACCTCCGCAAGCCCCAACCATCCCGAAGCTTCGCGGCGGGTGCGCGGCGTCACCGCACCGGTGGGGAACAGGTAGCGTCGGGTATGGGACTCGGCCACCTGCTGCAAGCCGGCCGGCGGGCCGCTGTAGAGCACGCGTCCCCCATGTTGTCCCGCGCCCGGCCCCACGTCGACCAGCCAGTCCGCGCGACGCAGCATGTCCAGGTCGTGTTCGACCACGAACAGCGTATTGCCGGCCGCCTTCAACTGGTCGAGGGACTCATGGAGTGCATCGGCATCCGCCGGATGCAGGCCGGCGGTGGGTTCGTCCAGCACGTAAACCACGCCGAAGAGCTGCGAGCGGATCTGGGTCGCCAGCCGCAGTCTCTGCAGTTCGCCGGCGGACAAGGTGGGCGTGGTGCGATCCAGCGACAGGTAGCCGAGGCCCAGGGCCTGCAATGCGGCGATCCGCCTGGTCAGGTCCTGTGCAATGCGTGCCGCCGCGATGCGCTTCTCTTCGGACAAGTCCGGCGTGCGGCGTACATCCGTGCTGCCGGCGTGGGCCAGGCCGCCTTTGGCCACGCGCTGGGCGGTATCGTGCCGGCTGGCTGCCTTGCTCCGCGTACCGGTGCCGGCGGGTCGGGAAAATTTCCCCAGCGCCGCGGGCGCCAGCGTCTGGGCGATGCGGTCCAGTGACAACTGGGAGAGCGTTCCGATGTCCATGCCGGCGAAGGTCACCGACAAGGCTTCGCGCTTGATCCGCCGCCCCTTGCACACGGGACAGGGGGCACCGGTCATGAAGCGTGCCACGCGCTTTTTCATCTGCGCGCTCTGCGTGGTGGCGAAGGTGTGCAGCACGTACTTCCGCGCGCCGATGAAGGTGCCCATGTAGCTGGGCTCGGTCTTGCGACGCAGGGCGGTGCGCGTCTCCGCCGGCGTGAAGCCGGGATAGACCGGCACGGTGGGCTGTTCGTCGGTGAACAGGATCCAGTTGCGATCCTTGCGAGGAAGCGTCCGCCAGGGCGCGTCGACGTCGTAGCCCAGGGTGACCAGGATGTCGCGCAGGTTCTGGCCATGCCAGGCGGGCGGCCACGCTGCGATCGCACGCTCGCGGATGCTCAACGAGGGGTCGGGCACCATCAGTTTCTCGGTGACATCGTAGACGTGGCCCAGGCCATGGCAATGCGGGCAGGCACCCTGCGGCGTATTGGGAGAGAAGTCCTCCGCGTACAGCATCGGCTGGTTGGCGGGATAGGTGCCCGCGCGGGAGTACAGCATCCTCAGCGAACTGGAAATCGTGGTGACACTGCCCACCGTGGAACGCACGTTGGGAGTGCCGCGTTGCTGCTGCAGCGCTACCGCGGGCGGAAGTCCCTCGATGCTGTCCACGTCCGGCACGCCGGCCTGGTCGATCAGGCGGCGCGCATACGGCGACACCGATTCCAGATAGCGACGCTGCGCTTCCGCGTAGAGGGTGCCGAAGGCAAGCGATGATTTGCCGGACCCCGAAATGCCGGAGAACACGACCAGCGCATCGCGCGGCACATCGACATCGATGTCCTTGAGGTTGTGTTCGCGCGCGCCCCTGACACGGACGAAGCTGTCAGGCGGGCGACGGCCTGCTCGCTTGCGCGCAGTCATGCCGCGGCCCCTGTCCGCGTGCGGCGTGGCTTGCCGCTCCGTACCGCTTTCGATGGCGATGGACCGAGTGCTTCCAGCAGACGCGGCACCTGCGCTGGCAGTTCGCGCGCCAGGAAACCAAGGCTGCCCTGCGCGCTGGCAAGCGCCTCACCGGCACGGGCATGCAGGTACACCCCCCAGACGGCGGCCTGTTCCGCGCTCGCGCCCCGGGCGGCCAGCCCGGTGATGATGCCGGCGAGGACGTCACCCGAACCCGATGTTCCCAGTCCGGGTCCGCCCCCGGTGTGCCGCCACAGGCGTCCATCCGGAGCGGCGATCAGCGTCTCCGGTGCCTTCAGCACGACGATCACCCGCGCACGCGCCGCGAATTCCCGTGCCAGTTCCGCTGGCCGCGCGTGCACGTCTTCGATCGGCGTGTCCAGCAAGGACGCCATCTCGCCGGCATGCGGCGTGATGACCGGGGCAGACCGGAATCCATGCACGTGCTGGAATGCGGCGATGGCACCTGCATCGGCGACCACCACGCCCGCGGCATGCCGGGACAAGCGGGCGACCAGGTTGCGCAGGGTTGGCGTGTCGTCCATGCCGGCGCCGATCAGGACCGCGTCGGCGGCGGCGCATGCCTGCTCGAGCGCCGGCGACGAGCGGCAACCGCCGCTGCCCGTCGTGGACAGCGGCGTTACCTTCGCCTCCGGAACGGCAAGTGCCAAGCCCGCTGCCACGCTGGCCGGTGTGCCGATCTGCAGCTTGCCCGCGCCGGCACGCAATGCCGCTTCGCCGGCCAGCAACGCGGCACCCGGTACGTCCGGCGAGCCGGCAACCACCAGCACGCGGCCACGATCTTCCTTGCTGCGGATGGCGTCGGGCGCGGGAAGTGGCCAGGCACGCAGCAGCCTGGCATCCACGGGCACCGGTGCGTGGACACGCTTCATTTCGGGCCTGCGGGTGCGTCTGCCGCGACGGTGACGGTGGCGTGGTCTTCCAGTTCCGGAGGCACGTAGTTTGCCCGCCGCAGGGCGAAGCGCTCGCCTTCGTTTCCCTGCACGAAGCCGTATTCGGTGATCGAGCAGTTGGGAACATCCGCCAGCCTGTCGATCTCCAGGATGGCCTTCTCGTCCATGCATTCGAGCAGGTAGCGGAAGCAGTTGACGATGACCTGGTGCGCCACGATCACGACACGGTCGCCGACATGGTCGCGCCTGAGCACTTCCACCACGCTGCGCAGGCGCAGGATCACGTCGCACCAGCTTTCGCCGCCCGGCGGACGGAAATAGAACTTGCCTACCAGTGCGCGTTGCTCCGCCAGTTCCGGGAAAGTCGCCCGGATGCCCTGGCTGGTGTAGCGGTCCAGGATGCCGAACTCCTTCTCGCGCAGGCGCTCATCCAGCGAGATCTCATCGGCATCGATGCGCAGGCGCGTCGCGATCGCCGCACACGTCTGGTACGACCGCACGAAGGGCGAACTCATCAGGTGGGTGGGACGCTCGTCGGCCGGCAGCGCGTCGAACCACGCGGCCAGCGCCTGCGACTGCCGTTCACCCAGTTCGGAGAGCGGTGTATCGGCATCGCGATGGGCGAGATCGATCAGCGTGGCGCCGGCGAGTTCGGCCGCATCGCGCGCGACGTTGCCGGCACTCTGCCCGTGGCGGATCACCCAGAGGCGGGCGGGCCAATCCGTGTGCTGGAGCTTCGGCACTGCGCTTCCCTGATGCTGGGGGAAGGCCCAGCCTAGCGGGAGCGGTGTGAAAGCCTTGAAGAGATCCTTGGCTGCGCGCGGAATGGATCATCGCCAACCCGCATCCGGTTGCACGCATGCACGACCGGCGGTCATGGAAAAGCAGGCGGAGCGGATCAGGCCGGCGGCTGGATGGCCGGCGCATGCTGCGCCATCAGTTCGACGATCCAGTCGATGAACACGCGCAGCTTGCGGCTCACATGCCGGCTGGGCGGGAACGCAACGTACAGCGGCATCGCATCGAGCTGCCAGTCTTCGAACAGCGGCACCAGCTCGCCGCGCGCGAGTGGAATGCGTGCCATGTAGTGCGGAAGCCACAGCACGCCCAGGCCGGCCACGCCTGCGGCCAGATAGGCATTGCCATCGTCCACCGACAGCACGTGCCGGCCCTGCACGCGGACCTGTTCGTCGCCACGCCGCATCGCGTACGCCAGCGGCGCGCCGGTGCGCGAGCCGCGATAGCCGATGATGCGGTGGTGGCTGTCCTCCAGTGCCTGCGGATGCGCGGGCGTGCCGGCGCGGCCCAGGTAGGCGGGCGCGGCATACACGCCCAGCGCGAGGTCCGCCACGTGGCGGGCACGCAGCGAAGATTCGGTGAGTTCGCCGCCCCGCACCACGCAGTCCACGTTCTCGTCGATCAGGTCCACCTTGCGGTCGCTGGCGCCGAGGTCGAGCTGGATGTCGGGATAGCGTGCGTGGAAGGTCGGTAGCGCGGGCACCACGATCAGACTGGCCAGCGGCGCCGGCACATCCACCCGCAACCGCCCGCGTGGCGAAGCCGACGCGGCGGACAGGCTGGTCTCGGCATCGTCCAGGTCGGCCAGCAGGCGCACGACGCGCTCGTAGTAGGCCGCGCCGTCGGCGGTGACGCTGACCTTGCGCGTGGTGCGATGGAGCAGCTTCACCCGCAAATGCGTTTCCAGCTGCTGCACCAGCTGCGTCACGCGCGTCTTGCTGGCCTGCAGCGTGTCGGCGGCCTTGGTGAAGCTGCCGGTTTCCACGACGCGGGCGAACGCCTGCATGGCATCGATGCGGTCCATGGCGGATCCGGAAGGTGGGGGATTGTTTGGATTCTACAAACAGTAATCCCGCGATTGGCGTGTTTATCCCGGGGGCATCGCTGCCTAGAGTGGTCGCCCTGGGCCGGCGCCGCCGGCAATGCAAGGAGATTCCCCATGGTTAAGCGTGATGCCGTTTTCCCCGCCGGTCGGCACGACCTGTACGCCACGCACCGCTATTCCGCCGCGATCCGGTCAGGCGACCTGCTGTTCGTGTCCGGCCAGGTCGGCAGCCGCACCGATGGTTCGCCCGAACCGGACTTCGAGGCGCAGGTGCGCCTGGCATTCGCCAATCTCGAGGCCACCCTGAAGGCAGGAGGCTGCGGGCTTGACGATATCGTCGACGTGACGACGTTCCATACCGACCCCGAGCAGCAGTTCGACACCGTCCTGGCCGTCAAGAACGAGGTCTTCCCGGCGGCGCCCTATCCGAACTGGACGGCGATCGGCGTGAACTGGCTGGCGGGGTTCGACTTCGAGATCAAGGTGATCGCGCGACTGCCGCAGGCGGCATCGCCGGCCATCTGATGCGCGGGCATGCCGGGCGTAGGCGGCATGGTCGACCGTCCATCGCCTACCGGAGGGTCGTGGTCATTCCCTTCTCCACCGGCGGCATGCGCCGCCGGTGCGAGGGTCACGTCTCGAGATCCTCGCCCGCGCCGTCGTCCACGCTCGACGCGGCGTGACCAGCGATCGCAGCGAAGCCGTGGCGGTCCGCCATTCGAAGGGGGCGTGCGCTGCCACCGCGGTGCGGATCAGGGAACACCTCCGCGCGCGCCGCGACGTTAACGTATCGCTTGCTAGACTCGCCGCGCACGACCTTCGTCCCGTTGTTCTGCCCGATTCACTGCCACTAGGATCCGGACCATGCGCAAGGGCTCTGCCTTACTGGTTGACGCACTCGAGAACGAGGGCGTGGACCGTATCTTCGGTGTACCTGGCGAGGAGAACCTGGATTTCCTGGAATCGCTGCGGACGTCGCGCATCCAGCTCGTCCTGACACGCCACGAACAGGCCGCCGCCTTCATGGCAGCGACGCACGGACGGCTGACGGGCAGGCCCGGCGTGTGTCTCGCCACGCTGGGTCCCGGCGCGCTGAATTTCTCGACCGGGGCAGCCTATGCCCATCTCGGCGCCATGCCGATGATCCTGATCACCGGCCAGAAAGCGGTGATGAGCGCCAAGCAGGCGCGCTTCCAGATCGTCGATATCGTGGCGTCCATGAGGCCACTGACCAAGATGTCCCGCCAGATCGTCAGCGCGGCGGCCATCCCGACGACGGTGCGTGATGCGTTCCGCGTTGCGATGGAGGAGCGTCCCGGGCCCGTGCATCTCGAGCTGCCTGAAGACGTCGCGGCAGAGGAAGTCGAGCATGCGCCGGTCATTCCAGTCCATCCACTCGAGCGCGCCATCGCCCCTCCTGCCGCGCTGGACCGGGCCACGGAGACCATCCTCGCCGCCAAGCGGCCGCTGGTGATGATCGGCGCGGCCGGGAGCCGACCGTGGCTGACCGACGCGCTGTCGACTTTCGTGGCACGCACCCGACTGCCGTTCTTCAATACGCAGATGGGCAAGGGCGCCGTCACCGGCGGCTCCAACCTCTACATGGGGACCGCCGCGCTCTCGGAGGGCGATTACGTCCACGAAGCCGTCGCGCGCGCCGACCTGATCATCGCCATTGGCCATGACACGGTCGAGAAGCCGCCCTTCCTGATGAAGGAAGCCGGCGGACCGAAAGTCATCCACGTCGGCTACCAGTCCGCCACGGTCGAACAGGTCTACCACCCGGACATCGAAGTGATCGGCGATATCGGCGCGTCCGTGGAATCGCTCGCCATGCGGTTGGAAGGTCGACTCTCTCCCGATGAAGGAATGATCGACCTGCGCCAGAAGATCCTTGCCCGCCTCAACGACCGCGCAGAGGAGGACCGCTTCCCGGTCACGCCCCAGCGCCTCGTCCACGATGTGCGCACGGTCATGCCGGACGACGGCATCGTCTGCCTCGACAATGGCATGTACAAGATCTGGTTCGCCCGCAACTACCGCACGCGCGTCGCCAATACGCTGCTGCTGGACAATGCACTCGCCACGATGGGCGCCGGCCTGCCTTCGGCGATGATGGCGGCCATGCTTCATCCGCAGCGTCGCGTGATGGCGGTCTGCGGCGACGGCGGCTTCATGATGAACTCCCAGGAAATGGAAACCGCCGTGCGACTGGGCCTGAACCTGGTCGTGGTCATCCTGAACGACAGCGCCTACGGCATGATCCGCTGGAAGCAGGCGGTGGATGGCTTCCCGGATTTCGGCATGAGCTTCGGCAACCCCGACTTCGTGCGCTATGCCCAGGCCTACGGCGCAAAGGGATCGCGGGTGACTGCGGTGGAGGAGCTCGTGCCGACGCTCGAAGCCGCCTTCGCTGGCGGCGGCGTGCATCTGGTCGACGTGCCTATCGATTATTCCGAGAACACGCGCGTGCTGGTCGATGAACTGCGCCGTCAATCGCCAGGGCTGGAGTGTGCGTGAGGGCTCCCACAGTGATGCGACAGCTCATGCCTGGCCGCCCCGGGAACAAGCAGCGAGCGGCGCGCTGCTCCTCCCGGTGATACCCGAAGTGCAAGGAAACCCACCATGCTGAAAGTCGTGCAGGCCTTCGATCGTTCTCCGATCGCGGAAGTGGACACCGACGATGCGGCGGCGCTGGAGCGCAAGCTGCAGGCCGCCGAACGCGCGTTCAAGGATCGTGACGGTTGGCTCAAGCCGCACCAGCGCATTGCGATCCTGCGCAGGCTCGCCGCCCTGATGGAGGACAGGCGCGACCATCTCGCGATGCAGATCGCGCGCGAGGGTGGCAAGCCGCTGCCCGACGCCATCGTGGAGACCACGCGCGCCATCGACGGCGTCCACAATGCCGCCGACGAACTGCGCAACTTCGCAGGCCGCGAAATACCGATGGGGCTGTCAGTGGCGGCGGAGAACCGTTGGGCGTTCACCACGAAAGAGCCCATCGGCATCGTGGCGGCCATCTCGGCGTTCAATCATCCGTTGAACCTGATCGTCCACCAGGTGGCCCCCGCCATCGCGGTCGGCTGCCCGGTCATCATCAAGCCCGCGAGCACGACGCCACTGTCCTGCCTCGAGTTCGTCGCGCTGGCCCATGAGGCCGGCCTGCCCGAGCCCTGGTGCCAGAGCTTTGTGCCGGAAGGCAACGAGCTGGCCGAAAAGCTGGCGACCGACACGCGGATCGCCTTCCTGAGTTTCATCGGCTCGGCGAGGGTCGGCTGGTCATTGCATGCCAAGCTCGCCCATGGTGCGCGCTCGGCCCTGGAGCATGGCGGCGTTGCGCCTGCCATCGTCGACCGCAGCGCCGACCTCGACAGGATCATCGAGCCGATCGTGAAGGGCGGGTATTACCATGCCGGCCAGGTCTGCGTATCGACGCAGCGCATCTACGTCCACGACCACATCGCCGACGACTTCACGCACCGACTCATCGCACGCGTCGAAAGACTGCGTACCGGCGATCCCACGCTGAAGGACACCGAGGTGGGTCCGCTGATCCTGCCGCGCGAGGCGGACCGGGTCGCGGAATGGATCGACGAAGCGGTCAAGGGAGGCGCCAGGCTCGCCACAGGCGGCAGGCGCCTCTCCGAGACGACGCTGCAGCCGACGGTGCTGCTCGATCCCCCCGGTGATGCACGGGTATCCGTGCAGGAGATTTTCGGCCCGGTAGTCGCGGTCTATCGCTACGACGATCTTGACGACGCGATCGCACGCGCCAATGCCCTGCCCACCGCCTTCCAGGCCAGCATCTTCGCGCAGGACATCGACATCGCGCTTCGCGCGGCCAATCGTCTCGATGCCTCCGCGGTGATGATCAACGACCCTACGGCCTTCCGCACCGACTGGATGCCGTTCGCGGGTCGCCGGGAATCCGGATACGGAACCGGGGGCATTCCCTACACCATGCGCGACATGACGCAGGAAAAGATGATCCTCATGCGCAAGAGCTGAGTATCCAGGGATACGGGATATTGGCGGCTGATATCCGGTTTCGGCCAGAAGCAGACTTGAGATCCGGCCGGAGGCTGAAGCGTGCCGGCGAGGGTACGCGAATAGCGCACCCAGACCGCAACCTCCGTATCCACATCGCGGTTCGAGCACTACATCGCAGAGATCAGCGCGACGTGGGCTTCCGGCAGGCGATGACGACGGTCTTGTGATAATGGCGGCAGCGCTTCTGCTTGCGGGTATCCACCGACGAAGACGGGCGCGTCGAGGGTGTCGACGCCGTTTCGGGCGCCGCACTGCTGCGTTCCGCCGTGGCTTCGGTGCGGGTGCGCTGAGGCTCGGCAACCGGCTCGCGGGCGAACGTCGCCGAGGAAGTGGCTGCAAGCAGGAAGAAGACGAAGGTGGTGACAGTGGATTTCATGGGAGTTGGTTCCTTGTTTGGAAGATGATGAGCAGGAGAGAAAGGGAAAAGATCGCGCCCAGGCTTGACGGGTTGGCGACATCGGCCGTGAATCACGGCCGTCGTGTCAGTCGTCCGCACTGCGTGCGGGCACGTGGATCACACGAGGTTCGGTAGCGAAGAACGGCTCCAGTGCCGCCATGAACCGCGCATGCGCGTCGCTGGGTTCGAACATGTCCACGTGCGCCGCGAGATCCCGCCATTGGACTTCAAGCACATAGAGGTCCGCTTGGTCCAGGGACGGCACGAGACGGTGCGTGTCATGACCGTCTGCCGCCGCGAGGAGTCCGCTGACGCGTGCGAACGCGACCTCGAAGGATGCTTGTTCACCGGGCCGGATACTCAGGAGGGCCAGTTCGGTCACCATGGTGGGCGTCCTCAAGCAACCGTGGCGGACGGCGTCGAGCCGGCCGGCAGTGAGACCGTCTGCCCCACTACATCGATGGCGACCTTGCCGCGCAGCGCGTAGGGGCCCGGGTTCTCCAGCAACGCATGCGCCTCGCCGATGCGCGCAAGCGGCAGGACCGCGCCGACGACCGGCTTCACCTGGCCGCGTTCGACCAGTGCCGTCAGCGCGTCAAGCTTCCCGCGATTCTGGCGGGTGAAGACGAAATGGTAGCTGGCATTCCGGCCCCAGGCTTCGATGAGGTTCTGCGGCTGCGCGATGTCCACAAGGCTGACGACGCGCCCGGCGTCGGCGAGCACCAGCGGGCTCCTGGCCAGCGTATCGCCGCCGATCGTGTCGAAGACGACGTTGACGCCACGTCCCCGGGTGATCGTGGCGACGGCTTCCACGTAGTCGTCGGTCATGAAGTCGATTGCCTCGTCCGCGCCGAGCGAACGCACGAACGCGTGATCAGTGGCGCGTGCGGTCGTGATGACCCGTGCGCCGATGGCCTTCGCGACCTGGATTGCAAGGCTGCCGACGCCACCCGCACCGCCGTGGATCAGGATCGTCTCGCCCACGGCGAGCTGCGCGCGCGTCACGAACGCTTCCCACACCGTTCCGCCAGCGAGCGTCAGGCTGGCCGCTTCCAGGTGGGTGAGGTTCCTGGGCTTGAGGCCGACCAGCTCCACGTCGGCAACATGCTGCTCGGCGTAGGAACCGGCGCCGCCGAAGATCCTGGGGGTGTAGTACACCTCGTCGCCCACGGCGAACTCGGTCACATGCGAGCCGACTTCTTCGATCACGCCGGAGACATCGTGACCGATGATCGCAGGAAGCGGAACGTGATCGACGTAGTCGCCGCGCCGGATCTGATAGTCGAGCGGATTGACGGCCGTCGCATGGATGCGCACGCGCACCTGGCGGGGACCAACGTCCGGTACTTGGACATCGCGCATTTCGAACGCATCGGCGCCACCGAAGCGGCTTAGCACCATGGCTTTCATCGAGTGTTTCATCTTCATTTTTCCTCGTTGTGGGAATGGCCCGGGTCGGGCCGTGTGGTGCCAGATATAGTGGGAGCCGATATCCCGGGCAGTAGCCACGCGCCGCATGAAGCTGCTTCAAACACGGATTGAAAATGGCGGGCCGGTCTGTTTCAGGCCTTGGGTGGCGCGACTCGCGGTCGTGCGTGACGCGGCGGTGGATCTTCAGCGATCATGCGTGCTGGCCCGAACGAGGTGGGCGTGATGGATTTCAGCGATTTGACCCTGTTCGTGCGGATCGCGCGAATGGCCAACATCAGTGCCGCGGCGCGGGACCTGGGTATCACGCCGGCAGCGGCGAGCGCTCGTCTGGCCGCATTTGAAAAGGGACTCGGCGCGCGGCTCATCCATCGCACGACGCGGTCGGCCACCCTGACGGAGGATGGCCGCGCATTCCTGCCCCATGCCGAACATCTGCTGGAGGCCGCCGACATCGCCCGGGGCGCGCTGGGCCGTGAGCAAGCGACGCCGAGCGGCGTGCTCAGGATTGCCGCACCGGCGTCGTTCGCGCGGATGCACATCGTGCCGGGATTGTCCGAGTTCACGGGCCGCTATCCCGATCTCAGGCTCGACATGCGCATCTCCGACAGCTTGGTCGACCTGGTGGAGGGCGGTTTCGATGTGGCCGTTCGATATGCGGAACTGAAGGATTCGTCGTTCATCGCCAAGCGGATCGCACCCGACCGGCGTGTCCTGGTGGCATCGCCACGTTATGTCGAACGCCACGGCGCGCCTGGATCGCCGGAAGAACTGGATGCGCACAGGTGCCTCGTCGTCGGCACGCTCGACCTGTGGACATTCCGGAACGCCGCCGGCGAGGTGTTCGCTAAGCGGGTAGCGCCCGCACTGCGGATCAACGATGGCGGCGCGGTGCGTGACGCGGCAGCCGATGGACTGGGTCTCGCCCTGATGGCTACCTGGTGTGCGGCCGACGAGCTGCGCGCGGGGACGCTGGTGCCCGTCCTTCGCGACTTCCCGCTGGTGTCCACACAGACGCTGTGGGCGATCTATCCAAGCTCGCGCGAACTGGCACCGAAGGTGCGCGCCTTCACCGCCTGGCTGATCGAACGGTTCGGGCCCGAGCCCTATTGGGATCGCGGGCTGCCGATCTGAGGTGGGGGCCACGGTGGAGACTCGCCCTCCGCGTGGAGAGCGAGCCGGAAGCGGGGCGCGCGCGTCGCAGGCCCCGCCGCAGAGAACTCACTTGACCGGATGGTGGCCGCCGAAGTACTTCACCGGCGACCAGACGGGCAACGTGGGCGGCAGTGTGGGTGCGAGACCGGCAAACGCCTGCGCGCCGAAGACCACCCGGCCATCCACGACGGTCAGCACCGAGGAGATGGTCTTGATCTGGTCTTCGGGAACCGTGAAATAGTCCTTGTCGAGCAGGGCGAAATCGGCGAGGTGGCCCGGTGCGATCTTGCCCATCTCATCCTCCTGCTGGACGAACCAGGCGGCGCCGGTCGTGAACAGCGCCAAGGCCTCCGCGCGGGTCAGGACATTGTCGGGCGCCAGAATCCGCGAGCCCGATACCGACTTGCCCGTGGTCATCCAGCTGATGCCGATCCAGGGGTTGAAGGTGGACGCACGGAAGGCGTCCGTCGTCATCGCCAGCGGAACCCCGCTATCGACCAGCGTCCGCAGTCGCGGCGTATACCAGGCCTTCTCCCGCCCGTAGGTCGCTACGAATCCATCGCCGTGGGAGGCCATCTTCGTATCCAGGGCGATGCCCCCGCCGAGTTTCTTGACCCGGGCGATGTTCTCCGGCGAGATCGTTTCGGCATGCTCGATGCTCCAGCGCAGGCCATCCAGCGGCGTCTTGCGATCGACACTCTCGATGGCATCGAGAAACGGCGATATGTTCTCGTTGTAGCTGACATGCATGCGGAACGGAATGCCATGGCGGACCAGCTTGCCGATGTCCTCCTCCATCTTCGTCCGCATGAGCTCGGGATCGATGATGACGGCCGGCCGGTCGAAGTTCTCGTGATCGTGCACTTCCATCCGGAGCAGTTCCCCGGCGCCCTCGTACTCATGACCATGGGCCATCGTGGGATGCAGGTTCTGACCCGCACTGATCGGCGATTTCCGGGTGACCGCATTGATCTCCGCGTCCACCAGGCTGGCGCTGCTTTCGTCGCCGAACTGCAGATCGATGAACGGGAAGCGCACGTTGAGGCGCTCCTCGTCGATCAGCGTCCGTATCGGCGCATGCCCTGCGGGATAGCCGATCAACGGGGCCGCATCGACGATGGAGGTGATGCCGAAGCGATTGAGGTCATGGATGGCATTGGTGATGGAGCTCACCTGTTCCTCGAAGGAAGGCTGGGGCACCATGAATTCGAGCGGGATGAAGGTGAAGGTGAAGCCGTGGACGACGCCGGTAAAGTTGCCGCTCGCGTCCTTCTCGAACTCGGTACCCGGTGGCGTCGGGAACTTCTCGGTTCCCACGCCGAAGGCCTTCATCGCCAGATCGTTCAGGAAAGCACGGTTATAGGCGTACTGCACGATCAGCGGCCGGTCTGGGACGGCCTTGCGCAACTCGTCCACGGTAGGAAACCGGTTTTCCTCGAACTGATACGGCGCCCACCCGCCGATCACTTTCACCCAGTGTCCCTCCGGGGTACGTTTTGCCTGCTCGCTCAACATGGCGAGCGCACGCTTGAGGGTGGGAACGCCGTCCCATCGCGTGACGTAGTTGTAACCCCTCTCGTTGAGGACATGGGTGTGCGCATCATGGATGCCGGGAATCAGGCGCCTCTGCCCCGCATCCACCACGCGCGTCTTGTCTCCCTTCAGGCCCAGGATGTCCGTGTCGGAACCTACCGAATAGATGCGGCCTCCTTTCACCGCAAGCGCGGAGGCTTCCGGCTGCGACTTCGTGCCGGTATGGATTTTCGCGTTGTAGACGATCAGGTCGGCGCCGGCGCTTGTTTCCGCGGCGTGGCCGCTGGTAATGCCGGACAGCACGAGGGCCATCAGGGCAAGTCGGGCTTTCACGGGGTATCTCCTTGGGGGGTTTGGTGCGCGATCGCTGATCCGGGTCTTCGGCGGCGGAACGGGTCACTCGGGTAGAAGAGGATCTTCAGCGTTGCCAGGGGAGCTTGATAAGGGCTGGCGCGGGAGTGCAGTCGTCCATGGATGGATGGATCGCGCGGCGGTCCGTCATTCCACCGCGACACGAGTGCCCCCATACCGTCAGCAATGGCGACGCAACTTCCAGCGCACCGCAACGACGGCCTGTCGCCTAGCGGCCGAAGTTCGCGGGAGGAGGCGCCTCTTCAAAGCACTCGATCAGCAACTCGGTCAGCACGCGCACCTTGCGGGAAGGGTGCGGACTGGGCGGACGGATCACGTAGATGCCCGCCGTCGGCAATGGGTAGCGCGTCATCAGGGGTACCAGGGCACCGGAGGCCACATGTTCCTGCGTCAGGCCGTCGGGCAACCATGCGATGCCCAGCCCCGCCAGGGCCGCGTTGACCAGCGCGACGGCATTGTCGGCCTTGAAACGTCCTTGCGGACGTACCGTGACCACCCGCTCGCCATCCATGAACTGCCACGTCTCCGTGCCCTGCATCAGGGCAGGATGGTCGGGGACCTCGTCCGGGCTGTCGGGCGCACCGTGCATCTCGATATAGGCGGGGCTGGCGACCAGCTTTCCGTAGATGGGTCCGACACGACGTGCCACCAGGTTGGAATCCTGCAGATATCCGACCCGTATGGCGCAATCGAAGCCCTCCCCGATCAGATCGACGAATCGATCGCTGTAGACGGTCTGCAGATGGAGGTGCGGGTGTCGTCGCGCCATTTCCGTGAATACCGGTGCGAAATGGGTGGGGCCGAACGACAGGGGGGCGGCCACGCGCAGCCGGCCACGCAGGTCGCCGTCGGGTTGCAGGATCTCGCGGAAGGTGTCGATCTCGGCATAGGCCCTGGCTGCATGCTCGCGGAAGAGGATGCCCGCTTCGGTGAGCGCCGCGCCGCGCGTGGTACGTGCGAGGAGTTGAACGCCAAGCTCCGACTCCAGTCGCGCAAGCCGCCTGCTGACGATCGACTTGGCCACACCGAGCCGACGTGCCGCCGCTGACAGGCTGCCTGCCTCGGCCAGTTCCACGAACGTCATCAGGTCGTCGATGTCCATCTTGGCGTTCCCCGTTGCGCAACACAGCCTGACATAAATCCGTCCGCCCAGGCGTTCCGGTTCCCGGGACACAGCTGCACGGAAAATGGCGCTACCGGTGCGGGCAGCGAAATGACAAGGTGCGTGGCGCAGATCGGGCCCCACGCGCTCGCCACGCCCCCCATGTCCCCTCGCCACAGGATGCATCCGGTTGAACTGGGATTGGAATCGATTGAGCAGCCCGTCAGGTTCGATGATGGAAGCGGCGGCAGAACGCGTGATGGCGTTGGGCGTCAAGGGGTGCAGCCGCCCGCGTCGCCGATATCCGGATGGGCGCGAGATGCAGCGCCGGGGAAACATCAGGACGCTCCTGTCTGCGGCCGTGGCGCTGGCCGGATGCTTCGAGCCGCGTGCCGCCATGGCCGACGATCAGGTCTCCACGGACGCGGGACGACCGGTGCTCCAGGCGGATCGTTGGCGGGAGGACTGGTCGTCCCTGGCCGAGCCGGACAAACGCACCCGTGCCTTGGACGGCCTGAAATACATCTCCCTCTCCGACAGCGATCCCGATCGCTATCTTTCTTTCGGGCTGACGTTGCGGGAGATCCTCGAATCCAGCGACGCACCTGCGCTGGGTACCGTGGCCGCCATTCCCAGCGACGCGTACGGGCTGCATCGCGCGCAGGTCCATGCGGACGTTCGCCTCGGCGCCGGCTGGCAGGGGTTCGTACAGGTGGAGGACGTAAGGGCGTTCGACAAGAAGGTCGTCAGCAGCATCGATGCGAATGCGCTGGACCTCAGGCTCGCCTTCCTCGGCTACGCCCGTCCTCTGGGGCGCGGCGTCCTGAAAGTGCGGGTCGGACGCCAGGACATCGCGTTCGACCTGCAACGGTTCATGTCCTCCCGCGACGGGCCCAACGTGCGCCAATCCTTCGACGCAGTCTGGGCAGGCTGGGAGACAGCACGATGGCGTGTGTATGCCATGGTCAGCCAGCCGGTCGAATACAGGAATCGCGAGCATTTCGACGATACCTCGAGCGGCGACGTACGGTTTTCCGGCATCCGTCTCGAGCGCCAGGCATGGGGCAACGGGGAGTTGACCGGGTATTACGCGCTGTATCAACGAAAGCAGGCCGCGTACCTCGAGGCCTTCGGTGAGGAGGACAGGCAAGTGGTCGATGTCCGCTTCGTCGGTACGCGGGCGCCCTTCGATTGGGACGTGGAAGCGATGGGGCAGTTCGGCAGGGTGGGGCGCGCGGACATCTCAGCGTGGGCGCTGGGTGCACGTCTCGGGTATTCGTCCATCGGGACACCCGGATCGCCCAGGATCGGCTTGCAGTTCGACGTGGCCTCCGGCGACCGCCACGCCCACGATGGCCGTGCGGAGACCCTCTACCCGCTGTTCCCGAACGGTTTCTACTTCTCGCTGGGCGGACATACCGGATACGCGAACCTGATCCACCTCAAGCCTTCGGTCTCGATCATCCCGAGGGCGGATACGACGCTCACGGCAGGCATCGGCGCACTGTGGCGCCAAACCACGAACGATGCCGTCTACACGCTCCCCTTCGTCCCGGTGGCGGGAATGGCTGGCCGGGGCGGCTCCTGGACCGGGGCATACGCACAACTGAGGGCGGAGCGCCGGTTCACCCCTGCACTGTCGAGCTCGATCGAAGTGGTCAGGTACACCGTGGGCGCGGCGCTGCGCGCCGCGGGCGCGCACGACAGCGACTACGTGCGGCTGGAAACGAAATTTGCCTGGTGATGCCCATCGACGCACACCCGTACTTGGGAGGCCCCATGCTTGATCTGAACAACGTGGTGATATTCGTCGAAGTCGTGCGGCAAGGAAGTTTTGCCGCCGCAGCGAGGCAGCTGGACGTGCCCGCCAACACGCTCAGCCGGCGCGTCCAGCAGCTCGAGGACCGCATCGGCACGCGACTGATGCATCGCTCAACGCGCCAGCTGTCCCTGACTGATGCCGGGAAATCCTTCTACGAGCGGTGTGTCGGCCAGGTGGACGGGCTGATGGAGGCGGGCCGTGAAGCGATGATGGGCAGTGAGCAGGCATGCGGCCTGATCAGGGTCGGCGTCCCGGCGGACTTCTTCGACTGTTTCAAGATGGCATGGGTGGCGGAATTCCTCGCGCAGCACCCCCACGTGCGTCTGGACTTCGTGGTGAGCGACGGCAAGTCGGAACTCATCGCCGAGCGTATCGACGTGGCCTTCCGCGAGGGCGTGCTGGAAGACTCGGCCTACGTCGGGCGCCAGCTGGTGGCGCCCAACCGGATGCGCCTGGTGGCCAGCCCGCGATATCTGGGCGCATTCGGCATGCCGTCCAGCCCGGAGGAACTGCAGAGCCATCACGCCGTGAGTGTTCCGCATGCCGGCGGCTACGTCAGCTGGCCCCTGACCACCGATGGGCAGCAGGCCATGCGCATCCGAATGCCGATCCGCGTGAGCGGCAGTACGGTGCAGACATTGCGAAGTGCGGCGGTGGAAGGGCTGGGGATCGCCCTGCTGCCGCCACCAGCGGTCAAGGCCGAACTCGAAACCGGGCGGCTGGTGGGGGTGCTTGAAGACCACTGGAGCCTGGGCCGCGGGCTGAGCGTGCTGTATCCCAGCCGGAAGCATCTTCCGCTGGCGGTCTCCAAGTTCATCGACCTGGCGGCGGCGCGGCTTGCGCATACACCGCCCTCGACGATGTTCGGCGGCAGGGAGGCGCTAACCCTGGTCCGCTGATCTGAAAAGTCCCTGATCCCGCAAGGCGATGCCGAGCCGGCGGATCTCGGCCTCGCCCTGGGCCAGTCGCTCCCGACTGCTGTGCACGGAATAGTTGCCCAGCCACAGATCGTGTGGATGACGGGCTGCCGATCCGATGACGAACGCCGTGTCTTCGTCGGCGGTAATCCGGATGGGCTGCTCCGAATCCACAAAGATGACCAGTTCGCCTGCGCTCACCTGTTCGCCGGCCCGCAAGACCCCGGTGGCGACGGCAAGCCAGCCCACCTCGTGCCGGGGACTCGGCAGGTAGGTCCACTCCTCGCCGGCGCGCAACGTGACGCCGAGGTAGGTCATGTCGCCCGGCGCCGGGATGCCACTGCCTACCCCGTCATGCGAACCGAGCAGAATCCGGGCAGGTCCCTGCTGCGGCACCTGGCAGGGATCAAGGTAGATGCTCTCCGGGGGCGCGTTCTCCTCCGTCGGAGGCAGCGCCACCCACAACTGGAAGCCCAGCTTGGGCGCGTCGCCCACGGGTGCGCCGGTATGCCACACGCCGTTTCCCGCCCGCATCCATTCGACGCCTCCTTCGGGGAGGATCCCGCTTTTGCCCGTCGAGTCCGAGTAAGCGACCTCGCCTTCGTGGAGGAAGGTGAACGTCGCAATGCCCGAATGCGGATGCCAGCCGAACTTGGGGAATGACGTCATGTCCCGCGTGTCGAAAAGATCCAGGAACACGAACGGCTTGAGCGCCTGACCCAGATCGGAGGGACTTACCAGCCGGGTTATCGGCCCATGCTTGCTTCCGCGGGTACGGAACACGATCTTTCTTGGGCCGGCGTCCGTCCCATCCTCGATCACATGGGCGGCGGTGGTGTCGTCTGCATGCATGGGCGGTGTCCTAACCATCGTAGGTACCGACGATAGAGCAGCGGCGGCAGGGTGAGTAGAACGAATCGCGGACGTCAGTCGTCCGGGAATGCAGCAATCACGTCCGACGGGCAGCCTACATGCACCGCGCTGGGCCCGGTGTTCGACTGCGCAACGGTCAGACCGACCCTGCCGGCGTAGCGAGCAACTGCTGCTCCCACAGGTAGACAATGCCGCTGCCTCCTACGTGGTACTTCAGCACGTCCGCAAGTTCGGCCGCATGCTCGGTGCGCGCCCAATCGCGCTGCCACTCGGCGGCCAGCGCCAGCCAGGTCATTACGTTGGCCCCAGCAGCGATCATGCGCTGGATGGCCACCTGATGCGCCTCGACCGAGACGGCGCCAGACGCGTCGGTAATCACGGTCACGTCCCAGCCCTCGCCCAAGGCATGGATGACCGGCATGGCGACACAAATCTCTGTCCACAAGCCCGCGATGATCAACTGCGTCCGCCCGGTCGCCTTGACGGCATCGACGACCTTCCTGTCCTCCCAGGTATTGATGAAGGTTCGGTCGATGATCTCCTGCCCGGGAAACACGTCCGTGATATGGGGAAAAAGGTGCCCCCCGCGCGCCGCGAGCACGCTCGTCAGGATGGTGGGCACACCAAAGGCGCGCGCGGTCTTGGCCAGGGCTGTCGTGTTGTTGACCACCGCTTGGGGATCGTGACTGTTGACGTTCGCCAGTTGATACGGTTGATGGTCGATCAGCAGCAGCACCGAATCTTCCGGATGAAGAAGCGAGTTGATTCCATTGCGAAATGCCATTTCGGTCTCCTGTGTGGGAAGAGCGTTGCAGGGGTCTTATCCGAGTAAGGCTGGAGCGAGCGGAGAGTTTCCCTATCTGTTCCGGCATCCAGCTGGTTGCGCCATGTGTCATGCTTTGTCGCAGGTGCGGGAACGCGGCACTACGGAGGCATTCCGGGATGTCATCGCAGTTGGCGTCGAGCCGCCTACGCGATCGCGCTGATTAATCATGGTTATACGAGAGCTCGCGATGAAGGCGAAACCCTGCACGATCTACTCGAGCCTGGCGAAGCGATCGAGCGATTGAGAATCACGAGCGTGTTCACGCCGAATCCTGAAGATTCTTCGTGACGTCAGTGGCGGCAATATGAGCCATAAGGCCGGTTTGTCCGACCGCAACGCTGGGCTTCAGTTCGAAGCGTTCCGTATAGTCGCCACCGTTCTGGGCACGGAAGGGAATGGGCGCGTCCGTGAACAAGCCCTTCAAACGCGACTCCCATCGTGCTTCGGCATGCGCCACTTCGGAAGCCTCCATGCGACCCGCCCCATAGACCGTGAAGGTTGGAAGCACATCGAAGCCTGGGAAGTGCAGCGAGCCGTGAGTCACCGGAAAGAGCAGCTGCTCAATAGGACCATTGATGCCCCTCGGCCCGTAATCGGTTTCGGGACCACCCGCAGAGACTGCAAGCACTGCGCGCTTCCCTTTGAATGCGCCCTCACCGTAGCGGTACGTGTTGCCCGCGTTCTTGTACTGGTGGGCTAGACCCGCTGCCCATACGCGGTCAATCCAACCCTTCATGATGGCGGGCATGCCATACCACCACAGCGGAAAATGGAATATCACGGCGTCGGCGGCGAGCACCTTTTGCTGCTCGGTCGTAATGTCCACTGCCTGCTGATTGGTCGCGCAAGCATGTGCCGATTCGGCACCGAAGGAGAGGCGATTAAAGTCCGCCCGATGAGGAAAGTCTTCTACGTCAAGTACAGCCTTCCAACGCATCGCGTAGAGATCAGACACCAGAACTTTGTGGCCTGATGCCTCCAAGGACTTGCGAGATACCCTCGCCAAGCTCTGGGTCAGCGACGTGGGCTCCGGTTGTGCAGAGATGATAAGGACGGTCTTGCTCATGAGTTCGCACTATATTTTGAAAGGAAGCTTTGCAGAATCGCAGGTCGGATGCGTGATCATTCAGCGCATTGCTCTGGCGACGCCTGTGTGGAGAGGTCGCAGACATGACAGGACTTGAGCATCACTCACGCTGGAGATTTCGTGCATATGCCGTCGCTGGTTGAGTGACCACTGCTCGGCTTAAAGGACAGCGATGGCTTGGATCTCTACGAGCAACTCCGGCAGTGCCAGTGCGGAAACTTGAACCAGCGTTTCCGCGGGTCGCCACCCCGCGAACTCCTCACGCTGCACATTCATGTAATTCCTGTGGTACGAGACGTCTTTCACGTACAGCGTTACGCTCGCGATGTCACTCAGCGCGCCGCCCACTCCGGCAAGTGCCGCTCGCAGGTTGGTGAAGATCTGTCTGATTTGAGCGTCCACATCGCCCTCACCCACCAGCAAGCCGTCCGCTGACAGCGCAACCTGTCCTGAAATGAACGCCAAACGTCTAGGCTCATCCGCCTGCACAACCTGGCTGAACAGATAAGGCGAGGAATCCCAAAGATTCGTTGGCTGGATGGATCGCAAAGACATCGTAGTGCTCCTGAATATCGGGAGGCGCCCTGAGCGCGGGATGGAGCCTGTCTGCTCAAGGATGGAGATATCTCCGCTATAGTTGAAATGAATTTTGTGGATGCTTGGTATTTACATGATTAATTACCTGCGGCGCTTGGACCTCAACCTGCTCATCACGCTGGACGCGTTGCTTGTCGAGCTGAACGTCACACGGGCTGCGCGACGCCTGCACCTGTCCCAACCGGCCGTCAGCGTGCAGCTGGCGCGTCTACGGGAATACTTTGACGATCCGCTACTGCTTCCTGGCCCGCGCGGAATGCGGCCCACCGCACGAGCCAACGAACTACGCGAGCCTCTGCGGCACGCATTGGCGACGTTGACGGAAGCAATCCTTCCCTCAACCCCTTTCGACCCCAGGCTGGCAACGCAGACTTGGCGAGTAGCGGCCTTTGACTACGGCGAGTTCACCATCTTGTTGCCTGCTCTAGCAAGGCTTCGCGCGGCCGCGCCAAGCTCGCGCCTGGCAATCCTGCAGAGTGCGCCAGCAAACGTGGCGACGAAGGCGGATCGGGGAGAGATCGATCTATCCCTTATGACGGCTACTGAAGCTCCACAAGGACTACATAGTCGGCCTCTGTTTACCGAGAGGTATGTGCTAGCCGGCCGCGTGGATCATCCACAACTGAAGCGGCGTCCGACGTTGGCACAATTCTGCAAGTTGGATCATGTCATTGCGTCGCCGGATGGCGGAGGCTTCCAAGGTGTCACCGACGTGGCGCTTTCAAAGCTGGGCATGGCCAGACGTGTGGTGATGTCGGTACCGCATTTCCTCTTCCTCGTTACCATCCTGGAACGTAGCGATCTGGTAGCGCTTGTTCCGTCTCGATTGATACAAGGCAATACATCCCTGCGCGTTGTCGAGCCGCCACTGGACGTGCCGGGTTTCGAGATGGTCATGGTTTGGCCTGAACGGGTGCATCGCGACCCGGCGCATCGATGGCTGCGCGAGCAGATCGCAGAAGCAGTTTGAGTTTCCTGGCCACAGACCGCTGGAAATGTGCTGCTTGGATGATCGGCCTGGCTTGACCCTTGCGCCAACCATACGCCTTTCGAACGCCCACGGCCTCCCTTCCCGAAGGCACGAGCCTCCAGCCCGGTTCCATCTCACGAAATGATGACGTCGCGTCCACCGTGGAAGGCGCAAGATCGGGCAACCAATGCCGGAGTGTTCACGATGAAGAATTCAGCGAAAGAGATCCTTGAGGCTGCAAATGCCGAGATGGCGGCGGGCAATCCAGAGGGATTTCTTGCGTACTGCACCGACGACATCCGCTGGGACATGGTTGGCGATACCCTCCTGACCGGCAAAGCTGAGGTGTTGGCATGGGCGAAGCGCACCTATGCCGTCGCTCCTCCTCATTTCACTGCGGACCTCTGGATCGTGGAAGATGACTGGCTGGCAGTGCACGGCGAGATCACGGTGCAGGATCCGGAGCGCGGTCGCGTTCATTCCAGGTATTGCGACCTGTGGCGCATCCAGGATGGCAAGTTGGCAGAGCTGCGGGCGTTCGCGATCGAAACAGGGTGATGCGACTCTGCGAGCCTCTTGCGAGGGTCTCGGCACGTTCATTCGCCAAGCGTCTCAGGCTCGAGAATCCAGGCACTAGGGGCGCCGCTTTCGCGTCGGAGAAGCTCCGACGCGATCGATGTCCACGATGGGTCTGAAGCGGCGATCCGCCCGGCGCAATTCCCTGCTGCGATCCAGTGAAGAGGCGGTGTTTTTGGACGTCCGTGATAGTTTGGCCATTACGGGCAAACCATGGTTGATCGCACAACCAACTTTCGACTGCAGTGCAATGCGTGGTGGGCCCACCAGGACTCGAACCTGGAACCAAAGGATTATGAGTCCTCTGCTCTAACCATTGAGCTATAGGCCCCCCGTGACGGCCATTGTACTGGAGGCCCCCGCCGACGGGATGCCGGGTGCGCGTTGGGTACGGAGTTCGATGGCGCGGGCCAGCACCGGCGGCGGGTCGATTTCTTCGGGGATGCGCAACAGGCCCCATTGGCGAAGGCGTTGGCCGATGGCAGGCGATGCCGTCAGCACGTTGACGGGAATGGCCAGCACCATGCCCAGCACCACCGGCGACATCCACGCTGCCAATGCCGGCGACACGAAGTAGGCCAGCGTACCGACCAGTGCCCCGAACACGCCCAGCCCGCCATAGCGGCGCACCAGACTGGACAGCGGCACGCTGCCGTCGTCACGCCGTTGCGTTTCCCAGCCGGAATCCTTGCCGGCCAGCACTTCCGCCACGCCGCGCGACTGCACGTACATGGTCACCGGCGCCATCAGTGCGGCCAGCCCCGTCTCCAGCACGGCACCCAACGCGATGCGCAGCGCGCCGCCACACAGGCGTCGCGTCGCCGGCTGCAGCATCGTGGCCAGGCAGCCCATCACCTTGGGCGCCAGTAGCACGCCCATCGTGAAGTAGAACACCCACAGGAAGCGTTCCGGGCTGCCACCACGCCAGTACGTCGACGGCGTGAAGCCATCCAGATGGACCTGGTGAAGCGAGAAGCCGGCCTGCTGCAGTGGAATCGCCAGGCCGATCAGCATGAGCATGGCCCACATCGGTGCGGTGAAGTAGTGGCCGATGCCGATGAGCAGATGCATCCTGCTTATCCAGTGCAGGCCACGCGTGGGCAGCACCGCGCCGTGCTGCAGGTTGCCCTGGCACCAGCGCCGGTCGCGTACCAGCATGTCGCTGAGCGAGGGCGGGCCTTCTTCGTAGCTTCCTCCCAGGCCGGGCACCATGTGCAGCGCCCACCCACCCCGCCGCAGCAGTGCGGCCTCGACGAAATCATGGCTCAGTACGGTGCCCGCGAAGGGCTTGCCGCCGCGCAGTTCGGGCAGTCCGGCGTGGGCGGCGAAGGCCGCGGTGCGGATGATCGCGTTGTGGCCCCAGTAATTGCTTTCCGCACCGTGCCACCAGGCCACGCCGTAGGCCAGCACGGGCCCGTATACGCGCCCGGCGAACTGCTGCATGCGTGCGAACAGCGTGCGTCCGTTGACGATCATCGGCAGGGTCTGGATCAGCGCCACGTCCTGATGGCGTTCCATCGCCGACGCCAGCCGGACGATGGTGTCGCCGGTCATCAGGCTATCCGCATCCAGGATCAGCATCTGCGGATAGGCTCCGCCGAAACGCCGCACCCAGTCGGCGATGTTGCCGGCCTTGCGTTCGGTGTTCTGCGTGCGGCGCCGGTAGAACAGGCGCTCACCCAGCCGCGCGCGAAGTTCGCGGAACGCCTGCGCCTCTTCCTGCGCGACCTGCATGCGCGTGGTATCGCTGAGCACGAAGAAATCGAACTGCGCCAGCTGGCCGGTGGCGGCCACCGATTCGTGGATGGCTTGCAACCCCGCCAGCAACCGGTGCGGGTCTTCGTTGTAGGTCGGCATCAGCAACGCGGTGCGAGTGGAAAGGACGGGCAACGGACCCTCGTCCTGGATGTCCAGCCGGTTCGGATAGCCCCCCACCACCAGGATGAAGCCCGCCACGGTGCTGACGAACGACAGCGCGATCCAGGCGAACAAGGCGACGAACAGCGCCAACAGCACGCCTTCCAGCATGTCGATGCCGTCGCCGCGCAGCACCCACCAGATCTGGTACGTGGCCACCAGGGTCAACAGCGCGGCGCCGCCCAGCACGGTCGCGCGTCGCCAGGCCATGCCGCGGGGCGTGCTTGCCAGGTGGCGTCGCGCGAGTCCGCCGTCACGCAGGTCCTGCACGGGCATGTCCAGTGGCGACTCCGGCGGCAGCCAATCGCCGGTGACGGTGGGTGCGGTTTCAGCCATCAGGTCAGATGCTCCAGCGGTACAGCCAGGTTTCGGAAAGCGGTCCCTGCGCATCCATCAGGCGCGCGTGGAGTTCGACATCACGCCCATCCTCGCGCTCCACGTTCGGCCGGAACTCGAAGCTCAGCCGCCAGCCGCCGGTCTGCGGGTTGCGGTACGCCACCGGGTTGGAGATCTCGCCCCGCGTGGCCCAGACGTCGGTCTTCACCGCCGCGTCCTCCGGCAAGGAAGCAAGGCGTCCCCCTGCCAGGTCGATGACGACCAGACGCCGGGCGGGATCGGGTGCGGCACCCACGCGCGTGTCGCTGACGACAGCCAGCGCGGGCTGCCAGCTGTGCTGGTCGCACCAGTGCATGCGGTAGTCGAAGCGATATTCCCCGCCCGCACGCAAGGGCTCTTCCGGTCGCCAGAAGGCAACGATGTTGTCGTGGTACTCGTTGCCCGTGGGTATCTCGACCAGGGTCACCGCGCCCCTGCCCCAAGCGCCCTGCGGTTCGATCCACAGGCTGGGGCGTTCGTGGTAGCGCGCCTCGATGTCGACATACTCGGCGAAGCTGCGCTTGCGCTGCATCAGGCCGAAGCCGCGTGGATTGTCGTCCTGGAACGCGCTGGCCTGCACGCGCGGCGGGTTGCTGAGCGGCCGCCAGATCTGCTCCTGCTGGCCGTTGAAGATGGCCAGCCCGTCGGAGTCATGCACGGCGGGCCGATAGTCATCCGTGCCGACGCGGTCGCCGGCATCGAACTCGAACATGCTGGTCAACGGCGCAATGCCCGCACGCGTGAGCTCCACGCGGGGATACAGGCGCGATTGCACCTCGATGACCGTCTCGTCGCCGGGCCGGATCGCGAAACGGAACGCGCCGGCCACGCTCGGACTGTCCAGCAATGCATGCACCACCAGGTGATCGGCGGCCGGAGTCGGCTGCTCCACCCAGAATGCACGGAATATCGGGAACTCTTCCGGCGTGGCGTCGCCACTGCCCAGGGCAAGGCCGCGCGCGGAAAGCCCGTAAGCGTGTCCCTTGCCCAGCGCGCGGAAATAGCTCGCCCCCAGGAACGCGATCAGCTCGTCGAAATAGTCCGGGCGGTTGAGGCGTGCGTGCACGCGCAGCCCCGCGAACCCCAGCGCATCGCCCCGCGGGGGACGCACGTCATCCGGGAAGTCGAACAGGCGCGACGAATAGGTGATCGGGTAGGCGCGCGCCTGGTCCACGCGCCACAGGTCCACCCGCTGCTTGAACAGGAAGCCGCGCGGGAACATCTGCAACTGGAAAGGCAGGCCTTCCTTCCGCCAGATCGCCTGCCGTGGATCGAAACGGATGCCGCGGTAGCCGTCGTATCCGGTATCCAGCGACGCGGGCAGGGACTCGTCTGGCGCACGGTACGGCTGCCGGGACAGTTCGCGTGCCAGGGTCGGCACCGTCTCTGCGTCGAAGGCGGAAGACGCCGGCGACGCCTGGCCCGCCATCGCCCACGCCGGCAACGGACGCACGGCGCCCAGCAGCGCACACGACATGGCAGCTTGCAGTACGGTTCTCCGCTCCACGCATCCCCCGGGTAGTTGGAAACAGGCGCGAGTCTAGTGAAGATCGCGTGAGGATGGCGACAAGGGCGACCTTTCCGACGGGTTCAACCGTGCCTTCGACGGGGCAAAAAAAACGCGGCCCGGAGGGCCGCGTTCTTCAGCCGCGCTGGACGGCGCGTCAGTCGATGTCGAGGAAGCTGCGCAGCTGTTCGCTGCGGCTCGGGTGACGCAGCTTGCGCAGGGCCTTGGCCTCGATCTGGCGGATGCGCTCGCGGGTCACGTCGAACTGCTTGCCCACTTCTTCCAGCGTGTGGTCGGTGTTCATGTCGATGCCGAAGCGCATGCGCAGCACCTTGGCCTCGCGCGGCGTCAGGCCGGCCAGCACGTCGCGGACGGTTTCCGACAGGTTGATGTTGGTGGTGTTCTCGATCGGGGATTCGACGTTGGTGTCCTCGATGAAGTCGCCCAGGTGGGAGTCTTCGTCGTCGCCGATCGGGGTTTCCATGGAGATCGGTTCCTTCGCGATCTTCATCACCTTGCGGATCTTGTCCTCGGGCATGTCCATTTCCTTGGCCAGTTCTTCCGGCGTGGCCTCGCGGCCATACTGCTGGAGCATCTGGCGGGAAATGCGGTTGAGCTTGTTGATCGTCTCGATCATGTGCACCGGGATGCGGATGGTGCGCGCCTGGTCGGCGATCGAGCGGGTGATGGCCTGTCGGATCCACCAGGTCGCGTAGGTCGAGAACTTGTAGCCGCGGCGGTATTCGAACTTGTCCACGGCCTTCATCAGGCCGATGTTGCCTTCCTGGATCAGGTCGAGGAACTGCAGGCCGCGGTTGGTGTACTTCTTGGCGATGGAGATGACCAGGCGCAGGTTGGCCTCGACCATTTCCTTCTTCGCCTTGCGTGCCTTGGCTTCGCCATAGGCCATCGCACGGCTGATTTCCTTGATGTCGGCCAGGGTCAGGTGCATCGCCTGTTCGATGGCGATGGTGGCTTCCTGCTCGGACACGATCTGGTCCTTGACGTCGCGCAGGCCGGAGGACCACTTCTGCTTGCGCTTCAGCACTTCGTCCACCCAGCCCAGGTTGGTCTGGTTGCCTTCCCACGCGCGCAGGAATTCCTTGCGCGGCATCTTGGCGACGTTGGCGCACAGGTGCAGCACGCGGCGCTCGTGGTCCTTCACCTGCGCCACGACCTCGCGCAGCTTGCGCACCAGCGTGTCGGTCAGCGCCAGCGGCAGCTTCAGGGTGACGAAGACTTCGGCCAGGTCGGTGCGCAGCTTGGCCACGGCCTTGTTGTCGGCGCCGTTC
Source organism: Pseudoxanthomonas sp. SL93 (assembly GCF_026625825.1). Classification (NCBI taxonomy): domain Bacteria; kingdom Pseudomonadati; phylum Pseudomonadota; class Gammaproteobacteria; order Lysobacterales; family Lysobacteraceae; genus Pseudoxanthomonas; species Pseudoxanthomonas sp. SL93. The sequence continues at coordinate 3,328,366 of NZ_CP113065.1, read as the reverse complement.
TTGGCGTACGACTTCTTGAACTTGGCATAGCCATCGGCCAGCGCCTGCATGCGGCGCGCGACCTCTTCCGGATCCGGACCGGTCGGGCCCGCTTCCTCGGCCACGTCGTCGGCGGCTTCTTCTTCGTCGTCGGCGGCGTCGTCAGCGGCTTCGACGGCTTCTTCGGGCACCGGCACTTCTTCCACCGGTTCCTCGACGTCGTTGAAGCCGACCACGACTTCGGCCAGGCGCTTCTTGCCGGTCTTGTGCAGTTCGTACTCTTCCAGCAGCAGTTCGATCGACCACGGGAAGTTGCCCAGCGAGGCCTGCACCTGGCCGAGGCCTTCCTCGATGCGCTTGGCGATGGCGATTTCGCCTTCGCGCGTCAGCAGTTCGACGGTACCCATCTCGCGCATGTACATGCGCACCGGGTCGGTGGTGCGACCACCTTCGGTATCCAGCGAGGTCAGCGCGGCCGCGGCTTCTTCGGCGGCGGTTTCATCGACTTCGCGGTTGCCGGTGTTGCCATCGGCGAGCAGCAGGGTTTCAGCATCGGGTGCCACTTCATGGACATCGATGCCCATGCCGTTGATCATGCCGATGATGTCCTCGATCTGTTCCGGATCGACCAGGTCGTCGGGAAGATGATCGTTGACTTCGGCGTAAGTCAGATAGCCCTGCTCCAGGCCCTTGCTGATCAAGAGCTTGATGTCGGACTGCTGGGCAGGACGTTCGTTGGCCATGTAGGTTGCGCCACCGGCAGGGAAGAAGGAGGAACCTAGTATTATACCAGCCCGGGCCGCTCCAAGTCCCGTAACGCTGCCCCTTGGTGGGTCAACGTCAGGGGCGGAGCAGGAAGGTCACGGGCCCGTCGTTCACCAGGCTGATGACCATATGGGCGCCAAAGCGCCCGGTTTCCACCCCTCCCCGGTGCGCCTGCCGGCAGGCTTCGACCAGCTGGTTGAAGCCGCGTTCAGCCTCGTCCGGCGGCGCGGCCGTGGTGAAGCTGGGGCGCATGCCTGAACGCGTGTCGGCCGCCAATGTGAACTGACTCACCAGCAGCAGGCCGCCCCCTGTATCGGCGAGGGAACGGTTCATGCGCCCGGCGTCATCGGCGAACACGCGGTATCCCAGCAGCCGCTCCGCCATGCGCTGGATCTGCGCCCCGGTGTCGCCGGGCTCCACCGCGACCAGCGCCAGCAGGCCGGGACCGATGGTGCCGACCACCTGGCCTTCGACCGTGACCGATGCCCGGGTGACGCGCTGGATGAGGGACAGCATGGTGGCGTCGAAGCCTCGCGGAAAAGGAAGGCAAGCATAGCCGCCTGCCGCGGAAAGCCTTCCGGCGGGAGCGCACCCGCCCTCGCCGGCTAAACTGCCCAGCATGAAGCCCAGCCTCCTCGCCGCCCTCGGCTACCACGCCGCCGCCCTGATCGGCCGATTGCCCTGGCCCTGGTTGCGTGCCCTGGGCGACGCGATGGCCTGGGCCTGGCGCAAGGCCGACGCGCGCGAGAGCCGCGTCGCCCGCCGCAACCTGGAACTGGCCTACCCGGACCTGCTGCCGAGCCAGCGCGAGGAGCTGCACCGCGCGATCCTGCGCACCACCGCGCGGCAGGCCCTGGAGACACTGCGCTTCTGGACACGGCCGGTGGAAGAGAACCTGGCCTGCCTGCGCGAGCGGCACGGCGAGGCGCTGTACGACGCCGCGCTGGCCAGCGGCAAGGGCGTGATCGTGGCGGCGCCGCATTTCGGCAACTGGGAGCTGCTCAACCAGTGGCTGGCATCGCGCGGCCCCATCGCCATCGTCTACCGGCCGCCGGACTCCGCGGCCGGTGATGCCTTCCTGCTGCGCGTGCGGGGCGCCGAGAACATCCGCCAGGTGCGCGCCGAAGGGCCGGCGGTCCGGCAGCTGTGGAAGGTACTCAAGGACGGCGGCGCGGTCGGCATCCTGCCCGACCAGCAACCGAAGGCGGGGGACGGCGAGTTCGCGCCGTTCTTCGGCAAGCAGGCGCTGACGATGACGCTGGTGTCGCGACTGGCCGAGCGCACCGGCGCGACGGTGCTGTTCGCCTGGTGCGAGCGCATCGGCCCTGGGCCGGACTTCGCGCTGCACGTGCAGCCGGCACCGCCGGCCATCGCCGATGCCGATCCGAAAGTCGCCGTGGCCGCGCTCAACCTGGCGGTGGAACGCATCGCGGCACGCGACCCGGCGCAGTACCAGTGGACCTATAAACGCTATACGCTGCGGCCACCAGGGAGTGGCGAGGAGAATCCTTACCACGACCTCTATCGATAGTCGGGGATCGGGGGATCGGAATGCGTGGATGGATACTGCTGGCGTGGCTGATGGCCGCGCCGGCGACGGCCGGGGACGACCTGGCCCAGATGAATGCCGTCAGCAAGGCGTGGGACCGCTACGCCAGCCTCAGCAGCGAGGGCAAGGAGGCCTCCGTCGAATGGCTGGCACCCTCCAGCCTGAAGCACTACGGATTCCTGCGGGACGCGGCGCTGTACGCATCGTCCGCGCAGTTGCGCCGGGTGCCGATGTCCGACCGCGCCATCGTCTATGCCTTCCGCGCGACCCAGCAGGCGGATGCACTGGCCGCATTGGACGACACGGCCGTGGCGGCGTTGTGCACGCGCGAGAACTGGTGCGGTGTCGCCGCGCCGGATGAAGGCGAGTCGCTGGCCTCCCTGAGCCACGTCACGGTGATCGGCGAGGACCTGGCCATGGGTGAAATGGGCCCACCCAACGGCACGCAGTTCATGTTCGGCCCCGAACTGGTGCGTGACGGGGGCCGCTGGAAGGTGCGCGTCGAGTCCATGGTCATCAACGAGACCACGTTGCTGCAGCAGCAGATGCAGCGCAGCGGCATCAGCGAGGACGACATGATGCAGGCGATCCTGTCGTACTTCATGGGACCTGATCGCGAAGCGCCGCTGCTGGCGCTGCTGGGCCAGCCCATGCGCGATGACGCCGCCGCGCGTACGCGCCTCAACGAGCGCTGGCCGCGCTATGACGATGTGCTCAAGACACGCGTGGCGGTGATGGAAAAGAAGGCCGCCGAGGGCGACAGCCTGGCCCAGTTGGGCCTCGGTGCACTGCTGGCCACCGGCAGCCTTCCCGCCGCCGCTCCCCAGGATCGGCCACGGGGCATCGAGTGGCTGGAGAAGGCCAGCGAAGCCGGCCAGCCGCGCGCCGCGGCGGCGCTGATCCACCTGCTGGTGGAAGACAATCCGCCGCAGAAGGGCAAGCCGATGTCGCCCGACCTGGTCAAGCGATTGGCCGTGCACACCCAGCGCGCGGCCGAGGGCGGCATCGCCGAGGCGATGCTCAACCTCAGTGGCCTCTACTTCAACGGTGCGGGCGGGATGGCGCGCGACTGCGTGCTGGCGGAGCAGTGGGGCGCCCGCGCCGAAGACGCCGGTGTCACCGGTGCCCGCAACAACCGCGTGTGGGTGCTGGCAACCTGCCCGGTGAAGGAGCAGCGCGATGCGCAGCGCGCGGTCGCCCTGGCCGACCACATGATGGCCACCCGCGACACCCTGAGCTCGAGCGAACTCGACACCGTGGCCGCCGCGCTGGCCGCCGCCGGTCGCTCGGCCGAGGCGGTCGATTATCAGCAACGCGCCATCGCCCGCCTGGAGGATGCCAAACCGGCTACCCTCCGGCGCATGCAGCAGCGCCTTGCGATCTATCGCAAAGGGCAGGACTGGGTGCAGGACTACAACATGTACGAGCTTCCACACGAATGATCATCCCAACCGACTCCGGAGCGCAGCGCGAGTCCGCTGCCGAACCCGCCTTGCATGCCGGCGCCACCTGGCAACCGCTGCCTCCGCGCGGCGCCACGCTGGCCGCGCTCGGCAGCGCGATGGCGCTGGTGTTTCCGTTCGGTTTCCTGTCGTTCTTCCTGAGCCGGGCAAGCCACGTGGCCTCGCCCTGGCTGGTCGTCCCGGTCGCCGTCCTGCTGGGTGCGGTGATCGGCGCATGGGTGGGCATCCGCCGGCACCGGCGGATAGCGTGGAAGCTGGATGACGAAGGCTTCGCGTTGCGGCGGGGCAACTGGTGGCGCAGCGAAACACTCGTCCCGCTCTCGCGCGTGCAGCACCTGGACCTGAAGCGCGGTCCGCTGGAGCGCAGCCTGACCCTGTCGACCCTGGTGGTGCACACCGCGGGCACCAGGATGGCCGCGCTGTCCGTCCCCGGGCTGGACGCCGCCGATGCGGAACGCCTGCGCGACCGGCTGGCCCACCAGCTGGACCACGACGACGCCCTGTGATGGAAGGCGCCGCACACCCTTCCGGCGCGGAGCGCCGACTGCATGCCTGGTCGTGGCTGTTCGTGCTGCTGCAACAGCTGAAGCAGTTCATCATTCCGCTGGTGGCGCTGGTCATCTTCGGGGGCCGCAATGACCGTGGCGGCCTCTGGGCGGAATTCGCGCCCGTCATCGGCATCGGCGTGCTGGTCCTGCTGTCCATCGTGCAGTACTTCACCTACCGCTACCGGGTGGGGCGCGACGGCCTGACCGTACGCGAGGGATGGCTGCACCGCACGCAGCGCGAGATTCCGTTCTCGCGCATCCACAACGTGGTGGTGCACCAGTCCCTGCTGCACCGGGTATTCGGTGTCGCCGAAGTACGCCTCGAATCCGCGGGTGGCCAGAAACCCGAAGCCCAGATGCGCGTGCTGGGCATGGCGGATGCGCTGGCACTGGAACATCTCGTCCGCCACCAGGGCGAACACGCCACGCTGGCCGACGCGACGCACGCGCACGCGGCGCCCGACGATACCCTGCTGGTGATGTCCACCGCCGACGTGGTGCGGCTGGGACTGATCTCCAACCGCGGCATGATCGTGGTGGCGGCGGCCTTCGGCGCCGCGTGGCAGGTCCTGCCCGACAATGTCATTGAAGACGCCATCAAGCAGTCCGGCCGGGAAATCTTCGGCTACGCCGATCGGCTGCAACTGGGCTGGATGGCCACCGCTGCCACTGCCATCGGCCTGGTGGGCCTGGCCATGCTGCTGGTGCGCCTGCTCTCCGTGGCGCTGGCACTGCTGCAGTTCCACGGATTCCGACTGAGCGAGGATGCGCGCCGGCTGATGGTGGAGCGCGGCCTGCTGGCACGACTTCGCACCAGCGTGTCGCGCCGGCGCATCCAGGCGTGGACGCTGCACGAGGGCGTGCTGCACCGGTTCTTCCACCGCCGCTCGCTGCGCATCGACACGGCCGTGGCGGAGAAAGCCAACCAGGGCGACCAGCGTGCACTGAAGGACCTGGCGCCCGTCGCCACGCCCGGTGCCTGCGATGCACTGGTCAGGCACCTGCTCCCCGGCGCGCAATGGCCGCGCGACGACTGGAAGGGGGTGCCACCGTCCAGTCGCTGGCGCCTGTTCCTGCCCACTGCGGTCGTCGTGCTTCCGCTCGGCATCACGGCCTGGTGGCATGTCGGCGCATGGTCGTTGCTGGCGCTGGCATGGCTGGCGTTCGCCGCCTATGCCTCCTGGCGCAGCGCGCAGCGCATGGGCTACGCCGCGGACGAGCACCTGGTCGCCGTGCGCATCGGCTGGTGGTCGCGCTATTGGCGCTTCGCGGAAGTCGACAAGCTGCAGGCACTGCGACTGACCCGTTCGCCGCTGGACCGACGCTGCGGCACGTCCACGCTATGGCTGGATACGGCGGGTGCCAATGGCCTGGCGCCACCGCTGCGCCTGCGCTTCCTGCCGGAAGCCGAAGCCCAGGCGCTTTACCAACGCCTGTCCGCCGCCCTCGCCCATCGTCGCCTGCGCTGGTGACGACGGGCCGGCCCGGAACGGGCGGCGCCGTCTCGCCACTGACGCATCCGGCAGGCGAAAATGGGGCAACCGAACAGGTCCTGCCCATGCTGCTTCCCCTCTCCGGCGTTGTCATCACCAGGAACGAGGCCGACCGCATCGGTCGTTGCCTCGCGTCCATGCAGGAGATCTGCAGCGAGATCCTGGTGCTGGACTGCGGTTCGGATGACGACACCGTCGAGGTGGCGCGGCGCGCAGGCGCACGGGTCGAGCACCAGGCGTGGCTCGGGTTTGCCGCCCAGAAGAATGAGGCCATCGCACGCGCGCGCCAGCCGTGGCTGCTGCTGCTGGATGCAGACGAATGGCTGGCCGAGGGCGGCGCGCGACAGCTGCGCGAGCTGTTCGCCAGCGGACGCGTCGAGCAGGCCGACGTCTGGCGGTTGCGCCGTCGCAACTGGTTCCTGGGCAGGCGGCTGAGCGGGCATGAGTGGACCGAACGCCTTGTCCGCCCGGACCATCGCTACCTGCCCATGCGCGTGCACGAACGTCCCGACCTGCGCGGCAAGCGCGTGGCGGCGTGCGAAGCGGTCATCGAGCACAACACAGCCCGCTCGCTGCAGGCGCACCGCGCCAAGAACAGCCGCTATGCCCGGCTCTGGGCCGAGCAGCGCCATGCCGACGGCAAGCGCTGCGGGCGCATGAGTCCGTGGACACACGCCGCGGCCTACTGGCTCAAGATGTATGTGCTGCGCGCGGCGTGGCGGGACGGGCGCGAGGGTTGGCTCTTCCACGCCAGCCACGCACGCGCCGTGATAGAGAAGTACCAGCACCTGCACGCACTCGGAAGGCCGACATGATGACCCTGATTCCTGATGCCTTCGCCCTGCAGGGCTGTGCCGCATGAGTGCGCGTCCACTGGTGATCCGCTGCGGTGCGCTGGGCGACGTGGTCCTGCTGACCCCGATCCTCCGCCTGTTGCATGCACGCTACGGCGAGAAGATCGACGTGGTGGGAGCGGGCGACTGGACGCGACCGCTCCTGGAGCGCGAGCCGGCAGTGGGCCGCCTGCAGCTGATCACCAGCCGCAACACGCCTTACTGGTTGTGTCCCAGCCAGTGGGCGCTGGTGCACTGGCTGAAGAAGCGCGGGCGCGGCCCGGTCTACTGCTGCGACAGCAACCCGGCGATGCTGGCGTTGGTGGCGCGGGCGGGGATTCCGCCAGAGGACATCGTGCACCGGCCCTCGCCCGACGACGTCGCGAGGGCGGGCCTGCACCTGTGGCCGGACCGCTGGTTGCAGATGGGCATGCGCGACCCGATGCAGCCCTACCCGACGCGCGAGGTGCCGGACCCGGGCGTCTTCCGCTTCCCCCTGCTGCACGTGACCGACGACGACCGGCGCGACCTGGCGTCATGGCGCACGGTCAATCGGCTGGAAGGACCGGTGGTGCTGTTCCAGCCTGGCAACAAGCGCACCCACAAGCGCGGCAACATCGCGACCTCGTCGCACCCCAAGTACTGGCCCCCCGCATCGTGGGCGGCGGTCGCCGACGCGATCTGGCAGGAACAGCCGCTCACGAAGATCGTGCTGTGCGGCTCGCCGGCCGAACATGGCGTGCTGGAAGAAATCCGTGACGCGGCCGGCAAGGATGCGCGCATGTTCAACGCGGCGCGCGAACTGCCGGTACCGCGCCTGTTGGCGCTGCTCCAGCAGGCGCACAGCCTGGTGTCGGTGGACACCGGCCCGGCCCACGCCGCTGCCGCACTCGCCTGCCCACTGGTGGTGATGTTCGGCGCGGCGTCGCCGGAGAAGTGGCGCCCCATCGGACCGGGGCCCATCCACGTCCTGGGTGGCGAGAAGGGAGAAGCCAGTCGCGTGCGGGACATCCCCGTGGCGGACGTGGTGGCCGCCTGGCGCCGGCTGCCGGTACGGCCTCAGGTCGACTTGCTGATGCCGTAAGCGGTCCACGTGGCGCGCGTGGCACGGGTCTGCGCGCGGATCTCGCGGTTGCGCTGCAGGGACTCCTGCGTCTTGTAGGCGCGGGCGTGATCCAGGTGCACGCAGACCGCGCGGTGCCGGATCTGCTTGCCCCGGATGCCGCGGTTCTCCAGGCGTTCGCCGAGTTCGCGATCCGGCCCGCCGTACTTCATGCGCTCGTCGTAGCCGTTGACCGCCAGCAGGTCCGCCTTCCACACCGATGAATTGCAGTTGTTGAACGTCGCGCGCGCGGGCGTGACGTGGTCCAGCAGCGCCGCCACGCGGCCCGCCCCCAGTTTCATCGTGTTCGAGAATCCCGGCTGCTCGCGCGTACGCAGCCACCCCAGGTCGAAGCAGCGTCCCGCGCGGATATCGTCGGCCTCGATCGCCTCGCTCACCGCCATCCCCAGCTTGCAGTAACCCCCGGACAGGAAACGCCCCGGCTCGGCCAGTCGCGCGTGCACCTGCACGAAATCCCTGCGTGGTATGCAGTCACCATCGGTGAACAGCAGGTAGTCGTGTGCGGCCAGCGGGATGGCGCGGTTGAGGATTTCCTGCCGCCGGTATCCCTCGTCCGGATGCCAGACATGGCGCAGCGGCACCGGGAAACCGGCGGCGAACCGCTCCACCAGCGCGCGGGTGGACGGCCGTGAACCATCGTCGGCAATGATCAGCTCGAAGTGCGGCCACGTCTGGTGCAGATAGCCGTGCAGGACCTTTTCCAGCCAGGCCTCGGCGTTGTAGGTACTGACAATGACAGAGACCGGGAGGACGCGTTCCACCGGTGTGATCCCCAGATCGGATGGCAGGCCAAGGTTGTCCGTGCCAATTATCGAATCATGGGATGACAGGACATCGCCATCCGTCGCCATCCGCTCACGCACCCGGCCCCCAGTACCCCAGCGCATGCCTTATCTGCAGGTTCCGCCAGGCGGCGGCGAGCGGCTTGCGCTTCAACGCGCCCAGCCGGCCCGCCAGCAGCGCCTCGGTGGCCTCGATGACCCGTTCGGACGACAGGCCGTCGCGATAGGGATGGATCTCGTCGGCATAGGCCGAGATGCGTGCACGAAGCGCCTCGTCCGGTGCGAATGCCTGGTCCAGCATTGCCGGCAATGCGGCGGGATCGGTGAAGTCGAGCATGTGTGGTTTCGGCGCGCGGTTGCGGAACGTCACCACCGGCTTGGCCTGGGCCAGCATTTCCGACACGATCGAGCTGGTGTCGGCGACCAGCACGTCCGCGGCACGCTCGGCGGTCACCAGCTGTTCGGGCTCCACGAAGCACGCATTCGCGCCGGCCAGTACCCGGTAGCTGTCAAACAGGGCAGGCGGACATTTCGGGTGCAGCGTCAGCAGCCAGTAGAAGCGGCCGCGCGCGATCTCGTCGGCGATGACCGGCAGCAGGTGCGGTGCCGCCGACAGGCGCTCGGTGAAGGTCGACCCGGACAGCACCACGGGACGCCCATCGGCTGCTGCGCGCATCCGCGCCGCCTGCCCGCCGTCGTCGCGGAACAGTGGATCGAGCTTGGGCCAACCGGTTTCGACGACGGCGAAGTGGCCCAGCCGCTGCTGAAGTTCGCGGAACGGCCGCGTGGTCGCAGGCCCCTGCGTGCAGTACAGATCGAACAGGCCGCGGATGCGGAAATGGCCGCGGGCATCGTCGCGCTTCTGCACGTTGAACCCGTGGAAGAGCTGCACCTTGGCGCCGCTGACGAAGCCGGGCACTTCATTGGACGCGCTGAAGACCGCGCGGGGCCGCAACGCGACGGCCTCGCGCAGGCCGATGTCGCGCACCGGCGCCGGCAGGCTCAGCCCGGCCGCGCCCTCCACGAACCACGCATGCACCCGATGCCCCTGGCGCAGCAGTGCGTCCGCCATGGGCTGCAGGATGGGCAATGCATAACGCTCGGAACCATAGAGCAGGTAGTCATGCCCGCTCATTCGCGCTCCAGCCCGTGCTTGACCAGTTCCTGCCGCGCCAGCTCGCGCGAGTGCGGGTTGCGGGTCATCTCGTAGTAGCGCATGCGCTTGTAGATGGCATAGCTGGCACCGAGTTGCGAAATGACGAAGCCACGCCAGCCGTCCAGCATGCCCAGCCGGATGACGTAGTCCTTCACGAACGCGGCGAAAAAGACCAGCGGACTCATCCACATGCGGACAGGCCGGCGGCGTTCGTACCAGTCGCGCGTCTTCAGTTCGGAGTAGCGCAGCACTTTCAGCTGCTTGTGCACCAGCGTGGGGTTGTGCAGATGGTTGAACGGCGCCTTGAACTCGATGGTCTCCCCTTGGAAACGCAGGGATTCATGCACGCGCGCGTCGGACCAGCGCGCGCGGTCGCGGTGGTAGATGCGCGCCGAGCGTTCGCCGACCATCGGCCGGTACCAGCGCATCGGCGCGCCCATGAACCAGGTACGGCGACGCAGCCACGCGCCCGCGCGCGACGACGCCATCAGCGCGGGCAGGCCGACCTCGAGTTGACGGGCCAGTTCTTCCGAAAGGAATTCATCCGCATCCAGCACCAGGATCCAGTCATGGGCGGCATGGGTGGAGGCGGCATTGCGCTGCGGGCCGAAGCCCAGCCAGTCCTGGTGCACGACGCGTGCGCCGTGGGCCTGCGCGACGGCGCGCGTGTCGTCCGTGCTGCCACTGTCCACCACCAGCTTTTCGGCTGCGAATGGCACGCTGTCCAGGCACCGCCCGATCCTGGCGGCTTCGTTGTGGGTGATGACGACCAGGGAAATCGGCAAGAGCGGCATGGCGGGATTCTAAGCCATCGCACACGCGTGGCTTCCATGCAGCGGCCGCCCGGCGGGCGACGCGTCAGGCCGTCGGGGCAACCTGTGGCTGCAAGCCGGCACCCGTCGTCGCTCGGACGCCTGCGCCCAGCATGTCCGGACGCCTGGCTGCCGCTGCGACCGCTTCCACCAGCCGGCCGCGGAACGCGGCATCGTTGTCCAGGAAAAACGCCCGTGCCGCCTGGGATCGGGCGGCGATGTCCTCGTCACTCAAGGCCAGCGCCGCTTCAACGGCCGCCTCGAGCGCATCGGCATCGATCTGGTAGCGCGTGGCGAGCTGCTGTGGCTGCGTGGTCGCGAACGGGATCAGCAATCCGCGCTCGGGCGTGACCAGTTCGTTCATCGGTTCGGCATCCGTGGTCAGCGTCACCGCGCCCACGCTGAGCGCTTCGACCAGGTAGTGGCCGAACCCTTCGGTTTCCGATGGACACAGATGGAACAGGTTTTCGTTCTGCAGCTGCTGCAGTTCCGCGTCGTCGACATAGTCGATGCGATGCACGATATTGGCCGCTACGGGACGGTAGCGTGCCTTGTGCGGGTGCTGCACCACCGTCAGGGTGGGCCATTCGGGATGGCGCGCCCAGGTTTCCAGTACCAGCCTGGTGCGCTTGGCACTGCTGCGCCCGGCCAGATGGAAGAAGGTACGCTGCCTGGGCACCCCGGCGTCATGGCGATCGACGCTGGTGAAGCCGATGGGTGCCACGCGACACCCCCGGTGCCCGAAAATGTCGACGGCATGGTCTGTCTTGGCCAGCACGTGGTCCATGCGCTTGAGGCGCTTCACGTCGCGCGGCAGGCACCACTCCGGATTGGGGATGAAAGCGTTGCAGTGCGCGGCCCCGAGCAGCTCGGGGCGGATGTGTTCCAGCATCAGGTTCAGGTCGAAGCGCGGTCGCCGCCGCAGCCGATGCCAACCGATCCGCAGGCGACGCGCCCAGGGCCCGAACCACTTGCGCAACTTGCCGCGCCCCTGGCCCGGCTGGATGTCCACACTCATGCCGGCGTCCCGGAGTACCGTGGCGATCAGCCGCAGGTCGCGGCTCAGGCCAACGCCGTTGTCCCATGCAATCAGGTTGACGCGCAGCATGGGCAGGGAGTCGCCGGCAGGTGGGGAGGGGGTCGGAGCGGCGCGATTGTAGGGACGGCTTTCTGACTCGAATGTGAGGCAGCGCCGGATACGGAGAAACGGTTCCACGACGATTCACATTCACGCGCAGAAACGCGGTGCCCATCTCATTCCGGGTGGTCTACCCCAGCCCGGGGTGGCGCTTTCCGACCGCCTCAACGGTCGCGGGACGCTTCCGTTTCCCTCAAGGCGATGCCGAGCAGCAGACCAATGAACACCGCGTAGGCACTGGTGGTCATCGCATGCGCGAACATCGACTGGGTCAGGCCTGACAGCAGATAGACCACCACCATCACCCCTGCAGCCCAGGCCGCCCCGACCGGCGACGACGGCGGCTTGCGGGACAGCTGCCGGGCGGCGATGGCGAGGGGGACGAAGTAGATCGCCAGCAACGCCAGCAGGCCCGGTACGCCCATCGTCGCCGCCCACTGGGCGATGTCGTTGTGGGCGTGCGCCAGATCGCACAGGTGCCGTGGGGCTGCCTGGCAGTAGGAAGCCCGGTCCACTTCCTGGCCGAACCCGTCAATGCCGACCCCGGTCCACGGTGCCCGCAGGAAGGCGTCGCCGGCCAGCGACAGCAGTGCCAGGCGTGCCCCGATCGGCGTGTCCACCTGTCCCTGTGCATAGCCATCCCAATCGGAATGCACCGCGTCCAACCGGGTCTGGGCGGACAGCCACGGAATGCTCCACAGCATGACGAACAGCAGGACGACGGCACTGACCGCCATGCCCAGGCGCAGCCAGCGCCGGCGTGCATCGCCCCCCACCAGCACGATGAGCAGCACCAGCCCCAGCCCAGGCAGCGCACCCCGGCTGCCACTCAGCACGATCGTTACCGCGCCCAGCACGAGGGCGATCGTCAGCACCGCCAGCACGCGCGGATCGCGCCCCAACGGACGGCAGAACACCGCCAGCACCAGCAGCACCAGCACCGCATTGGCGAAGACAATGGGATTGGTGCCTGCATCGGCACGCGCGGTGCCCCCGGCCAACTGGACCGTCGCCACGATGAATGCGACCAGCAGGCCCACCAGTGCGCCGTACCACAAGGCGCGCCGCGGCAGCCGGATCGCCCAGGCCAGGCATGCACCCCAGGGGATCAGCAGCAGACGGGAAGGATTGTCGAGTACATGCCAGCCCTGTCCGGCATACACCATGGAGGCGATCGCCACCGTCAGGACCAGCGCCACCATGGCCAGCAACCACCGGATGGCAGGCGTGGCGTGGCGCAGCGCGAATACGATGGCATCCGGCACCAACAGGGTAGCCAGCAACAGGCAGGCCGCGAACAGTGCCAATCCCTTGGGTACCACCAGGCACGCGGCAGCGCTGAAGGCTGCCAGCCACATGAGGCCCCGTGCGACCGGCTGGCGCTTGTTCATCCATGAAACCATCGTGTTGCGTCTCTGCAGGAAGCTCGGGAACTCGGACATCCGGCGCACCATCCGCGCGGCAGTCTGCAGCGACCCACGAAGTGTGTGCCGGGCACTGTCAGCAGCGTGTCAAGGATTCGTTGGCGGAGGGAACGTCGCATCGACGCCCATTGCCAGCCAACGGCTGGACGACGGTGAAGTATGCCGGACGGCGTGGCCCGAGAAAGTGCGCGACATTCCAGTGCCGCGGGACGGGCAGCATCAGTTCAGCCTCCCAGGCCCGCTGCGGCGGCCTTGCGCAGGCGGGCGTAGAAGAAGCCATCCATCTTCCGGTCGCCCGGCAGCCGCTGCCTGCCCACACCCGCTGCTTGGCCGAACGCATCGTCCAGGGCCTCCGCCCGCGCATCCGGCATGCGAGCGAGGAATCGCGCAACCTGGTCGGCATTCTCGGCTTGCAGCACCGAACACGTCGCATACACCAGCGTGCCTCCCGGGCGCAGCACGGCCCAGGCCGCGTCCAGCAACCGCGCCTGAAGCGCGGTCAGTGCAGCCAGATCCTGTGGCCGTCGGTGCAACAGCACGTCCGGCTGGCGCCGGACGATGCCGGTGGCGGAACACGGCGCATCCAGCAGCACCGCATCGTAGGGTTGCCCGTCCCACCAGGTAGCCGGTTCGCCCGCGTCGGCAACGCGGGTTGAGGCGGAAACACCCAGGCGCGCCAGGGTTTCCTGCACGCGCGACAGTCGCCGCGCATCCACGTCCAGCGCCGTCAGCTGCAGCGTGGGGTCGCGTTCGAGCAGGTGCGCGGCCTTGCCGCCGGGCGCGGCGCACATGTCCAGCAAACGTGCCCCCGGTGGCAATTCGAAGAGGTCCGCCACCGATTGCGCGGCACCGTCCTGCACCGAGACGTCCCCTTCGGCAAACCCGGGTAGCCGGCCCACGGCCACGGGCGAACGCACCAGCAGCGCATCCGGCAATCCGGCAGCCGTCTCGGCCTCGATGCCGGCCTCCGCCAGCTGCACCCGGTAGCTGTCCCGCGCCACGCGCGCGCGATTCACGCGCAACCAGAGCGGAGCTTCGTGCTGGCTCGCATCGAAGATGGCGGCAGCATCTTGCGGCCAGTCGGTTTCAACCTGCTTGCGCAGCCAGGCCGGCCACAGCAGGGCGACGTCCGCCGGCGGCAGCCCTTCGCGCTGGGCACGCCTCAGCAGCGCATTGATCAGGTTGGCCTGGTGCGGACGTCCCAGCGTGCGTGCCGCCTCGACGGTGGCGGAAAGCGCGGCGTGCGGCGCCAGGTCCAGGGCGGTCAGCTGGGCGAAACCGATGTGCAGCAGCGCGCGCAGTTCGCCGTCCTGCGGGCCGGGCGGCTTGGCCATCCACAGGCGCAGCGCGGCATCGGCCTGCGCGCGCTGGCGCAACGCGGAGAAACACATGGCCTCCAGCAGCGCACGGTCGCGCGTATCGGCGACCTGCGGCAGGGTGGCGGACAGTTCGGCCTTCAGCGAACGTCCGCGATGCATCACCGCATCCAGCACGCGCATGGCCAGTACGCGGATGGCGACGCCGGCCTGCGTGGTCATGCGCCCGCCAGGTCGCGACGCGCGTTGAGGTAGTCCGCCGCGGTGATCGCCTTGCCGCCTTCGCGCTGTACGACGCGCAGGCGAAGCACGCCGTCACCACAAGCGATGTCGAGTCCCTGGCGACTGGCGGCGAGCAGTTGGCCGGGCGACCCCGCATGCGACTGCGCGACAGCGACGGCACCATGGATGCGCAGGCGCTCGCCGGCCACCACCGCCTCGGCGACGGGCCACGGCTCGAAGGCGCGCACTTTGCGCGCCAGCGCCTCCGCCGACAGCGACCAGTCGAGCCTGGCTTCGGCCTTGTCCAGCTTGTGGGCGTACGCAACACCCTGCTCGGGCTGCGGCTGTGCGACAGGCCGGATGCCGGCACGCAGCAGACCGAGGCCGTCGCGCAGCACCTGCGCGCCCAGCTCGGCCAGCCGGTCATGCAGCTGGCCGCCGGTTTCATCCGCCCCGATGGGCGTGCGTTGCGACAGCAGCACCGGCCCGGTGTCCAGACCCGCCTCCATCTGCATCAGGCAGACGCCGGTCTCGTCGTCGCCGGCCTCAATCGCGCGCTGGATCGGCGCGGCGCCACGCCAGCGCGGCAGCAGCGACGCATGCACGTTCCAGCAGCCGTAGGTGGGAATGTCCAGCACGGCCTGCGGCAGGATCAGGCCGTAGGCGACGACGATCATCAGGTCCGGCGCCAGTGCGCGCAGGGCATCCTGCGAAGCCTTCTTCTTCAGCGAGAGCGGTTGCAGCACCGGAATACCACGCTGGATCGCCTCCAGCTTGACCGGCGATGCCGTCAACCCGCGACCGCGCCCCGCCGGGCGGTCCGGCTGCGTGTAGACGGCCACCACTTCGTTGCGTGCGTGGGCCGCGCGCAGGCTGGGGACGGCGAAGGCCGGCGTACCGGCAAAGACGATTCTCATGGAGGGCCGGGACTCGGAAGTGGGGAAACGGGCGTCGCGACGGCTACCGCGGATCGCTTCTCACGCCTTCCGCCTCGCCCGTCCCGATCAGCGCTGCACTCTCAGGCAGCGGCCTGGCGACGCTGCTTGGCCAGCTTCTTGCGCACCATCTCGCGCTTCAGCGGTGACAGGTAGTCGACGAACAGCTTGCCTTCCAGATGGTCCATCTCGTGCTGGATGCAGACCGCCAGCAGGCCATCGGCATGCAACTCCTGCGGTTGGCCCTGGCGGTCGACGAAGCGGACGGTGATCGCATCGGCGCGAGCCACGTCGGCGAAGATGCCGGGTACCGACAGGCAGCCTTCCTGATAGACCTGCTCGCCGACCTTGTCGACGATCTCCGGGTTGATGAAAACCTGCGGCTGGTTCTTCTCTTCACTGATGTCGATGACCATGAAGCGCTGGTGCACGTCGACCTGGCTGGCGGCCAGGCCGATGCCCGGCGCGTCGTACATGGTGTCGAACATGTCATCCAGCAGGCGCTGGAACTCGGGCGTGGTCACGCGGGCGGCGTCCACCGGTACGGCTTTGGTCCGCAGTCGGGGGTCGGGGAATTCGAGGATGGGGAGCAGTGCCATGGTGATATCGGGATGGGGGCGCCAGTGGAATCCGGCAAGGCCTCACGAATTCTAACGCGAGCGCTTGCTTTGCGTCGGGTTTTCTGGACTATAGTGCTGACCACCTGTCGGGGAATCAGGTAGATACCGCCATGTTCAAAAGTATTCGTACGGTTTTAACCGTCGCGATCCTCACTATGGGGACCTACGCGGCTGCCGCCGAGATGGCGGAAAGCCATCCCGACACCTATGTGGTCAAGCGGGGGGACACCCTGTGGGACATTTCCGCGCGCTTCCTGAAGAAGCCGTGGCTGTGGCCGGAGATCTGGCAGGCCAATCCGCAGATCAAGAATCCGCACCTGATCTATCCGGGCGACGTCATCAGCCTGGCCTACCTGGACCGCGTCGCGGTGCAGCCGGGTCCGCGCGAGGAAGCGCCGCTCAACGCCATTCCGCTGGGCGACATCGAGCCGTTCCTGAAGGACCGCCGCGTGGTGGACAGCTTCGAGGAACTGCCGCACGTGGCGGGCCTGGATGAGGACCGCCTGCGCGGTTCCGGCGGCCACAACATCTACGTTCGCGGCCTGGACGGTGGACAGCCCGGCCAGCGCTATCTGGTCGTCCGGCCCACCGCCCGGTTCACCGACAATCCGCGCGCGCAGGACCTGGACTTCCGTGGCAAGACCATCCGTGGCGAAATCGACCAGTGGAAGGAAGTCACCGAGCAGACCGGCAAGGGTGAATTCCTCGGCTATGAACTGGCCACGGTCAACGTCGCCACCTTTACCCGTGGCGTGGTGCCGGGCACCGAAGTCAGCACCCTGGTGGCGGACATCGGCGGCAAGGAAGTCCGCGTGGGCGACCGCCTGATCCCGGTGGACGCACAGCCGTACGACCTGCACTTCTTCCCGCACCCGCCCGCCACGCAGGCAGCGGAAGGCAAGCTGCGCGTGCTGGCCGTCGCCGATGCACTGACGTCGGGTGGCTCGCGCGACGTGATCGCGATCTCCGCCGGCCGTCTGGACGGCATCGACAACGGCACCGTGTTCTCGGTGTGGCGCAACGGCAGCCACACCGCCAACCGCATGGCGTATCCGGAATCCTCGCGCGTCAGCGAGTCGCCGAAGACCGGCGCCGGCCGCGTCAGCCTGCCGGATGAGTACGCCAGCCACGTCATGGTGTTCCGCACCTTCGACAAGGTCAGCTACGCGCTGGTGATGGAAGGCGTGGAAGCCACCCGCGTGGGATACGAACTGAAGCACCCCGACGCCACCTACTGACGTCAGGCTTTTCCTACGTTCTGCCACGACGGCGCCCTAGGGCGCCGTCGTCGTTTCCACCCTAGGCTGTGCCCATGCCCCTCGACGAACCGACCGCGCTGGCCCGCCTGACCCTGGCCGGCGGCCCCGTGCTGCCCCGGCGCCAGTTGCTGGATCAACTGGGCACCCCCACCGCCGTGCTCGCCGCCGGCGCCAGCACCTGGCGCGCGGCAGGCCTGGGCGATGCGCAGATCAAGGCGATGCGCGACCCGGACCCGGCGATCCTGCAGCGCACGCTCTCCTGGCTGCAGGCGGCACAGCACCACCTGATCGGCTGGCATGACCCGGACTACCCGGCCCACCTGCGACGGATCGCCAGCCCGCCCCTGGCGCTGTTCGTCGAGGGCGACCCCAGCCTGCTGTGGCACCCGTCCGTGGCGGTCGTGGGCAGCCGCTCGCCGACCGCCGGCGGTCGCGACAATGCGCATGCGTTTTCGCGCGCGCTGGCCAGCACCGGCATCGCGGTGGTCAGCGGACTGGCCGCCGGCATCGATGCCATCGCCCACGAAGCCGCGCTCGGGGTTGCCGGCGGCATCACGGTGGCCGTCGTCGGCACCGGCCCCGACGTGGCCTATCCGCCTTCGCATGCCGACCTGCGCGACCGTGTCGCGGCCCAGGGCGCCATCGTCAGCGAACATGCCCCGGGCACCCTGGCGATCCGTTCGCACTTTCCTAGCCGCAACCGGATCCTGGCCGGGCTGACCCTGGGCACCCTGGTGATCGAGGCGGCGGAGCGCTCCGGTGCCCTCATCACCGCGCGGCAGGCCGGGGAAGCGGGGCGCGAGGTGTTCGCCGTGCCCGGCTCCATCCACAACCCCATGGCGCGCGGCTGCCATCGCCTGATCCGCGAGGGGGCCGGCCTGGTGGAAAGCGCCCAGGAGGTGATCGCGGCCATCGCGCCACTGGCCCACGAACTGGCGTCGGCGCTGCGCGAACGGCTCGGCGAAACTGAATCCGCGGCAATCTCCAGCGCCTCCGCGACACTCCCCAGCCTGGACCCCGACTACCAGCAGTTGTGGCAAGCACTGGGCCACGACCCAACAGGTATGGATCAGTTGGTTGCACGCACTGGATTGACGGCTGCCGAACTGTCCTCCATGCTGCTGGTCATGGAACTGGATGGTTTAGTAACGGTCGAACACGGCCGATACCTCAGAAAGACCGGTTTCTTCACCTCCACAGCGTCGTTGACGCAGGCCGAGGGGCAATGAAAGAGAGCATCCTGGATGTACTGCTGTACCTGTTCGAACACTATTTCACCGAAGACGCGGACCCGGTCCGCGACCGCGACTCTCTCCAGAACGGCCTGATCCAGGCCGGCTTCAGCCCCGCCGAGATCAGCAAAGCCTTCGACTGGCTCGATGCCCTGGCCGACCAACGGCCTGCCGCGTCGCAGCCCCGCGTGGGCGGCCCCACCCGTGTCTTCCATGGCCCGGAGCTGGAAAAACTCGATGTCGAATGCCGGGGCTTCCTGCTGTTCCTTGAACAGCACGGCGTGCTGGACGCCAACCAGCGCGAACTGGTGCTGGATCGCGCCATGGCGCTGGACCAGGACGAACTGGACCTGGACGACCTGAAGTGGGTCGTGCTGATGGTGCTGTTCAACCAGCCGGGCTCCGAAGCTGCGTATGCATGGATGGAAACCCAGATGTTTGCCGACGAGCCGGAGCCGGTACACTGAGGCGTTGATCCGCTTCAGGGGGAAGCATGTCGGATTGGTTTTATGCCGACCGGGACCGTCAGCAGCACGGTCCGGTCTCGGCTGAGGAATTGGGGACTCACTATCGTGTCGGGCGCGTCGGACTGGAAACCCTGGTCTGGCGCGAAGGGATGGCGCAATGGCAGCGCCTGGGCGATTTCGCCGAGGAGCTCGGGCTGCTGGCCACCGCGTCGGTGACAGCCGACGCCGCGGTTCCGCCGCCACCGCCGCCGCTCCAGGCGGCGTCTTCCGTGCGGGCGCCGATGGCGCCCCGCGCCACTGGCGGCGTTCATGCCGCCCCACCGCGCCAGGGCATGTCGGGTGGCAAGATCGCGCTGATCGTCGCCGCCGTGATCGTGGTGCCGTGCATCGGCGTGGTCGGCATCCTGGCCGCCATCGCGCTGCCCGCCTACAACGATTACACCTTGCGAGCGAAGACCGCGGATGCAATCGCCAACGGCGCCATGCTGAAGAGCGTGGTCACCGAGCAGTACCTGGGCGAAGGCAAGTGCCCGCGCAACGGCGAAGGCGGTCTGGGCGAACCGGAAAGCTACGCCAGCACCTATGTCACCCGGGCGAGCATCGGCCAGTTCGATGACGGTACCTGTGGCTTCGAGCTGGAGATGGGCAATACCGGCGACACACGGCTGGACGGCAAGAAGATCTGGTTCGAACTGGACACGGCCGACACGGCCTGGACCTGCACGTCCGAAATCGATGATCGACTGCTGCCGCAGAACTGCCGCGGCTGATTCACGTCCGCGCGGCGACGCATGCCGCGCAGCTCTCGGGGAACGACATGACGGACTGGTACTACGCCGATGCCTCCCGGCAACGGCAGGGCCCGTGGACGGGTGAAGAACTCGCCAGCCATTTCCAGCACGGCCGGATCGGCCTGGAAACGCTGGTGTGGCGCGATGGCCTGGGCGAATGGCAGCCGCTCCGTACCGTGGCCGGCGAACTCGACATGCCGCTGCAGCCGCCGCCCGCCACCGCGCCCGCGCTACCGACCGCCGCCGAGAGTGGCGATACGCCTTATGCCCCGCCGGCCGCGCAGATCGCCTCCGAACAGCAGTACGTCGACGGCACGGACGTGGTGCTGGCGGGTTTCTGGCGACGGGCGGCCGCGTTGTTCATCGACTCGATGGTGGTCACCTTCGCGTGGTATCTGGTGATGATCGTCGGCGTCGTGGTGCTGGGCATCGGTGGCAGCGTGTTGATGCGCGACGCGGACAGCGCCGGCGGGATGGCCGCCATGTTCGGCATCATGGGGATGATCTACCTGACGTATCCCCTGATCAGCGCGGCGTACTACGCCGGCTTCGAGTCCTCCAGCAAGCAGGCCACGCTGGGCAAGATGGCGGTGGGCATCAAGGTCACCGACATCGACGGGCGGCGGCTCACCCTGGGCCGCGCGCTGGGCCGCTGGCTGGCCGTGGCGCTGAACTACCTGACGCTCTACATCGGCTACCTGATCGTCGCCTTCACCGAGCGCAAGCAGGGCCTGCACGACAAAGTCGCCGCCACGCTGGTGGTCGACCGCTGGGCGTATACCGCCCATCCCGACTGGCAGGAACGCGGCCTGGGCACCGTGACCAAGGTGATCCTGGCCATCGCCGGCGTCATCTACGGACTGGCCTTCATTGCCGTGCTGGCGGCCATCCTCATTCCCCTCGCTACCCAGAACTGACCGGCCAAGGAGGCCCGACATGACGCAGTGGTACTACGTTGATCCGCAGCAGCAGCGCCAGGGGCCCGTGACCGCGGAAGCCCTGACGCAGCAGTTCCATACCGGGGTGCTCACCTGGGCCTCGCTGGTGTGGCGCGAAGGCATGGGCCAGTGGCAGTCCCTGCGCGACATGGCGGCGGAACTGCACCTCCAGCCCGCCGCCGCCACGCCGGCGCCGCCCTCGATCATCCCGCAGGCGGAACCCGAGGAAGACCGCCCGCTGACCGGCCGCGCCGTGTTCACCGCGCGCGAGCCCAGCTACGCCCAGCATGCGCCGGCGCACGCCAGCCAGGCGGAGGCCGTGGCCGCGGCCGCGACTGCGCAGGCGACCTACAGCCCGGCACGCCCGCTGGGCGAACCCGCCTCGCCCTACGCCGCGCCGAGTGCGGAGGTGTATGCCTCCGCGCAGCCGGTGACCGACGGATACGTGGTCTACGCGGGCTTCTGGAAACGCGTGGCCGCCAGCATCATCGACGGCTTCGTCATCGGCATTCCGATCGCCATCATCCTGGCGATCTTCGGCGGGCTGTTCGGCGGTGGCTTCGGTGGCCTGCAGGACCCCTTCAACCCTGGCGAAACGATTGCGTCCTACGTCCTCACTGCCCTGGTGTTCGCGTGGTTCCACTCCAGTGCGGGCCTGATGGCCACGCCGGGCAAGCTGGCCATCGGCATCAAGGTGGTGCGCACCGATGGCGAGAAGATCAGCTTCCTGCGCGGTTTCGGCCGCTACTGGGCTTACCTGCTGAGCGGGTTCATCCTGTGCATCGGCCTGATCATGGCCGCCTTCACCGAGCGCAAGCAGGGCCTGCATGACCTGATGTGCGACACCCTGGTGGTGGACAAGTGGGCGTTCACCCGCCAGCCGGAGCGGCAGCGCGAAGAACTGGGCACCGCCACCGTCGTGGTCCTGGCGCTGTTCGGCGTGCTGTTGCTGCTGGGCATCGCCATCGGCATCTTCGCCGCCATCGGCCTGGCCTCCATGGCCCGCTGAGGCGGGCGCCGGAAACGGGCACTGCCCCGGCAGAAACCGCCCAACGGCAGGGTCGGCCGCTTGACAGCCGGCCCCCGGGCGTGATTCCACTATAAATAGGAAAACTGAACGCCCGGGGTCCCCACCCCGGGCGTCGGCTTCTCTGGCGGCCGCATTTGCGCCACCCTTGCCGGCCCCGGACGGCCCCCCCCCCGACTCCCCCTGAACCCCTGACATGCCCAAGCACCTGCTCATCGTTGAATCGCCGGCCAAGGCCAAGACGATCAACAAATACCTCGGCAAGGACTTCACCGTCCTGGCGTCCTACGGTCACGTGCGTGACCTGGTGCCGAAGGAAGGGGCGGTGGACCCGGACCAGGGCTTCGCCATGTCCTACGCACTGATCGACAAGAACGAGAAGCACGTCGACGCCATCGCCAAGGCCGCCAAGACCGCCGACGACATCTTCCTGGCCACCGACCCGGACCGCGAAGGGGAAGCCATCAGCTGGCACATCGCCGAGATCCTGAAGGAACGCGGCCTGCTGAAGGACAAGCCGCTGCACCGCGTGGTGTTCACCGAGATCACCCCGCGCGCCATCAAGGAAGCCATGAACCACCCGCGGCAGATCGCGGGCGACCTGGTCGATGCCCAGCAGGCGCGCCGCGCGCTGGACTACCTGGTCGGCTTCAACCTGTCGCCGGTGCTGTGGCGCAAGGTGCAGCGCGGCCTGTCCGCCGGCCGCGTGCAGTCGCCGGCGCTGCGCATGATCGTCGAGCGCGAGGAGGAGATCGAAGCCTTCATCGCCCGCGAGTACTGGTCCATCGAAGCCGAGTGCGCGCATCCGCGCCAGTCCTTCACCGCCAAGCTGACCAAGCTGGACGGACAGAAATTCGAACAGTTCACCGTCACCGACGGCGACACCGCCGAAGCCGCACGCCTGCGCATCCAGCAGGCCGCGCAGGGCGCGCTGCATGTCACCGACGTGGTCAGCAAGGAGCGCAAGCGCCGCCCCTCGCCGCCGTTCACCACCTCCACACTGCAGCAGGAGGCCTCGCGCAAGCTGGGCTTCACCACGCGCAAGACCATGCAGGTCGCGCAGAAACTGTACGAAGGCGTGACCATCGGCGAAGAAGGCACCGTCGGCCTGATCAGCTACATGCGTACCGACTCGGTCAGCCTGTCGGCCGAGGCCGTCGCCGAGATCCGCGACGTCATCGCGCGCGACTTCGGCACGCAGGCCGTGCCCGACAAGCCCAACGTCTACGTCACCAAGTCCAAGAACGCGCAGGAAGCGCACGAAGCCGTGCGCCCGACCAGCGCGCTGCGCACGCCCAGCCAGGTGTCGCGTTACCTGACCGATGACGAGCGCAAGCTGTACGAACTGATCTGGAAGCGCGCCGTCGCCTGCCAGATGGTGCCGGCCACGCTCAACACCGTCAGCGTCGACCTCGCCGCCGGCAACGCGCACAGCTTCCGCGCCAGCGGCACCACCGTGATCGATCCCGGCTTCCTGGCCGTCTACGAGGAAGGCAAGGACACCAAGGCCGCCGAGGACGAAGACGAAGGCCGCAAGCTGCCGCCGATGAAACCCGGCGACCGCATCCCGCTGGACCGCATCCATGCCGACCAGCATTTCACCCAGCCGCCGCCGCGCTTCACCGAAGCGGCGCTGGTCAAGGCGCTGGAGGAATACGGCATCGGCCGTCCGTCCACCTACGCCTCCATCATCCAGACGCTGCAGTTCCGCAAGTACGTGGAAATGGAAGGCCGCGCCTTCAAGCCCAGCGACGTCGGCCGCGCCGTGTCCAAGTTCCTGTCCGGACACTTCACCCAGTACGTCGACTACGACTTCACCGCCAAGCTGGAGGACGAACTCGATGCCGTCTCGCGCGGCGAAGAGGACTGGCTGCCGTTGATGGAACGCTTCTGGGGCCCGTTCAAGGAGCTCATCGAAGAGAAGAAGGAATCCGTCGACCGCAGCGAAGCCACCGGCGCGCGCGAACTCGGCACCGACCCCAAGTCCGGCAAGCCGGTCAGCGTGCGCCTGGGCCGCTACGGGCCGTACGCGCAGATCGGCGACAAGGACACCGACGAGAAGCTGGAGTTCGCCTCGCTGCGCCCCGGCCAGTCCATGCACACCATCACGCTGGAAGATTCGCTGGAACTGTTCAAGCTGCCGCGCAAGCTGGGCCTGGACAAGGAGGAGGAAGTCAGCGTGGGCATCGGCCGCTTCGGTCCGTTCGCCAAGCGTGGCAGCGTGTACGCGTCGCTGAAGAAGGAAGACGACCCGTACACCATCGACCTGGCACGCGCGGTGTTCCTGATCGAAGAGAAGGAAGAGATCGCGCGCAACCGCATCATCAAGGAATTCGACGGCAGCGACATCCAGGTGCTGAACGGCCGCTTCGGCCCGTACATCAGCGACGGCAAGCTCAACGGCAAGATCCCGAAGGACCGCGAGCCCGCCTCGCTGACGCTGGAAGAAGTGCAGAAGCTGCTGGAGGAAACCGGCAAGCCCGTGCGTCGCGGCTTCGGTGCCAAGAAGGCCGCCGCCAAGAAGACCGCGGTGAAGAAGGAAGCCGCGCCGAAGAAGGCCGCCACCAAGAAGGCGGCCGCGAAGAAGGCGCCGGCCAAGAAGGCCGCCAAGAAGGCCGCGACCAAGAAAACCGCCGCCAAGAAGGCCACCAAGAAAACGGCAGCGAAGAAGACCGTGGCCGCCGGCGCCGGGGACGACGCGCCCTTCTGAGCCTCGGACCCGTCTCTTCACTTCGCACTGGAATCGCGCGCATGCCCATCGAACGGACCATCGAGGAAGCCGCCGAAGTCGTGCGCAGCGGCGGCATCATCGCCTACCCGACCGAAGCGGTCTGGGGGCTGGGGTGCGATCCCTTCGATGAAGGCGCAGTGCACCGGCTGCTGGCCATCAAGCAGCGGCCGGTGGAAAAAGGCCTGATCCTGATCGCCGCCACGCTCGACCAGCTGCGGCCGCTGATCGATGTCACCGCGCTGCCGACAGATCGCCTGACCGAGGTCCTGGCCAGCTGGCCCGGGCCGCATACGTGGACCATGCCGGCCAGCAGCCAGGCGCCGCGCTGGATCACCGGCCGGCACGCCAGCATCGCCGTGCGCGTCAGCCAGCATCCGGTCGTCGTCAGCCTGTGCAACGCCTTTGGCGGCGCACTGGTCTCCACCAGTGCCAACCTCAGCGGCCAGCCCGCCGTCAGCAGCCGCGACGCGCTGGACCCGGTGATGCTGGAACGGGTGGACGCCGTGGTGGCCGGTGCGACCGGCGGGCTGTCGCGGCCCACGCCCATCCGCGACGCGCTCACCGGCCAGGCACTGCGCGAGTGATTCCGCGGCGCTGAACGCGCCGGACTTTCCATCACCCGCACCACGGCGCACTATCCGCGCATGTCGCGCCTCCGCCCGCACGTTGTCCTTGCCGTGTCGCTGTGCCTGGCCCTTCCCGCCCATGCGGCACAGGCGCCGGCCACCGATGCGCCCGCGGCGGTCACCATCTACCGCTGCATCGGTGCAGACGGCGCGGTGGCCCTGCGCGATTCGCCCTGCCGGAAAGGCGAACGGCAGGAAGTGCGTTCGATGCAGCGTCCACGCGATCCCGCGCCCCTGCCTGCCGCGGCCGTCACCGCCGCACCGGCACCCGCGTCCGCACCCACGGTGAAGGAACGCGTGGTCTACCGCTCGCCACCGCGGCCCATGTACGAATGCGTCACCCCCGACGGCGACGCGTACACCAGCGACAACGGCGACGGCAATCCGCGCTGGGTGCCGTACTGGGTGCCTGCCTACGGCTACGGCGGCTGGCGCGGTGGCGGCGCCAGCGTGTCGGGCACGGCCGGCATCGGCAACGGCCACCTGTCCATCACCAGTGGCGGCGGCCCGATCCGCGTGCCGCCCACGCCGCCGCTGGTGCGCCCACCGCCGCCGTCGCCCGTGGCCGGCGTGGTGCCGGCCGGTGGCGCATGGGTGCGCGATGAATGCCACGCCCTGCCGCAGCAGGAAGTCTGCGCGCGGCTGTCCGACCGCCGCTACGAGATCCTGCGGCGCTACCACAGCGCGATGCCCAGCGAGCGCGACAGGATAGACTTGGAACAGCGCGGCATCGATGCGCGCATGGCCGATGATTGTGGAACCCGATGAACATCCGTAGCACCCTGTCCCCCTGGCGCGCGCGCTCCCTCTGCCTGCTGCTGGCCGTTGCCGGCCACGCCGCGGCCGCGGAAGTCGTGTTCTACCGCTGCACCGATGCCGCCGGCAGCCTGACCGTGCAGAACATGCCCTGCCCGAAGGACCAGAAGCAGGAAAAGCGGACCATGCAGGGCATCACCACCGTGCCGATGTCGCCGTCGCCCGCCAGCACACCCACGGCTGCGCCCGCCGCCAGCGCACCGCGTGCACCGGCCGCGCCGGCGGCCGCCGCCACCGCCCTGCCCACCCTGCCCGCGCGCGATCCCGATGCGCCGCGCCTGCCGCCGCCGGTGGTCTACCAGTGCACCACCCATGACAAGGACACGTTCGTCACCGAGGACAGTGTTCCCGCGTCGCGCTGCGTGCCGCTGCGCACCGTCGGCCTGGATGGCAATCCGCAGGCCGGCGCGGGCCAGGCCTGCGAAGTGGTGAAGGACACCTGCGCGCGCGTCGCCGATGGCGCGCTGTGCGATGCCTGGAAGAAGCGCCGCGACGAAACCGAGGTGGCCTTCCGCTTCTCGCGCCCCGAGAACCTCGACAAGCACCGCGCCGAGTACGAGCGCGTCGCCCGCATCGTCAACGAGAGCACCTGCGGCGCACCGTAGCGCGCGCAGCGCAGCGCGGTGCGCTCACCCGTGCGCCAGCCGCTGCAGGCGCCAGGCATCGCCGAGGCGTCCCTGCATGCCTGCCACCAGCGCGTGCATCAGCAGCAGTCGCCTGTCCGCATCGGGCCGCGCAGCGCGTGCCTGGCGTGCCGCGGCCGGGCCATCGCGGTGGTAGATGGCCAGCACCTCGACCGCGTATTCCGCGCGCGTGCGTGACCGCGCCACCGGCGCATGGCCCAGTGCCCTCACCATCGCGTCCGCCGTGGACCACGTCGACCACGGGTTCTGCCCGGTGACCAGTCGACCATCGACCACAGTGTTGTCCAGGTACATCGGCGCTTCCACGTAGTGCGCACCCTTCGCCTGCAGGCGGTCCTGCAGCAGATACGGGAACCGCGCGCGCGCGTCCTTGATCAGGAAGAGCTCCTCCGCGTTGCTGAAGCCGGTAACGCGGCGGCCGCGCAGCAGCGGCGTGCCATCGCCCAGCCGCACTTCCAGCAACGCCGCCGGGCCATGGCACACCGCACCGACCACGCCGCCGGCCTGGTAGACCTGGCGCACCACCCGCTGGATGGCCGGGTCGTCTGGGAAATCGAACATCGTGCCTTTGCCGCCCACGAAGAACACCGCGTCATACCGCGAAGGATCGACGTCGGCGATGCGCAGGCTGGCCGCCAGTTTCCGCTGCGCCGCCGCGTCGTTGAGGAAGGCATGGTCGGCATCCTCCATGTCCTCGTCGTCCAACCGCATCGGCGGCAAGCCACCCCGCGGACTGGCAATGTCCACCTGGTAGCCGTTGGCCTGGAACACGTAGTACGCGCGCGCCAGTTCGGTCAGTTCGAACCCCGCCTTCTTCACGCCGTCGGGGAAATGCGCAGCGCTGGTGACCACCGCCAGGATCCGCCCGCGTGCCGGCGCCGCCGCGTCGCGCAGGAACACCAGGTCGGCGGGCGTGCTGCGCGGGTCGGCCCGCGGCTGGCCCTCCAGATCCAGTGCACGCCAGCCGGCGACGGCCGCCAACCCCACCACCAGCATCGCGGCCACGCCGGCCAGCACGCCCCGCCTGATCCATCGCTTCATGTGCACATCCTTCCGTCAGCCCAGGGCAGGCACCGTAGGGCAAGGATGTGAAACCAACTTCAATCGGCGCGTCGCGCCGCGCGTGACGGCGTCAGAACCCGTACCGCAGGAAACCGCCATCCACCGCGATGCATTCGCCGGTGATGTAGCTGGCGGCGGGCAGGCACAGGAAACCGACGGCGGCGGCGACTTCCTCGGGCTCGCCGATGCGGCCCATCGGCGTGCGCGCCACCACTTCGTCGTAGTAGTCCGGGTCCGACAGCGGGCCGGAAGTGCGGCGCGTGCGGATGTACCACGGCGCGACCGCATTCACGCGCACGCCGTCCTCGGCCCACTCCGCGGCCAGGTTGCGGGTCAGCTGGTGCAGCGCGGCCTTGGTCATGCCGTACGGCGCGCCGCTGCGCACGGCGGTGATGCCCGACACGCTGCCCACGTTGACGATGCTGGATGCGGCATGGCGCGTCAGCAGCGGATGCGCATAGCGCGCCAGTTCGAACGCCGAGAACAGGTTGGTCTCGAAGATGCCGCGCCACTCGTCCTCGGTGTAGTCCACCGCGGCACGGGTGATGTTGCCGCCGGCATTGTTGACCAGGATGTTGAGGCCGTCGGGGTGGTCTTCCACCCAGTCGAGGATGGCGCGGCGATCCTCGTCGTCGGCGACATCGGCGGCCAGGATGCCGATCTCGCTCTCGGGGAATTCCTCGCCCAGGTCGTGCCGTGCGTCTTCCAGCGCATCGGCGTCGCGCGCCACCATCAGCACGGCGGCGCCGAATCCCAGCAACTCGCGCGTGATGGCCAGGCCGATGCCGGCGCTGGCGCCGGTGACCAGGGCACGTTGTCCGTCCAGACGCCAACGGTTCGCCGACACGGGTCGCTCCTCTGCAGTTGGGCGTAGCATAGCGTCACGCCATCACCGAGGGTTGCCGCCATGAAGACCGCATGCCGCGTCGTTGCACTGCTGGCCCTGGCCACACTCGCCACCGGCTGCCGCGCACCGGAACCGCCGCCGAAGGACCAGCCGCCGGAACCGCAGGCGACGGCCGCCACCGGCGCGGACACCGACCTGCGCGATGCGATGCAGGCGCCCCTGCAGAAGGCGCAGGGTGTCGAAGCGCAGGTGCAGGCAGCCGCCGATGCGGCGAAGGACGCCGCCGATGCCGCCGATGCCGCCGCGATCGGCAACGACGTCGCGCCCTGACGCCTACGGTTCGCCGTCGGCGGCGAACTCCACCCAGCGCCAGCGCCCCGCCACGCGCCCCAGGTAGAACGCGTACGGCGCGCAGAACAGCACCTGGCGGTCGTCCTCCGCCACCGGCACGGCATCCAGCAGGCACGCGCGCACCTCGTCGGTGATCAGCGCCGGCACCACCACGCGCGCCACGCCCGCTTCGTCCTGCGCACGCCCGTCGAACAGGAACGGCGTCTGCGCCAGGGACGCCAGCGCCACCGCATCACGGCGCACGAGCGCCTCGCGCCATTGCGTCATGAAGACGGCGAACCCGTCGTCGGCGCGCGCCGTTGCCATCGACACCGCCAGCAGCAGCGCCACCCTCCATGGCGTGCCTTTCCAACGCGCCATGGCAGGTGATGCGTGCGTACCGGCACGCCCTCCGCGATCGTCGCGCCTCATTCCGGCGCACCCGCACACGCGGTCAGCGTGGTGTCCACCGTGCAGGCGCGCGGCCAGCTGGGCAGCAGCAACCCCATCAGTTCGTTGCCCTCCACGCCCGTGCACGGTTCCGCCGCCGTCGCCCCCGGCGGCGTGCCGCCCGGCATGTCGCACACGCGGTCCACGTCCTGCGGCGCATCCCGCTGCCACAGCACCGCCCGCTGCAGCCGGCCCTCGCGGAACCACAACGTCGACCAGCGCCGCGGTGCCGGCTCGGCATCCATGATCCACAGCGTCTTGCAGCCGGAGTAGCGCGCCGGCAGCTGCGCATTGCGCGGATGCACCAGCAGGAAGCCCCCCGGCGTCACCACGGCGCCTGCATCTGCTGGCGCATCCAGCAGCGCACACGACGGGTCGGCGGGCAACAGCGCGCGTTGCGTGCGCGCCGCGGACTGCGCCGACAACGGCAGTGGACAGCAGAGCATGCAGATCACGCAGGGCAGCAGCCAGTTCATGCGATGGGTTCCGTCAGCCATACAGGGATGCCCTGTTGAACGCAGACCGGTGCGGCGGCGGCCATGCCGGCGGTGCGGGGGCGTTGCCCTGCCCGCTCCCCGCCTGCGGGCAGGCCTTCACCGCGCACGGCGTTCTTCTTCCCGCATCGTCTGCGTAGACGGATGCAGGGCGGGATTTCCCCTCTCCCCGCTTGCGGGGAGAGGGTGCCGAAGGCGGGTGGGCGGCGCCGGAGCCACCCATGTCGCCCGTGCATGACGTCTTCGAAGCCGGCGTAGCCCGGACAAGGCCAGCGGCCGCATCCGGGGATACGGGCGAGCGACATGTCCCGATGCGCCGGGTGCGCTGCGCTTACCCGGGCTACGTGGCTTCAGCACCACCTCTCCGCCCGCCCTCATCCGCCCTGCGGGCACCTTCTCCCCGCCCGCGGGGAGAAGGGTTCATGGCACGGGGCTCGGGAGCGTCATGCGCGAAGCTTTTTGCCTCGCGCTCCGGGCGGGCGAGCACCGCACGCCGGCTGTTGAGCCTCGCGCTTCAGGCAAACGAACCCGACGCTTGGGGTGAAACAGCACGACGCCCGGGGATCGGGAACGTCACGCGCGAGGCTTTCCGCATCGCGTTCCGAGTGGGAAAGCACCGCACTCCGGCTGTTGAGCCTCGCGCTTCATGCAGACGAACCTGACGCTTGGAGTGAAGCAGCCCGACGCGCGGTGCTGGGGGGCGTCACGCGCGGGGCTTTCCGCCTCGCGCTCCGGGCGGGAGCGGGGTAGCCCGGATAAGGCCAGCGGCCGCATCCGGGGACACGGGCGAGCGACATGTCCCGATGCCCCGGGTGCGCCGCGCTTACCCGGGCTACGTGGCGCCACCGGGTTGCAGGACCCTGGCACCACGCTCCCGCCGTGCGTGCGATGCCGGCGAGCCCCGCACGCGATACTTCGCCCTGGCCACGCCCAGCAAAAAGCCCGGACATGCCGGGCTTTCTGCTGATCGATGGGCGTCAGTGCGCCGGGAGGTGGGCCCCCGGCGCGTTGCGCGTCAGAAGCCGCAGAAGCAGTACGCGAGCGTCTTCACCGGCGCGCCGTGGCGGTTGTTGACCGCTTCGTCGACGAAGCGCAGCTGCGCGTCCATCTCCGGCAGGCTGCGGGCCAGCAGGCCGCGGGCGAAGCCGGAATCCTTCAGCCATGCCGCACCGAGGCGGCTGCTGGCGAAGCCGGACATGAACTGCGAGAACGGCGAGCTCATCTTCTCGATGTAGCGCACGCGGTAGGCGTCCGCATCGCCCAGCCTGGCGCGCTTGGCGGCGTCGGCCAGCGCGGCGTCCAGGCCACCCAGCTCGTCGACCAGCGCGCGTTCCTTGGCCTGCGCACCGCTCCACACGCGGCCACGCGCCACGGCGTCGATCTCTTCGACCGGCTTCTTGCGCGCGTCGGCGACCTTGCCGGTGAAATCCGCATAGCCCTTGTCGATCACCGACTGGATCACCTGGCCCACGGCCGGGTCCAGCGGACGGGTGATGTCGAACGCGCCGGCGAAGCGGGTGGTGCCCACGCCGTCGGTACGCACGCCGATCTTCTCCAGCGTGCGCGGCACGGTGGGGATCATGCCGAAGATGCCGATGGAACCGGTGATGGTGGACGGGTCGGCGTAGATGCGGTCGGCATTCATGCTGATCCAGTAACCGCCGGACGCGGCCAGGTCACCCATCGACACGACGACGGGCTTGCCGGCCTTCTTCAGCTCGGCCACTTCGCGGCGGATCTGCTCGGAGGCGAACACGCCGCCACCCGGCGAATCCACGCGCAGCACGACGGCCTTCACGTCATCGTCGTCGCGTGCCTCGCGCAGCAGCGCCGAGGTGGACAGGCCACCGACGCGGCCGGCCGGCTGGTCGCCGTCGGTGATTTCGCCTTCGGCCACCACCACGGCGACCTGCGGGCGCTTGTCCAGCGGCATGCGCTTGCCATCCAGCTGCAGCAGGTAGCCGCCGAGGGTGACGTGGCGGAAGCCGGTCTCGGAATCCTCATCGGCCACGCCGCGCTCGATCAGCAGGTTTTCCACTTCTTCCTGCGTCTTCAGGCCGTCCACCAGCTTCTGCTGCAGGGCGTACTTGGCCAGGTCGCCGCCGGCGGCGGCCACGCCTTCGGGCAGCGTGTCGATGCCGGCCGCGAGGGCTTCGGGCGTGGTCTTGCGGGCCTTGGCGATGTCGGCGAGGAAGCGCTGCCAGACGTCGTTCATCCAGTACAGGTCGGCTTCCTTGGCTTCCTTGGAGGCGGCGTCCAGCACATAGGGTTCGACGGCGGACTTGTATTCGCCCACCTTGAACACGTGCACGTCCACGCCGAGCTTTTCCTGCAGGCCCTGGCGGTAGTACTGGCGGTAGCGCCCCAGGCCTTCCAGCAGCAGGCTGCCCATCGGGTCGATGTAGACCTCGTTGGCCTGTGCGGCCAGCAGGTACTGCGCCTGGGTCATGTTCTCGCCGAACGCGACGATCTGCTTGCCCGAGGCGCGGAACTTCGCCAGCGCGGCGGCGACTTCGCGCAGCGAGGCGTAGCCGGTGGGCTGCAGCTCGTCCACGCGCAGCAGCATGCGTTCGATGTTCTTGTCATTCTGCGCGCCCTCGATGGCCCGCAGCAGGTCGCGCAGCTGCACTTCCTCGGCGCTCTTGTCGCCCAGCGCCTTGGCCAGCGCGCGCGTGGCCGGGTCGGCGGTGAACTGCTCCACCAGGCGGCCTTCCGGCGCCAGCACGAAGGTGGTGCGCTCGGTCAGCGGCTGCACGCCGCCGCCACTGCCCACCGCGACCACGAAGAGGATCAGCAACAGGAACAGCAGCCCGAAGAAGATCAGGTTCAGCACCAGCTTGCGGGTGAAATTCATCACATCCCACAGGCCGACGAAGAAGGTGGCGATGGGGCCGCGACGGACGACTTGGTTCATGGGCAACTCCGGGAAACTGCAGGCACTTTACCGTGTCGGACGTGAGGGATTCATGCCCCTTTAGTCACCGTGCCCGTCAGCGGGTCTACGCGCGTTCAAGCGACAGGGATGCGGGCGGGCGCCGGCTGCTGCGCTCGAAGCGCCAGCCCAGCAGCACGGCGGCGGCGGTCAGGCCCAGGATCAGTCCCAGCCACATGCCCTGCGGGCCCCAGCCCAGGCCCAGCCCCAGTCCGGCGCCCAGCGGCATGCCCAGGCCCCAGTACGATACCGCCGCCAGCCACATGGGCACGCGGGTGTCCTTCAGGCCGCGCAGCGCGCCGGCCGACAGCACCTGGATGCCGTCCGGAAACTGGAAGGCCGCCGCGTACAGCAGCAGCGTGCCGGCCAGGGCGGCCACGGCCAGGTCGTCGGTATACAGCGACACCACCAGGTCATGGCCCAGCAGCAGGAACAGCGCCGACAGCGCCTGCGTGGCCAGCACGATGGCGTAGCCGGCGTGCGCCGCGCGGCGGATGCCGTCGCGTTCGCCCGAGCCCAGCGCGTGGCCCACGCGCACGGTGGTGGCCTCGGCCACGCCCATCGGGATCATGAAGCACAGCGCCGAGACGTTGATGGCGATCTGGTGCGCCGCCGCCGGCAACGCGCCCAGGCGCGCGATCAGCAGCGCGGTGACGATGAACAGGCTGCCTTCCATCAGCACGGTGATGCCGATGGGCAGGCCGGTGCGCAGCAGCTGGGCGATCGGCGCACGGCGCGGCCATTCGAAATGCGCGAACAGCTGCAGGTGCGCGAAGCGCTTGGTATTCCACAGGTAGACCGCGAAGGTCGTTGCCTGCAGCCACATGGTGAGGGCCGACGCGATGCCCAGCCCGCCCGCACCCATCGCCGGGAAGCCGAGCTTGCCGAACGTCAGCACGTAGCCCACCGGCCCGAGCACGAACAGCCCGCCGAAACCGATCAGCATGGTCGGCAGCGTCCAGTGCATGCCTTCGCTCAGGTAGCGCATGCAGAAGTACAGCGTCAGCGCCGGCACGCCCCAGCGGATGCCGTGCAGGAAGGCGGTCGCGCCCGGGATGATCTCCGGCGCGATGCCGAACGACGCCAGCGCAAGCGGCGCGGCGCTGAGGAAGGCGAACATCAGCAGTCCCAACCCCAGGGCCAGCCACAGCGCCTGGCGGAACAGCGGCGCGATCTCGTCGCGGCGGTTGGCGCCATCGAGCTGCGACACCGAGGCGGTCAGCGAGATCAGCGTGCCGATCGGCACCATCATCGGCAGCCACAGCAGCGCGGTGCCCACCGTCACCGAGGCCAGCGTCTGCGTGCCGTGGTGGCCGGCGATGACGTTGTCGACGAAGCCGATGAGGCCGGTGGACACGTGGCCCAGGACCAGGGGTAATGCAAGGGTGGCCGTGGCGCGCACTTCCTTGCGGAAGGGCGGGGACAGCAGGGCAGGGGACGACATGGAAAGAGACCGCCGGACTACGGTCGCGCGGTTGCGCGCTGGCACCGGGTCACGGGAGGCCGGTATCTTACCCGCTCGCACCCCGTCGACCCCAAACGCCACATGACCCCGACTGCCGACCCGGCGCACGCCAGCGCGTGCGACAACTGCCATACCGTGCTGCAGGGCGGTTTCTGCCACCAGTGCGGACAGAACGCGCACAACCCGCTGCGCAGCTTCGGGCATGCGGTGGAAGAGGTGTTCGAATCGTTCTGGCACCTGGACGGCCGCATCTTCCGCACGCTGCGCACGCTGATGTCGCCGGGCAGGCTGGCCAATGCCTACCTGGCCGGGCACCGCGCGCCGTACGTGGCGCCGCTGCGGCTGTTCGTGATCATCAGCGTGCTGACGTTCTTCGTGGCGAAGTTCACCGTGCACCTGGGCGAATTGCCGACGCCGCCGCCCGTGCCGGCCAAGGCGGACGGCACCGCGCAGACGAACCTGGTGGCCGAACCGAACGATGGCGGCGTGGATTTCCGCCCGCTGACGACGGTCGACGACGTCATCCGCCTGCGCGACAAGACCCTGGCCGACCTGCTGTCGGCGCATGCCAGCGTGCCCGGCGCGCTGGGCTTCGTGCGCGCGCCCATCGAGCGCAACATCTACGCCACGCAGCGACGCGCGCGGGAACGCATCGCCGAGCTGCAGCCTGGCCATCCCGCGCTCGCGCAACCCGACAGGTACATCGAAGGCCAGCCGTTGCCGAGCGAAGTGGACGGCTCGCTCTTCAGCCACAAGGGCAAGCCCTTCCACCCGACCGACAACCCGGTGCGCATCGGCTGGTGGCCGGACTTCGCCAATCGCTGGCTCAACAAGAAGATCGCGCGTGCCGAGAAGAACATCCCGCGCCTGCAGAGCGACGGCGAGCATTTCAAGAACGTGCTGATCGGTTCCATCCCGTCGGCCCTGTTCGTGCTGGTGCCGGTCTTCGCGCTGCTGCTGAAGATCTTCTACGTGGAAACGCGGCGGGTATACCTGGAACACCTGGTGGTGGCGCTGTACAGCCACGCGTATCTCTGCCTGTGCGTGCTGGTGATCTGCATCCTGTCCGCGTTGAACGCGCTGATCCCCGAGACCCAGTCGCTGGCCCGGCTGCCGATGACGCTGATGCAGATGCTGATCTGCGCCTGGATGCCGGTGTACCTCTTCTGGATGCAACAGCGCGTCTATCGCCAGCTCTGGATCATCACGCTGGTGAAGTACACGCTGCTGGGAACGCTCTACTTCATGATGCTGGTGTCGGCGATCGTCTTCCTGGTCTTCAGCACGTTCATGAATGCCTGAACATGCAGCCCGTCATCTATGAAGTGACGCTCGACGTCGAAGCCGCTGTCCGCGATGCCTACGTCGCCTGGCTGCGCGGGCACGTCGAGCAGATGCTGGCCCTGCCCGGCTTCACCGGTGCTTCCCTCTACGAACAGCACGACCCCGCGCCCGACCCCGACCGCGTCGTCTTCTGCGTGCAGTACCACCTGCGCGACCGCGCGGCGCTGGACGATTACCTGCGCACGCACGCAGCCGGCATGCGCGCGGACGCCCAGCAGCGTTTCGGGGATCGCTTCCGCGCGCGCCGGCGCATCCTGCACCGCTTCGGCAACGCCTGACCGTTACTGCGCGCGTCGCGCGCGCAGCCAGGCGCCGCGTTGCTCCGTCGGCACGGCCAGCAGGTCGCGACGGAAGGCCTCGCGATCCTGTGGCGGCAGCCGTTGCGCCAACGCCGCCAGGTCATCGCGCTGTTCCGCATCCAACTGGCGCAGCAGCGACAGCGACGCGACGCGCTCGTCGGGCGGGACGAAGGCGAACAATGGCTGCAGCCGCGGCCAGTCCGCGCCGAGGGCGGGCCCCAGGCGCCAGCCGCGTTGCTGCATGGCGTCGAGCGTGTCGAAGCGCGCGCGCAAGGCCGCCTGTTCCGCCACCGGCAACGCAG
Organism: Pseudoxanthomonas sp. SL93; assembly: GCF_026625825.1. Taxonomy (NCBI): domain Bacteria; kingdom Pseudomonadati; phylum Pseudomonadota; class Gammaproteobacteria; order Lysobacterales; family Lysobacteraceae; genus Pseudoxanthomonas; species Pseudoxanthomonas sp. SL93. The sequence continues at coordinate 3,292,152 of NZ_CP113065.1, read as the reverse complement.
CGAACGCCTCGGCCGCGGTGCGCAGCCGCGCCTGCTGCACGCTGTCCAGCCCGCGCCAGGCGGCATAACGCGCGCGCCGGTCTTCGCGCTCTGCCAGCGGCAGGGCATCCCAGGCGCGCTGGCGTAGCTGCCATGCCTGGCGCTGTTCCGCGCTCATCGTGTCCCACTGCCGCTGCGGGTCGCCCTGCTGGGCGGCGACGGGCCACAGGACCGACAGCGCGAGGCACAAGGCCAGCCGCCCTGCGTTGGCATCACGGCGCCGCATGCGGGACCTCCTGCGCCGGCACGGCCGGATCGTTGCCGGCCTGGGCGATGTACCAGGCGAGGAAATCCGCCTGGCGGGCGATGGCCTCACCGTCCGGATCGGCCAGCAGTTCGAAATCGGCGTGGGTGGTGATGGCCACCTGGGCATCGAAGCGGGCCGCGGGGGCTTCCGCGGCAGGCAGGGGCTCCGTCAGTGCGGGTGCGGCCTCCGGCACGCCTTCCCCGGCACGCGCCGCACCGGACGGCGAGCGCGCGCCCGGCACCGCCGGCGGCCAGAACCAGGTCGCGGCCAGCGCGGCCGCCACCAGGGCCAGCACCAGCACCACCCACGGCCAACGGCGGCGCGCGGCCGGCAGGCGCTCCATCCCCTGCGGCGGTGGGGCGCGTAACGGGGCCGGCGCGGAGGGGGGAATCCGGGTGCCGGCCAGGGCGTCTTCGCGCAGGCGCGCCAGACGCGTCAGCCGCGCGGGGGGCAGGTCACGCAGGTGCTGCTGTACCGCGTCGGCCAGCCCACGCCAGGCCACCGCGTCGGGCTCGCCGGCAGCGCCGCGGGGACACGCGCGCGCCAGCGCCTGCTGGTAGGCCTCCATCGTCCAGCCGAGTACGGCCGCCGCATCGTCTTCCTGCAGGCCGGCGACCAGCCGCAGCAGCAGCGCGGCGCGGTCCGCCGGTGCCGCCAGCGACAGCGGCTGCAGCGCCGGCGGCCAGCGGGCGCCCGGTGCGGCGGCCCGCAGCGGCGGGGTGGCCACCAGCAGCGCCCAGAAGCGACGCGGCCAGTCCGCCAGGGGCAGTGCCGCGGCGTGGGCACGGAAGGCCCTCAGGGTGGCGGCCAGCGCCACGTCACCGCGCTCCGGGTCCCCGGCCTGCAACTCGGCAAAGACGGCGCCACGCCGCTCGCACCCCCGCAGGAAGGCGGAGAGGGCGGCCGGCGGCGGGGGGGTGGAAGCGGGCGAGGACGTCATCATGGAACCGGTGGCGGACCCCCGGATCATAGCCAGCCGGGCCCCTCCAACGAACGCTTGACAGCCGTCCGGAATCTGCTCTCTTCGGCGGCACAAGGGTTTCCGGGAAATGCGTTGTGCACAGCCGTCACTTCACTGTCACCTTGTGACCCGGGGACAGGTGCAGGCGCTTTGTTGCAAACCGGTTTCACGCCCAACTTGATGATTCTAAAGGGAAATATCTGTTTGGCGTTTTTTTCGCCAACCCGGCGCGCACGCTTGCAACTGGCTCTTCACGGCGTGAAGCAAAGCCGCCATGCACAGATTTATCCACAGATTGTGTGGATAAACCGGAATCCCCTTAGCTGGCCGGCACTTGCGTGATCTTCGTCAATTTATTGGCAGCTAGTGGGTGCAACTGCACATGCCCTCACCGGGACCCGGCAGGCCCGATAAACTGCGCGCGATGCCCACCCCTTCCGTCCTGCACGTCGCCCTGCCGGTACCGCTGCCCCGCACCTTCGACTACCTGCCCCCGGACGGCCATGCCGTCTCCGGCCAGGACGTCGGCCGGCGGGTGCAGGTGCCGTTCGGCAACCGCGAGCTGACCGGGCTGGTGGCCGGCGTGGGCGCCGCCACCGCCGAGGGCCCCGAGCTGCGCCAGGCGCTGGCCCTGCTCGACCCCGCGCCCCTGCTGGCCGGCGAACTGCTCGACTCCCTGCGCTGGCTGGCCCGTTACACCCACGCGCCCCTGGGCGAGGTGGTCGCCACCGCGCTGCCGACCCCACTGCGTCTGGGCGAGCCCCTCCCGGAGACCCATGCCTGGGCCTGGCGGCTGACCGCCGAGGGTGTCGTGCAGCGCGAGCGCCTGCGCACCGGCAGCCGCCCCCGCCGGCTGGCCGACCTGCTGGAAGCCGAAGCCCTGGGCGAGGATGCACTCGACCTGCGCATGGACGACTGGCGCACCGCGGCACGCGCACTGGCAAAACGCGACCTGGCCGAACGGCACGCCGTGCCGGCCAACCCGCCCGTGCCCGCGCCGCGCGCGGGTCCCGCGCTGAATGCCGAGCAGCAGGTGGCGGCCGATGCCATCACGTCCACCCAGGGCTTTGGCGCCCTGCTGCTGGACGGCGTCACCGGCAGCGGCAAGACCGAGGTCTACCTGCAGGCCATCGCCGCCTGCCTGGCACGCGGCAGGCAGGCGCTGGTGCTGGTGCCCGAGATCGGGCTCACCCCGCAGACGCTGGCGCGTTTCCGCGAGCGCCTGGGCATTCCGGTGCACGCGCTGCATTCGGGGCTCAACGACAACGAACGCGCACGCACCTGGGCCGCCTGCCTGCGCGGGGAAGCGCGGGTCATCGTCGGCACCCGCTCGGCGATCTTCTCGCCGCTGCCGCAGGCCGGCCTGTTGATCGTGGATGAGGAACACGACGGCAGCTACAAGCAGCAGGACGGCATCCGCTACCACGCCCGCGACTTCGCCCTGGTGCGCGCCAAGGCGCTGGACGTGCCGGTGGTGCTGGGCAGCGCCACCCCGTCGCTGGAAACGCTGCACAACGCGCGCAGCGGACGCTATGCGCACCTGCGGCTGTCGCGCCGCGCCGGCGAAGCACAGCCGCCCGGCGTGCGGGTGCTGGACATGCGCAAGCGGCACCAGGATGCCGGCCTGCTGCCGGACACGCTGCAGGCGATCCGCGCCGCGCTGGATGCGGGCGGACAGGTGCTGGTGTTCAAGAACCGTCGCGGGTACGCGCCGGTGCTGCTGTGCCACGACTGCGGCTGGAGCGCGCGCTGCAAGCGCTGCGATACCCCGATGACCGTGCATGGCGCGGGACGCCGCCTGCAATGCCACCACTGCGGCGCGCGCCAACCCGCACCGCCCGCGTGCCCCGACTGTGGCGGCCTGGCGTTGCAACCCCAGGGCATCGGCACCGAACGGCTGGAGGAAATGCTGGCCGAACGCTTCGGCGACGTGCCCGTGCTGCGCGTGGACCGCGGCACCACGCAACGCCGCGACGGCCTGGCCAAGCAACTGGCGCAGCTCGGTGAAGCCCCCGGCATCCTGGTGGGCACGCAGATCCTGGCCAAGGGGCACGACCTTCCGCACCTGACGATGGTGGCAGTGGTGGGCGTGGACGAAGGCCTGTTCTCGACCGACTTCCGCGCGGGCGAGAAGCTCGCGCAGCAGCTGATCCAGGTCGCGGGCCGCGCGGGCCGCGCCGGCAAGCGCGGACAGGTCTGGCTGCAGACGCACCACCCCGACCATCCGCTGCTCAACACCCTCATCAACGGTGGCTACCACGCCTTCGCCGAAACCGAACTGGAGCAGCGGGAAGCCGCCGGCTTCCCGCCGTTCGCGCACCTGGCGCTGATGCGCGCCGAAGCCCAGCACGTGGACGCGGCGCACCAGTTCCTGCAGGCGGCCAAGCAGGCGCTGCGCAAGCACGATGCCTCGCTGGAGATGCACGGCCCGCTGCCCGCGCCGATGCCGCGCCGCGCCGGCCTGCATCGCGTGCAGCTGCTGCTGTCGTCGCCGGAGCGCCGGCCACTGCATCGCCTGCTGGACGCGGCCTTGCCCGACATCCACGCATTGCCCGAAGCGCGGCGCACGCGCTGGTCGCTCGATATCGATCCGATGGACCTGTACTGATGACAGCGACGTTCACGACCGTTCCCCCGATGACACCCGCACAGCGCCTGCGCAGCATCTTCAGCGGCTCGGTGGGCAACCTGGTCGAGTGGTATGACTGGTACGTCTACGCCGCCTTCTCGCTTTACTTCGCCGATGTCTTTTTCCCCGGCGACGACGACACCAGCCAGCTGCTGAAGACCGCGGCGGTCTTCGCGGTGGGCTTCCTGATGCGGCCGCTGGGCGGCTGGCTGCTGGGCCGCTATGCCGACCGCCACGGCCGCCGGCGCGCCCTGATGCTCTCGGTGCTGATGATGTGCACGGGCTCGCTGATCATCGCGTGCACGCCGGGGTATGCCAGCATCGGCATCGCCGCGCCGGTCCTGCTGGTGCTGGCGCGGCTGCTGCAGGGGTTGTCGGTCGGCGGCGAGTACGGCACGTCGGCCACCTACCTGAGCGAGATGGCGACGCGCGGGCATCGGGGCTTCTGGTCCAGCTTCCAGTACGTGACGCTGGTGATGGGTCATCTGATCGCGCTGGGCGTGCTGATCGCGCTGCAGCGCGTGTTCCTCACCGACGACCAGCTGCGCGAATGGGGTTGGCGCGTCCCGTTCTTCATCGGCGCCGTGGCAGCGGTCATCGCGCTCTGGCTGCGACGGAACATGAGCGAGACCGAGTCCTTCGTGCGCGCCGAAGCCGATGCGTCCGGCGACCAGCAGCAACGGCAGGGCACGCTACGCCAGTTGATGCGTCATCCGCGCGCCCTGCTGACGGTGGTGGGCCTGACCATGGGCGGCACGCTGGCGTTCTACACGTACACGACCTACGTGCACAAATTCCTCGTCAACAGCGCCGGCATGGCGGCGGAAACGGCAAGCCTGATCAATGCCTCCACGCTGTTCTTCTACATGCTGTTGCAGCCGGTGGTCGGCGCACTGTCGGACCGCATCGGCCGGCGTCCCATCCTGATCGCGTTCGGCGTGCTCGGTACCCTGTTCACCGTGCCGATCCTCAGCCAGCTGCAGAACGCACAGAGCGCCACGCAGGCGTTCTGGCTGGTGATGGCGGCACTGGTGATCGTGAGCGGTTACACCGCGATCAACGCGGTGGTGAAGGCGGAACTGTTCCCGGTGGAGATCCGCGCACTGGGCGTGGGACTGCCTTACGCGCTCACCGTGGCCACCTTCGGCGGCACGGCGGACATGGTGGCGCTGTGGTTCAAGCAGGCCGGCATGGAGACCGGCTTCTACTGGTATGTCACCGCCTGCATCGCCTGCTCGCTGCTGGTGTACCTGTGGATGCCCGATACGCGCAGGACATCGCTGATCGACCGGGATGGCGGCTGACGGCATGCGACAATCGCACCCGATGACTGGAGCACGGAGCATGCAAGCAGCACTTCCCCACATCGTCATCGTCGGTGGTGGCTTCGCCGGCCTCTGGACCACGCGGGCCCTGGCCGATCTGCCCGTGCGGATCACCCTGATCGACCGCCACAACCACCACCTGTTCCAGCCCTTGCTGTACCAGGTGGCCACGGCGGGCCTGTCGGCACCCGACATCGCCGCGCCGCTGCGCCATATCCTGCGCAGGCAGAAGAACGTGGAAGTCCGCCTTGCCGACGTGGTGGCGATCGCACCGCACGACAAATGCATCACGCTGGCCGACGGCGACACGGTGGCCTTCGATCATCTGTTGCTGGCTACCGGCGCGACGCACGCGTACTTCGGCCACGACGAATGGGCGCAGCATGCGCCGGGCCTGAAGACGCTGGATGACGCCCTGCGCCTGCGTCGCCACCTGCTGCTGGCATTCGAACGCGCCGAAGCGGAGCCCGACCCCGCCAGGCGCGCGGCGTGGCTGAACTTCGCCATCGTCGGTGGCGGCCCCACCGGGGTCGAACTGGCCGGCACGCTGGCCGAGATCGCGCGGCATACCTTGAAGAACGAGTTCCGCCACATCGATCCCTCGCAGGCCCGCGTGCGGCTGATCGAAGCGGGACCGCGCGTGCTGGCGTCGTTTCCCGACGCGCTGTCGGAAAAAGCGCGGCGGCAGCTGGAAAAGCTGGGCGTCGACGTGTCGACCGGCACGCCGGTCAGCGACATCACCGGCGACGGCTACCGGCTGGGCGACACCTTCGTCCCCGCGAAGACCGTGGTGTGGGCGGCGGGCGTGGCGGCTTCGCCGCTGGCGCGTTCACTGGGCGTGCCGCTGGATCGGGCGGGGCGTGTGCCGGTGTTGCCCGACCTGAGCGTGCCGGGGCATCCGGACATTTTCGTGGCCGGCGATCTGGCCGCGGTGGCGTCCGACGGCAAGCCGGTGCCCGGCGTAGCGCCGGCCGCCAAGCAGATGGGGCGCCATGTGGCGCAGGCGTTGCGCGCGCGCCTCGCCGGCCAGGCAACCAGTGCGTTCCGCTATCAGGACTACGGCAACCTCGCCACGATCGGCCGCATGGCCGCCGTGGTGGATTTCGGACGACTGAAATTCTCGGGGCTGCTGGCGTGGTGGTTCTGGCTGACCGCGCACGTGTTCTTCCTTATCGGCTTCCGCAACCGGATGATCGTGCTGCTGAACTGGTTCTGGGCGTACTGGAGCTACCAGCGCGGCGCACGCATCATCCTGGGCGCGGACCGCGACGATCAGGCGCGATCGACGCGACAGGCGTAGCATCCCGGCCGCGCATTGTGGATATGGATGCGGGCGATGCGCTCATCCGCGAACATGCGCCGCAGGCACGCGTCCGCATCGACGCCTTCCACGACGTCGGCTGCATGCATCCAGCCGCCAATGTCGTAGGCGCGTAGCGAGAGCAGGCGCCGCGACAGGAAGGGCGGCACCTCGTTGTCGAACACGGCGGTGACGGTGGCGGCCTCGCGGACGAAGATCGGCCCGCTGGCACGATAGGGTCCATCGGCATCGTGGTGCCGATACGGCAGCAGCAGCAACGACTCCCCGACGACCGCGTCCTGCAGCGAGATGCGGCAGGGGAAGCCGCGGTCACTGTCGGCGGTGACGCGCCGGATGTTGCGGGAAGCGAGTGCCGCGTCATCCAACGCAAACAGCGGCTGGAAGGGCTGCACGGACAATCCACTGACGGTAAAACGCATGACGCCACTCCGGGAAGGGAATGGCGTCATGGTCCTGCGTGCGGAGCGGCGTCGCTATCCGGATCTTGCGACACGCCAGGCGAGCGTCACTGTGCGGACAAGGTGTGCTTGCGCCCGTTGGCCATCACCAGTTCGCCGTCGCCCAGGGCTTCGGTATCGGCATCCACGGTGATGAATTCGGCTTCCAGCCGGCCGCTTCCCTTGCTGCCGACCAGATCGAAGACATACCGGTCACCCGCGAGTGCCCACGATGTTTCGCGGTCGAACACGACCTGGCGCAGGTCGCCGATGTGCTGGCGCACCGTCGTGTTGGCCTGCATGGCCACGCGCGCCTGCTTCACGAAGATGCCATCCTGGGTGGCGAACGTCGCCGGGATGGCATCGGCGGCGCTGCGCGCCGGGGCGGTTTCTCCTTCAAACGGGAACGTACGCCCGTCCGCCAGCGTCAACACGCCTTTGCCAAGGCGTTCGGTGTCGGCGTCCACGGTGATGAAGTCCGCCAGGATGCGGCCGTTGCCCTTGCTGCCCTTCAGGTCGAACACGAACTCCGTGGCGCCTTCGGCTTCACCGCTGGCCATCAGGTCGAGGTCGAACGCGGTGATGTCGCCGATATGCTGTTGCACCAGCGGATAGCGCTGCACGGCGGCGCGCGCCTGGCGGGTGAAGATGTTGTCCTGCAGGCCGCTCAGGCCATCGTCGTCGGAAGCGGCATCGTCTTCATCCGGACCCGGCGCTTCGCCTTCGAACGGATAGCGCCGACCGTTGGCCAGCGTCAGCACGCCCTTGCCCAGCCGTTCGGTCTCCGCGCTCACGGTGATGAAGTCCGCCTGCAGGCGGCCACGCCCCTTGCTGCCCACCACATCGAACACGAACTCGTTGATCCCCGGCGCGGCACCGGTTTCCTGCGCGTTGATCGTGAAGCTCTCGATCTGGCCCACATGCTGCTGCACCAGCGGATAACGCTGGGCCGCTTCGCGCGCCTGGCGGATGAAGATGTCCTCGCCTTCGCCGGCCGCGACCTCTTCGTGGTGGTCATGGCCATCGTGCTCACTCGCGACGGCGTCGGCATCGCCTTCGATGGCGTGTTCGGTACCGTCCGCCATCACCAGCGTGCCCGGCCCAAGCGCCTCGGCGTTCGCGCTGACGGTGATGAAGCGTGCGGTCACGCGGCCCTTGCCACGGTTGCCTTCCACGTCGTACACCAGCACGTCGGGACCGGGCGCGTCCATGCTGGCGGCTTCGTCCAGCGTGGCCTTGCGGATCGCACCGATGTGCGCGGCCACCATGGGGTCCACCTGCATCGCCGCGCGGGCCTGCGCGTCGTACTCCTCGCGGTCCATGCCGAACCGGATGCCGCCCTGTGCCGTCTTCGTATTGGAATCCGCGTCGGCCGCCATGGCCATCGGTACCTGCAGCATCAGCGCGATCAGCGCCGCACGACAGAGATTCCCCAGTCTTCCTTCCCCCAAACGCATTGCCTGCTCCTTGTGGTCTGCAAATCGTGGCGTAGTTGAGCACAGTTCCGGCCGTGCGAGTGCGTTTTCCGCCCATGAAAAAGGCCCCGATGAGGGGCCTTTTCCGGATGACGCGAAGCGTGATGTCACGCGGCGAACAATGCCTTCATCTTCTTCAGCGCATTGGCTTCCACCTGGCGTACGCGTTCGGCGGAGATGCCGTACTCGTCGGCGAGCTCCTGCAGCGTGATCTTGCTTTCGCTGTCCAGCCAACGGCGCTTGATGATGTCGCGCGAGCGATCATCCAGCCCGGCCAGGCCTTCACGCAGCAGTTCCAGCTGGTTGTCCTGGCTGTCCGCGCGTTCGTAGGCCTGCGAGGGATCCTCGTCATGCGCGACCAGGTAGCTCGCCGGGGACGGCGGCGCATGGTCCTCATCCTCGTCGGAAGGCGCATCAAAGCCGATGTCGCGGCCCGACAGGCGGGACTCCATTTCCAGCACTTCGCGCTCGGACACATTGAGGTCCTTGGCGACGGCACTGACTTCGGCCGCATTCATCCAGCCCAGGCGCGTCTTGGACTTGCGCAGGTTGAAGAACAGCTTGCGCTGCGCCTTGGTCGTCGCGACCTTGACGATGCGCCAGTTCTTCAGGATGAATTCGTGCATCTCGGCACGGATCCAGTGCACGGCAAAGCTGACCAGGCGCACGCCCATGTCGGGATCGAAACGCTTCACCGCCTTCATCAGGCCGATGTTGCCTTCCTGGATCAGGTCGCCCAGTTGCAGGCCGTAGCCGCTGTAGCCGCGTGCCACGTGCACGACGAAACGCAGGTGCGAATGCACCAGCTCACGGGCGGCATCGAGGTCTTCCTCTTCGCGGAAGCGGGTCGCCAAGGCGCGTTCGTCATCAACCGTCAGCACCGGGATCTGGTGCACGGCGCTGATGTACGCGTCCAGCGAGCCCAGCGCGCTGGGGATCGGGAGGTTGTGGGAAACCAGTGCGGTAGTGGGGGTGTTCTGGCTCATGGCACTCATCTTAGCAGTCGGGTGGTTCGACTGCTAACCGCATGGAAAGTTCCGTATCGTCCCGCCACTGGAACGATGACGTCGGCCGGAAGTTCCCTGCGCCCTACGATAAAATCAATGGATATCAGGCACTTAGTGGCGACGTGAGCGAGAGGGACCTGCAGCGAGCTGCGGCATGGTTTCCGCGCGTTCAGCCTCGTGAGCGATCGCGCGCGGGCCGGGAAGGTAGCGGCGTCACGGCAGGCGGGCGCTGGGAGAACTGGCGGGCCAGCACCGCCGCTGCCATGGCGTCATTCTGCATGGTGGAAGGGTGGAACCGGGGACGGAGGTAATCCCGCAGGTGCCGCAGCGTGCGGCGGAACATGTGGTGCGACGCGCCCAGGTGCCGCGACCACTGCACCCAGGTCGCCTTGCGCCACAGGATGCCGTCCTGCGCCAGCAAGGCGATCGACAGACTGGTGAGCAGCGCATAGAACAGGCCCGCCGTCAGCGCAAACCCGAGCACGCGTGTGGGGTAACGGGGTGAGACGGCCTGCAGCACGTCGAAGGCGACGCGCCGGTGCTCGATCTCTTCGGCGAAGTGCCATTCCATCAGGTCGCGCATGCGCGGATCGGCGTCGGCAAGGATGTGCTGTGACAGGAACTCATGGCCCAGATACGCGTTGATGTGCTCAACGCAGCTCACCAGCGACAGGCGGAGCCCCAACGGTGCCACCCGTTCGATGAGGCGGAACACCAGCCTGTCGACCTGCGCCTCAAAGCCGCGGAAGCGATAGCCTTGCGCATCGAGATTGCGCCAGTAGCGCTTGTGCGCCACGCCATGCTGCGCCTCCTGAAGGATGAAATCCTGGCAGCGGGCGCGCAGCTCGCTGCTGTCGATGCGCGACAGACATGCCTTCAAGGTGCGGATGTAGAAGCTCTCGTTTGCCGGCACCAGAATCGTGTAGGCGTTGAGAATGGAAGACACCACCTCGTTGTCCGGCAGCCAGTGCTTGGGGATATCGCCGGCAAACGGCCGTGCGAATCGGCGAGGCGTGATGGTTTCGATCATGAGCTGACTTCATTTCCACTCGCATGCATCGGCGGGACGGCGAAGCGCCCGTAACCGCTCGCCCGCCGTTGCAGGCGGGGTCGCGCTGCCCAGCGACGCCGGCGTGGAGCTACAAGGACGAACCCGGAGCGTTCTGATTCCCTGCACTGCCCGCCGCCTGCGCCTGACGGAGCACCCGGAGCAGATTGCCTCCCCAGATGTTGCGGACATCCTGCTCACTGTAGCCGGCGCGCAGCAGACGCTCCGTGATCAACGGCAATGCGGCGACATCTTCCAGCCCCACCACGCCGCCGCCGCCATCCCAATCGGCACCGATGCCCACGTGTTCCGGACCCGCCACCTTCAGTATGTGCAACAGATGGGCCATGTAGTCGTCGAGCGTGGCACGCTTCACCGGGTAGCGCGCTTCGATGGCGCGTCGTGCCGCAAGGTAGGCGGGTATGCGGTCGACCGGCATCTTCCCTTCGGGGCCATACTCCTTGCTCAGCACGTCCAACGCCTGCTCGCGCGCGGGAATCTTAGGCGTCGGGATCAGGTAACCACCAAAGGCATTGACGTGGATGACGCCTCCCTTGGCTGCCAGGCGGCGGATGCGCTCATCGTCGATGTTGCGTGGATGATCGTAGACCGCGTCCGCACTTGTGTGCGACAGGACGATCGGCGCCCGCGACAACGCCAGCAACTGGTCGAACACCGCATCGCTGGCATGGGATGCATCAAGCACGATGCCCAGCCGGTTGGCCTCGCCCACGAGCGCCTTGCCCGCCGGGCTGAGTCCGTTCCATTCCGCACCCTTGGGGTCCGTGGAGGAGTCACCGAAGTCATTGTTGCGCACATGCGTGATGCCCAGCATCCGCAGGCCGAGGCGGTGGTACGCCGTCAGCAGGCTGGGATCCGAGGCGAGGGGTGCGGCGTTCTCCATGCTGATGAAGGCCACGCGCTTGCCGGATGCGGCGATACGTTCGGCATCCTCGGCCGTCAGGGCGAGCTCCAAGGCGTCTGCGTGGGCGGCCAGCATCTCGTGGATGCTGGTGAGCCTCTCCAGGCCATGATCGCGGGCGGCGCGATTGCCTTCCACGTCGCGCGCACCCTGCGCGGTGTAGACCACCCAGAAACCGCCATCCAGGCCACCGGATTTCATCCGTGGCAGATCGACCTGCGACAGGTCTCCTTCGTGCTGGTGGTTGTCTGCAATGCTCCAGCCGGGGCGGCGGAGATTGGCGGGCGTATCGAGGTGCGTGTCCAGCACCAGTGCCGCGTCGTGTACCTGACGCGCGCGCGGCGACACCTGATCGACGGCTGCCACGCTGGGCGAGCAACAAAGCAACGCCAACGCCGCCGCCAGTCCCGGAGAAAACTTCATGCGCATCGCCCTTGAGATGGTCAAGCCTCGATTGTTGGCGAAAGCGGAGCAATAAAAAACCCCCGTCCATACGGACGGGGGTTTGGGGTAAAGCCCCTGGCGATGACCTACTCTTGCATGGCTTAAGCCACACTACCATCGGCGCGGCTGCGTTTCACTTCCGTGTTCGGGATGGGAACGGGTGGGACCACAGCGCTAATTTCACCAGGGAGAGGGTTGGAGCGTCGCCATCCAAGGAACGGATTAAGGCGCCAATCTCTCATAGGGTCTTGTGACGTAGCGGGCATTGGATTTTCTCTGACGATATCGTCGAGTCCAAGGCCACTTGAGGTTATATGGTCAAGCCGCACGGATCATTAGTATCAGTTAGCTCAATGGGTTGCCCCACTTACACACCTGACCTATCAACCACCTAGTCTTGATGGTTCCTTTAGGGGGCTTGTGCCCCGGGAGATCTCATCTTGAGGCGCGCTTCCCGCTTAGATGCTTTCAGCGGTTATCGCTTCCGAACATAGCTACCCGGCAATGCCACTGGCGTGACAACCGGAACACCAGAGGTTCGTCCACTCCGGTCCTCTCGTACTAGGAGCAGCCCCTCTCAAATCTCCAACGCCCATGGCAGATAGGGACCGAACTGTCTCACGACGTTCTGAACCCAGCTCGCGTACCACTTTAAATGGCGAACAGCCATACCCTTGGGACCGACTACAGCCCCAGGATGTGATGAGCCGACATCGAGGTGCCAAACACCGCCGTCGATATGAACTCTTGGGCGGTATCAGCCTGTTATCCCCGGAGTACCTTTTATCCGTTGAGCGATGGCCCTTCCATACAGAACCACCGGATCACTAAGTCCTACTTTCGTACCTGCTTGATCCGTCGATCTCGCAGTCAAGCACGCTTATGCCTTTGCACACAGTGCGCGATGTCCGACCGCGCTGAGCGTACCTTCGAGCTCCTCCGTTACTCTTTGGGAGGAGACCGCCCCAGTCAAACTACCCACCATACATGGTCCCCGATCCGGATTACGGACCTAGGTTAGAACGTCAAGCACATCAGGGTGGTATTTCAAGGTTGGCTCCACCGAAGCTAGCGCCTCGGTTTCATAGCCTCCCACCTATCCTACACAGACGAACTCAACGTTCAATGTAAAGCTATAGTAAAGGTTCACGGGGTCTTTCCGTCTTGCCACGGGAACGCTGCATCTTCACAGCGATTTCAATTTCACTGAGTCTCGGGTGGAGACAGCGCCGCTGTCGTTACGCCATTCGTGCAGGTCGGAACTTACCCGACAAGGAATTTCGCTACCTTAGGACCGTTATAGTTACGGCCGCCGTTTACTGGGGCTTCGATCAAGAGCTTCGCCTTGCGGCTGACCCCATCAATTAACCTTCCAGCACCGGGCAGGCGTCACACCCTATACGTCCACTTTCGTGTTTGCAGAGTGCTGTGTTTTTGATAAACAGTCGCAGCGGCCTGGTTTCTGCGGCCCTCGACAGCTCAGCTACGCATGTAGCCACCATCAAGGGCGCACCTTCTCCCGAAGTTACGGTGCCATGTTGCCTAGTTCCTTCACCCGAGTTCTCTCAAGCGCCTGAGAATTCTCATCCTACCCACCTGTGTCGGTTTACGGTACGGTCTGCGTGAGCTGAAGCTTAGGAGCTTTTCCTGGAAGCGTGGTATCAGTGACTTCGTCCAAAAGGACTCGTCTCGGTGCTCGGTCTTAAAGGATCCCGGATTTGCCAAAGATCCAAACCTACCGCCTTTCCCCGGGACAACCAACGCCCGGTACACCTAACCTTCTCCGTCCCTCCATCGCACTCACGCGAGGTGCAGGAATATTAACCTGCTTCCCATCGACTACGGCTTTCGCCCTCGCCTTAGGGACCGACTAACCCTGCGTCGATTAACGTTGCGCAAGGAAACCTTGGGCTTTCGGCGTGCGGGCTTTTCACCCGCATTATCGTTACTCATGTCAGCATTCGCACTTCCGATACCTCCAGCAACCTTCTCAAGTCACCTTCAACGGCTTACGGAACGCTCCTCTACCGCGCATAACAAAGTTATGCACCCCAAGCTTCGGTTCATCGCTTAGCCCCGTTAAATCTTCCGCGCAGACCGACTCGACCAGTGAGCTATTACGCTTTCTTTAAAGGGTGGCTGCTTCTAAGCCAACCTCCTGGCTGTCTGTGCCTTTCCACATCGTTTTCCACTTAGCGATGAATTTGGGACCTTAGCTGTGGGTCTGGGTTGTTTCCCTTTTCACGACGGACGTTAGCACCCGCCGTGTGTCTCCCGTACATTCTGTCTTGGTATTCGGAGTTTGCCATGGTTTGCTAAGACGCGATGTCCCGCTAGCCATAACAGTGCTCTACCCCCAAGAAGATTCATACGAGGCGCTACCTAAATAGCTTTCGAGGAGAACCAGCTATCTCCGGGTTCGATTAGCTTTTCACTCCTAATCACACCTCATCCCCTACCTTTGCAACGGGAGTGGGTTCGGGCCTCCAGTACCTGTTACGGCACCTTCACCCTGGGCATGACTAGATCACCCGGTTTCGGGTCTACTGCCCGCGACTATGCGCCCTTATCAGACTCGGTTTCCCTTCGCCTCCCCTATACGGTTAAGCTTGCCACGAACAGTAAGTCGCTGACCCATTATACAAAAGGTACGCAGTCACCCTTGCGGGCTCCTACTGCTTGTACGCACACGGTTTCAGGGTCTATTTCACTCCCCTCTCCGGGGTTCTTTTCGCCTTTCCCTCACGGTACTGGTTCACTATCGGTCGGTCAGGAGTATTTAGCCTTGGAGGATGGT